>CAYRQL010000003.1:113308-131286 GCA_964426525.1 uncultured Actinomycetota bacterium | reverse complement strand
GTTTATGAAGCAGGGTTTTGGAAAAGAGAGAGAGCTGGTGATGACCAATTATTTTGTCTTTCTTGGTCCTTTTTCTGACCCAGCAAAGGTTAAAGGTCTTCCGATTGTTGACTGTTTCAAGCTGATTGCTGAGAAAAAAACGAACTTTGTTTCGCGAGCTGACGGTTCGGGCACCCATCAGTGCGAACTAAAAATTTGGAAAGAAGCAGGTATAATCCCCAAGGGTAGTTGGTATTTTCAAACCGGTCAGGGAATGGGAGAAAGCCTAAAAATAGCTGGCGAAAAACAAGCTTATATTATTTCAGATAAAGGGACATTTCTTGCTTTTAAAGATAATCTGGAACTTCAAGAAATCGCTAGTGAGGGAAGTGATTTGCTTAATAAGTATAGTGTTATTACAGTTAATCCAGCTAAATTTCCTAAAGCCAATTACGAACTGGCTAAAGAATTTTGTAATTTTCTTTTAAGTCAAGGGGTTCAAACTTTTATAGCTGAGTTTGGTAAAGAAAAATACGGAGAGCCTCTTTTTATGCCAGCTATTAATCCAAAGTGATCAAAGGAGAATTAAATTAGCTGAGATGGAACTTTTAATAAATGGCTTTCAAAAGGCAATTGAAATATTAGTTTCTCTTGACCCTGAAGTAGTTGAGATAACACTTTTAACCTTGAAAGTTTCAGGACTTTCCACTCTCATAGCATTACTTTTGGGCTTACCCTTAGGAGTACTGTTGGCTCTGGGAAGGTTTCCTATACGCAACTTTTTTATTTCCTTAATAAATGCGGGAATGGGTTTGCCGCCAGTGGTTGTTGGTCTTTTTATTGCCCTTCTTCTCTGGCGCAGCGGACCGTTTGGGCAACTTGATTTGATTTACACCCCGGAGGCTATGGTTGTAGCTCAGGCTATTATTGCCTTTCCCATTGTTACTGGCTTCACTCTGGCTGCCGTTCAGCAAGTTGACCCTTTAATTGTTTTTCAAGCTCGAGCTTTGGGTGCCTCTTCTTTCCAGGCTTTATTGATTGTTTTAAAGGAAGCTCGTCTAGCGACACTGGCGGCGGTTATGGCTGGATTTGGGGCGGTGATTTCAGAAGTTGGGTCAGTTTTAATGGTTGGAGGAAATATTAAAGGCTACACTCGAGTTTTAACTACAGCGATTGTCTTAAATACTCGAATGGGAAGGTTTGAGATGGCGATTGCTTTATCTCTCATCTTGCTCTTCTTGAGCTTTCTTATTAACTATTTGCTGACTTATTTTCAGCAAAAAGGAGAGAAAAAGTGGTTTCACCGAAGTTGGAGATAGCTAACATAGAGCAAGTTTATGGCAGAAAAAAGGTCTTGGAGATTGAAAATTTAAAGGTTTTCAGTGGTGATTGTTTGGTTGTTTATGGACCTAACGGTTCAGGAAAGAGCTCACTGTTAAGGATTTTGGCACTGGTAGAAAAACCTTTCAAAGGGGAAGTTTTTTTTGAAAATCAAAAGGTTAATGACAGTAATAGTTTGTTTTTGAGAAGAAAGATGGCTTTGTTACTTCCTCGACCTCTCTTTTTTAGGGGAACCGTTGAAGAGAACCTTGTTTACGGATTAAAAGTTAGGAAAACAACACCGGGTTTAATAAAAGAGAGACTGGAAAAAATAGTTGAGCTTTTTTCTCTTTCTGAACTTTTGTCTCGTGATGCTCGCACCCTTTCCAGCGGAGAATCTCAACGTGTACATTTAGCTCGGGCTTTTATCCTGGAACCTGAAATCTTATTTCTTGATGAGCCATTTTCGACTCTTGATTATCCAACTCGGGAAGAGAAAGTTTTGGAGCTAAAGCAAGTAATTAAGGAAACTAACCAGACTACGGTTCTGGTCACTCACTATCGCGAGGAAGCGATGTTTTTAGCCAATAAAGTAGCTGTTTTAATTGATGGTCGAGTTGCTCAAGAGGGCAGTGTTGAAGAAGTTTTTAATTATCCAGCTACTGCTGAGGTGGCTCGCTTAGTGGGAGTAGAAACTGTTTTAAAAGGAATAGTTAAAGAAAAAAAAGATGGATTGCTGGTTGTCAAGGTAGGAGGGCAAGAAGTGGTGGCGGTTGGTAGTGGTTTAGAAGGAAGAGAAACAACACTCTTTATTAAACCTGAAGATGTTTTAATTGCCCGCCAAAAACTGGAAAGCAGTGTTAGGAACTGGTTTAAAGGTAAAATTTTAACTGCTCAATCCTTTGGACGCGTTTTAAATCTTCAAATTGACTGTGGTTTTCTTTTAAAAGCTAACCTTACACAGGCAGCCTGGGAAGAGCTAAATCTAAAAGAGGGTGAAAAAGTTTGGGCTGGTGTAAAAGCAACTGCTGTTCATACCATCGATTCTTTGGAGTTTAATTTAGAGGGGGTAAGATGATAAGTTACGAAGAAGCTCAAGAACTGACTTTTAAAGAAGCAAAGGTTTTAGAAAAGGTCAAAGTAAACCTGGCAGATGCTTTTGGTCGCGTTTTATCAGCAGATATAGTGGCTCCTCATTCTTTGCCCTCATTTAATAATTCAGCCATGGATGGCTATGCTTTGAGAAGCGAAGATACTGAAGATGGAAGTAAAGTTGTCCTGGAGTTAATCAGCGAAGAGGCAGCTGGCAATTTTCAGCATTTGCCAGTTAATAAGGGGCAAGCAGCAATGATTATGACTGGCGCTCCAATCCCTCCTGGTGCGGATGCAGTTATTCCTCGGGAGGAGGTAGAGGAAAGCCCAACCCAGATAGTCATTTCACGAAAGGTTAAGCAAGGGGAGAATGTTCGATTTCAAGGGGAAGATGTTAAAGAAGGGGAAACAGTTTTAGAAAGGGGCACCTTAATAAATTCTCCAACGGTTGGCCTTTTAGCAGCTCTTGGCTTTTATCAGGTGGAAGTTTATCGCCAGCCAGTGGTTGGAGTTTTGGCGACGGGTAGCGAACTTTTAGAAGTTGACCAGCCTTTAAAGCCCGGTTTTATTCGGAACAGCAACACTTATGCTTTGCAAGCTCAGATTGCTTCAGCTGGAGCAAATTTTGTTAATTTAGGAGTGGTTAGCGATAAGCTTGAGGAAATGGTTACTACTTTAGAAAGAGCTTTAAGTCAGTGTGATGTAATCCTTACCACTGGTGGAGTGTCAATGGGCAATTATGACCTTGTCAAAGAAGCTTTTGAGAAACTGGAAGCCAGAAAAGTTTTCTGGAAAGTGGCTCAGAAGCCAGCAAAACCTTTAGCTTTTTATGTCTTTGAGAGGGGTGACAATAGGAACTATCTTTTTGGTTTACCTGGCAATCCGGGAGCAGTTGCTATATCTTTTGAGGAGTACGTCAGGCCTTTTTTAAAACTTCTTTCAGGTCGAAATGATTATCGAGCGGTGGAAATTGAGGCTAAAATGAAGCATGAAGTCAAGAAGAAAAGAGGACGGCTCAATTTTTTGCGCGTTAAACTAACTTATAAAGATGGTGAGTACTTGGCAGAAAGCGTTGGGCTTCAGGGCTCAGGGATTTTAAAAACTTTGACCAGAACCACTGGTTTAGCTTTAATCCCAGCTGAAGTTGATTATGTTTCAGCCGGAGAGAAAGTTCGAGTTCATTTAGTGGAGTGGTGAAAAAATGGAAGACAATTTTAATCGGAAAATTAATTATATGAGAATTTCAGTTACTGATCGTTGCAATCTTCGGTGTTTCTATTGTCAACCTCAAAAAAATTTTTATTTCATCCCTCACCAGGAGATTTTAACTTATGAGGAACTCTTGCGATTAGTTAAAATTGCTTTAGATATAGGGATTACTCGCTTTCGCATAACTGGGGGAGAACCTTTACTGAGAAGAAACCTGCCTCAATTTATCAAATCCGTTATTGAACTCGATAAATCTGAGGATGTTTCCTTGACTACTAATGGTCTTTTATTATCTGAGTACATTGACGAACTTTGGGAAGCGGGTTTGAGGCGGCTAAATATTAGTCTTGATACACTGGATGAAGAAAAATATACAGAGATTACGGGTGGGGGTGACTTAAATCAAGTTTTAAGAGGCCTGAATCAAGCTCTTAAGAAAGGTTTTTCTCCGATAAAAATCAATGTAGTTTTATTGAAAGACTTAAATGACGACTTAACTCCTTTCATTGATTTAGCTAATCGGATGCCGGTTCATGTTCGCTTTATTGAATTGATGGAGTTTTCACCGGTTGAAGAGCTTTTTGTTTCTTGTGCCGATGCTCGCTTGCGTTTAGCTGCTTATGGGCTTGTTGAAGAAGCTGAGCCGCCCAAGGGCGCTGGTCCGGCCAGGTATTACAAACTAAAAGGAATGAAAGGAACAATTGGTTTTATCTGCCCATATACCGAACATTTCTGTTCATCTTGTAATCGCTTGAGAGTTTCCGCTGATGGAAAACTCAAGCCCTGTCTTTTTTCCGATTGGTCAGAAGATTTAAAAAAACTGCTTCGGGAAGGAGCAACTGATGAAGAAATCAAGGCGCTCATTTTTCGAGCTTTGAGCAAAAAGCCTGAAAGCCGTTTTGAGGCTGGAGGTAAGGTTAAGGGAAAAGGTTTAAGGGAGGTTGGAGGATGAAAGAAAAAAAACTTACTCATTTAGATGAAAAGGGAAAAGCAAAAATGGTTGATGTAAGTCAGAAAAATGAAACCGAAAGGATAGCTCGGGCGACCGGAAAGGTTCTGATGTCGGCAGAGACTTTAAAGCTGATCACGGAGGGCAAAATTTCCAAAGGAGATGTTTTGACTGTTTCTCGACTGGCTGGCACGATGGCAGCAAAAAAAACTTCAGACTTAATTCCTCTTTGCCACCCACTTCGCTTAACTAATATCGAAATAAAAATTGAGGCTATTCCAGAGGAGAATGCGCTTAGCATCATCTCAACTGTTCGAGCAGTTGATCGAACTGGGGTGGAAATGGAAGCCCTGACTGCGGTAGCCGTTGCTGCTTTAACAATTTACGATATGTGTAAAGCGGTTGATAAGCGAATGGTAATAACTGACATTCATTTGGAAGAGAAAAGAGGAGGCAAAAGCGGTGAATTTAAGTGGTAAAGGTAAAGTAGTTTCTGTTAACATCAGCGCCAAAAAGAGTGTGCGGAAGAAACCAGTTGGTGAAGGTTGCTTGATTGAAGAGAGAGGATTTGAAGGCGATGCTCACGCTGCTGATTGGCATCGTCAAGTGAGCTTGCTTGCCCTAGAAAGCATTGAAAAAATGCGGAAAATGGGGCTTGATGTTAATCCTGGGGATTTTGCTGAAAACATCACTACTGCTGGACTGAATTTGTTATCTCTGCCCATTGGCACTCGCTTAAAGGTTGGCGGTAAGGTGTTGCTTGAGGTTTCTCAAATTGGTAAAGTTTGCCATACAAAATGTGCTATTTATTATCAGGCTGGCGATTGCATAATGCCCCGAGAAGGAATTTTTGCTCGAGTTTTAAAAGGCGGAGAAGTAAAGATAGGCGACGAAATAGAAGTTTTAAATGAAGCAAACAATAAAAAGTAATAAGCAATTTTAGCGAAAAAGTTGGGATTAAATAATTTGTTTTGATTTAAATTGATTAAATTCAGAGAAAGAGGTTTGAAATGCTTAAAGGAGTGAAGGTTGCAATATTAACTATTTCCGATAAGGGTTTTCAAGGAAAAAGAGAAGATCGAAGTGGTCCGGCTTTAGAGGAAATAATTAGTCATAATCAGGGCGAGATAACTTATTTTAAAATTCTTCCTGATGAAAAAGAGCTGATTAAAAAAGAGCTTAAAGACATTGCTGACAACGGTTTGGCCGATTTAATTTTAACTACTGGTGGCACTGGTTTTTCACTTCGAGATGTTACTCCGGAGGCAACCAAAGAAGTTATCGAAAGAGAAGCACCGGGTTTAGCCGAAGCGATGCGGGCAGAAAGTTTAAAAAAGACACCAACGGCTATGCTTTCGAGAGCTCTGGCCGGAATTAGAAAAAAAACTTTAATAGTCAACTTGCCTGGTAGCTTAAAGGGAGCTGTTGAAAACTTTGAAGTGGTTTTGCCGGCATTGAAACACGGGATTGAAATTTTAAAAGGTGAAGGAGGAGAGTGTGGCGGATAAAGTAGATTTTGTAAGCGATAAACAAAGTCAGTTTAATATCAGTTGGTGGTTGTTCTGGATTTTTCTTTTTTTAGCGGCTGTTTTTTCTCTTTTGGTGCCACCAGAAAAGACTATTCACAACTGGGTCAAGTTGATTTACTTTCACGGCTCAATTGCCCGAAACTCCGCCTATTTTTTCTTTTTAGCTGGACTGGTAAGTTTGGTTTCTTTCTGGCGTCGGGATTTGCTTCGTTGGGCTAGCAGTTTTGAGACAGTGGCTATCATTTTCTGGTTTGTTCAGTCAGTTTTGGGAGCTTACATAATGAAGGCTTTATGGGGAGGTTTTCTTTTAGAAGAACCCAAAGTAATCCTGGCTATTGTTTACTCTTTTTTAATTCTTATTTTCTGGGTAATCTATGAGTTTAAGTCTTCCAGGCTTTTTTTTAAGATTACTACCATAGTAATTGGGTTTTCTCTGGTGATAACGGTTTTTAGTGCTCGAAATGTTTTTCATCCTCAAAATGCTATTGGCTCTTCTCCTTCGCTCTGGATGAGAGCTCTTTTTGAAGTCATTACCGCTTTAGTTTTTTTAAGCTACTTTTTTCTGGCCAAGTGGTTTAAGGAAAAAGATAAAAGCTGGTTTAAATTAGCCGATTAGATGGTATAATTGAGTTCAGGCTATTCGCAATGGAACAGGTAGAGATAACTTTTTTATTTTGGTTAGCAATTGTTTTAGGGGGAGCTGCCTCTTTCCTTTATATTAAAAACTTTTTTGCTAAGGTCGAAAAGGTTTACCAGCAAAGAATATCTTCGGCTTTAACTTTAATTTCTTTCTTTTCTCTTTTTCTAATTCTGGTCTTTGAGTGGTTAACTTTCCGATTACACCCATTCTCCGGTCCTTTTATGGCTCGCATTTTCTTTGCCTTTGCCATTTTAGCTATTTACCTTTTAATTGAACTGATTTACTCCCATCGTTCTCCCCGTATCCGTTACATTGGCGTCTTTGCTTTGCCAATTTCGGTAGCTATTTTGCTTTTTGCCTGGCAAAGTTATCAGCAGGCTTCTTCTATTCCTCCTGCCTTGAAATCGTTTTGGGTAACAGTTCATGTTTCCTGTGGCTTGATAGCTTATGGTTCTTTTACTATTGCTACTTTTATGGCTCTCACTTATCTTTTGCAGGAATATAGATTAAAGAGCAAGTCTCTCTCTCCTTTCTGGCAGAAGCTCCCTTCTTTGGAAACGGCCGATAATCTTTGCTATCAGTTTGTGGTGGTTGGCACAATTTTTACTGGAGTTTTAATTTTGAGTGGTATGGTCTGGGCTAAAATTGTCTGGGGCAAAATGTGGCAATGGGACCCTAAACAAACCGGAGCTCTTGGTATGTTTGTTATTTATGGCTTTTATATTTTAAGCCGCCAGTTTTTAAACTGGCGAGGTAGAAACGCCAGCTACCTTGCGATTCTTGGTTTTTTCGCTTCAATAATAACTTACTTTATCAGCTACTGGCTTCCCAGCATTCATACTTACGGGAAGGGTTTTTGATTGAGGAAGGTTTGAAATCTTCATTTTAATTCGTTTTAGTGGTGATAGATGCCAATAGTTGTCTTAGGTTTGAGTCACAAAACAGCACCGGTTGAAATTAGGGAAAAACTTACTTTTCCTCAGGCTGAGCAGGGAGAAGCCTTAAAAGAACTGCTAAATTCGGACTTTATCTCAGAAGCAGTTATTGTTTCCACTTGTAACCGTACAGAAGTTTATTTCGTTTGTACCTCTGAAGAAAAAGGCAAAGAAGAAGCGATAAAGTTCATTTCTTCCAACCGCAAACTGCCACCTAAATCTTTTCAATCTTACCTCTATTCATTCTCTGACCGGGCAGCTGTTTATCATCTTTTGCGGGTGGTTTCTAGCCTTGACTCAATGGTGGTCGGCGAAGCGCAAATTTTAGGGCAGATAAAGAAGGCTTATGAAGTTGCTCTGGAATCGGGCGCTACTCGAGCCATTTTTAATCGGCTTTTCCGTCAGGCTCTGGAAGTAGGTAAGCTTGTTCGAACTGAAACCAGCATTGGCGAATCCGCCGTTTCTATTAGTTATGCAGCTGTTCAACTGGCGAAAAATGTTTTTGAGGACCTTTCCGGTCGTCGGGCGATGATTATCGGTGCCGGGGAGATGGGTGAGCTTACGGTGGTTCACCTTCTCGATTGCGGGATTAAGTCAATTTACGTAGTCAACCGCACTTTCAAGAGAGCGGTGGAGCTGGCCAGGAAATTTGGCGGCCAGCCCTTTTCCTTTGAACAACTTTACGATTGCTTGGCTGAAGCTGATATTGTTATTAGCTCTACTGGAGCAACTGGTTTTGTAGTTACTGAAGGCAAAGTAGCCGAAGTTATGAAGAAAAGGAAAAATCGCCCGCTCTTTTTTATTGATATTGCTGTTCCTCGTGATGTCGAGCCAGCGGTTGGAGGGCTTTACAATGTTTTTCTCTACGACATCGATGACCTTGAGCAAGTAGTCGAAAGCAACAAAAAAGAAAGAGAAAAGGAAGCTCAAAAAGCCGAGTCGATTATCGAGGGAGAAGTGGAGGAATTTTTCGACTGGCTTTCAACCCTTGAAGTGGTGCCGCTGCTAAGTTCTTTCCGGCGACAGATTGAAGAAATTAAAAATATAGAACTGGAGACATTTTTAAACAAGATGCCCCATCTCTCAGAAAAAGAGCAGGAAGCAATAAGAATTATGGCCCATCGTCTGGTTAATAAGTTTCTTCATAATCCAACCCTAAAACTTAAAAAGGCAATCAATGAAAAGGACGGTTATAACTATATCGAAGCTCTGCGCTTTCTTTTTGATTTATCTGAGGAGGAAAAATGCGAAGAAGAATAGTAATCGGTAGTCGAGGCAGCAAGCTGGCTCTCTGGCAGACTAACTGGGTTAAAGAGCAAATTGAGGAGAAATTCAGTGTGGAAGTCGAGGTTAAAAAAATAAAGACTACGGGTGATAAAATCCTTGATTCACCTCTGGCTAAAATAGGCAGCAAGGGTCTTTTTGTTAAAGAAATTGAGATTGCTCTTCAAAATGGTGAGATTGATTTAGCTGTCCATTCAGCCAAAGATGTTCCCACTGAGTTGCCTTCAGGTTTAATTATCGGAGCTTTCACTAAACGCGAGTCCCCTTTCGATGCCTTAATTTCTCGTGACCGTATTAAATTTTTTGATTTACCAAAAGGAGCGTTAATTGGCACGAGTAGCCTTCGGCGGAAAGCTCAACTTTTGAGTTTACGCTCCGACTTAAAGTTTATTGATTTGCGGGGCAATCTTGACACTCGCTTGCGTAAAATGGGTGAAGGGCAGTGCGACGGGATGATATTAGCCTTGGCTGGCTTAAAAAGATTAGGTTTTGAAAGTAAAATAACTGAAGTTTTGGGTCCTGACATCACTTTACCTGCTGTTGGTCAGGGAGCATTAGCTATTGAGATTAGAGAGGATGATAAGGAAATAGCTGAGATTACTGCTTTTTTGGATGATTTTCCTTCGCGCTTAGCTGTCGAAGCTGAGAGAGCTTTAATGAATGAACTCGAAGGCGGTTGTCAGATACCAGTTGGAGCATATGGGAGGTTAGAAAACAGCACATTTGTTTTCGAAGCAATGGTTTCCTCCCTTGATGGTCGAACTTTAATTAGGGAAAAGGGAGAAAGCAAACCTGAGAAAGCTATTGCTTTGGCGAAAGAAGTTGCTCAAAGGTTACTCGAAAAAGGTGGCAAAGGAATTCTCGAGGAAATAAGAAGAGAAAATGTCCAGCTTTCATAAGCATTCAAAGCCCCTTCAGGGCTTAAAGATAGTTATCACCCGACAAGTTGATAAAGCTCAAGAACTAAAAAGAAAATTAGAAAAAGAAGGAGCTGTGCCGATTTTATTCCCTACTATAAAGACTGTTCCCGTGGTTAAAGCGGAGTATGAAAGTGAGTTAAAAAAACTCCCTGTTTATGATTGGATAATTTTTACCAGCGCTAATACGGTCAAGTTTTTTTTCGATTTGCTTGAGAAATTTGGTTTTTTGTTTCCGACTTCTTTGAGCGTTGCGGCTATTGGTGCAGCAACCGCTTCGGCTCTGAGTAAAAAGGGCGTAGAAGTTAATCTTCAACCGAAAAAAGCAGTAGGTGAAAGTTTAATCGAAGCCTTTTCAGCATTAGATTTGAAAGCAAAAAAAATTCTTTTCCCCCGCGCACAAATTGCCCGTGAACTGGTAGCAGAAGAGCTTGCTCAAATGGGGGCAGAAGTGAGGGTTTTGGTTGTTTACCAAACAATTCCTTGCACTGATTATCTTGAAGACTTTTTAAAAGAGTTCGAAAAAGGGGTTGATATAGTAACTTTTACCAGCGCCTCAACGGCTAAAAATTTCTTTCATTTGCTAGAGGATAAAGTGGATAGAGAGCGGCTAAAAAGATTAAAAATTGTTTGCATCGGTCCGGTAACAGCAGAAGCTGTTGCTGAGCTTGGCTATCAGGCAGATGCCACTGCTAAGGAATACAATACTGATGGCCTGGTTGAAACTTTAAAAGAGTTAGCTTTAAATAATTGGTCTTGCAGTTGATTTGAGTTTATGGGGCTGTAGCTCAGTGGGAGAGCGCTACCTTCGCACGGTAGAGGTCGGCGGTTCAAATCCGCTCAGCTCCACCAAAAACCAAAACCACGGAGTTAGACCTCCTTACCTTCTTTGACAATTTTATTTAAAACCTTGTTTTGAAATAAAACTGATTTTTAGAGTTTCTATAAGGAGTAAAAGAAACTAAAATAAGGCTTTTTAGCTAAAGAACAATGACTAATCCAGGTTCTCTTGTATCTGTTGTACGAGTTGATCGAGCTCTAATTCATTTTTGTCGAACTGCTGTTTGGCTTTGCCACCCGAGATACTAAACTTGCCTTGCATAAGTCCGGTCACAGTCCATACATCTTTGGCTTCAGTATCTTTACTTAAAAAGAGAAGGACGTGTTCCTCTGGCTCTAAACTGGCTTCACCTTCAACCCAGACCCACTCATCCTCGGTCCTTCCGCCTGCCAAACGCACTTTTATTTCGGAACTGCCTTGAGGGTTTTTAAGATACTTTTCAGGGACGACAATTACATCGGTGTAAACTTTAGATAGTCTTTTTTCGCTGTTGTCTTTTGCTGAGGACAATTTGCTTTTGACTGTACCGATTAAGATTGTGTCAGCCTTTTTAGACAAGATCGGAATTTCCATCTTAACAAGTGTTCCGCTGATCACTTGCCTGCTTGGTTTAGTTGATGTTCTCCAGTAAATAGCTCCAGCTATTATTACGACGAACAACACTAAAACCCAAATTGTTATTCGTTTTTTCATTTTTACTTACCTCCCTTACTCTGTCCCGTAAATATATTTTATGCCTGCGATGTCGTCTGAATGCAGTGTGCGCTTGTAAGTCTCGCCAGTTTTCGCATAACCGTACATTGTTTTGTAATAATCATTTGAGGAATAAAGGTCACGTAGCTGAAGCCAGTGACCAAATTCATGAGTGGCGATATTTTGCACATCATAATAGCCTGAAGCTCCGGTTGTTGACCAGGGATAGCTGCGGTTAAACGTTATTTCTGCCTGGGTGATATAGCCTAACAAGTTGATACTTACGCTTGCTTTCGCTATCCAATCGGTGTTGCCGTAGTACCCGGCTTTGACTAAATTACCTGAAGAACTGCTATAGTAAATTCGGAATCTTGAACCAGCATTGTTCCACGCGTTCCGGGCATTGTAAAGAGCGCCGCTAGATTGCCAGCTGTCTGGGACGCTTGAATCATATCTCACATAGGTAGTCGTGCCCCACCAGCGGATGCCTGAATAGTAAAAAGCTAGTGCAACAGCGGGTATTGATGCGAGAAGCAAAAATATAGCCACCCCGAAAAAAATGAGTTTGAACTTGAGTCTATGCGAAAACATAGCAACTTTCATGATTTTGCCCTTCCTTGATTCACCTCCTTCTTTAGAGCATGCTAATCAAGCAAAGGGATAGGTTTCAACTATCCCTAAGTATAGTTTTTTTAAACCAAAACCCACCCTTTCCCCTAGAAAAAAATGGGGAAACAAGGTGTCAGAATCCATTACTTTTTGGCAGGCATTTTTAAAGCTTCGTTTTTAAATCCTTCACTTCTAAGATTTTTCTTTGACTTACAATACTCAACCAAATAAAATAGCTATTGTTGTTTATGGTTTGATATGCTTTGTTTTGGCTCCTGCGAGAATATGAGGTTTTGCAAGGCTAGCGAAGCAAGAGGAATGCTGGCGGCGATGGAGTCCGCCATTAACTGCCACGTGCTGATGACTCCTACCAAATCATTTTTGATAAGGAGGCTAGGCGGTGAATAAACTGGTTCTAATTGGCGTTGGCGGTTTCATTGGCTCAGTTTTGCGATATTTGCTTAGCGGCTACATTCAGCAAATAACGCGAAGCATTGACTTCCCATACGGGACGCTGGCGGTCAACCTTACGGGTTGCTGTCTCATTGGTTTCCTTTCGCAACTGGCGGATGCGCGCGGAGCCTTCACAGCCGAATCGCGAGCCTTAATCTTTGTAGGGTTATTGGGTGGTTTCACCACCTTTTCGACCTTTTCCAATGAAACAATGAACTTACTCCGCGATGCGGAACCTCTACTTGCTTTCGTTAACGTTGGTGCGCATATAACACTGGGTCTCGGCGCCGTTTGGTTTGGTTATATGCTTGCTTATCTGATTTGGAGGTAAATTATGGTTCTCCCTGAAGAAGGTTATTTACTTCGCATCTTTATCGGTGAAAGCGACAAGTATGCCGGCAAGCCACTGTACGAATGGATTGTCATTCAAGCCCGCGAGCAGGGTTTAGCCGGGGCAACAGTGTTGCGTGGCATGATGGGGTTTGGTGCAAACAGCCGCATTATTCACACCTTCAAGATTGAACGGCTTTCAGAAGATTTGCCTGTCATCATTGAAATTGTCGATACGCGCGAGAAGCTGGAGAAATTCCTTGCTTTTATTGATGACAAGATAAAGGCAGGGCTGGTTACTTTAGAGAAGGCACACATTCGCTTTTATCGGAATAGTAAATCGTGTTTGTAGGGCAACAACACCAGATCGCAGTCGTTGTGGCTGCGCTGCGCTCTTTGTTTTGCGAGGCAGTCCAAGGTGAATGCAGCGGCATTTTTAGGGAATCAACCTTTTTTGGGATTTATAGGAATTGTAAGAATTAGTAAATCAATTTAGAAATTAAGATTTTTAGTGGCTCAGGGTATACGAGAAGGGCTGAGCCTTTAATTTCTCTTTTTTGTTTTTAAACTCAATTTTGGTAGTTATCAGGTAGGTGGGTATAAATTAAAATCAAAATATAACGGCCTGGTAATTGAAAAAATTGAAAATTGAGATTGTAAATTAAGGGCAGGATCGAGTTACTTAAAAAGCAGATATAGGCGATTGGCTCAGTGGGAGAGCACCCCGATGTTCATCGGGTAGGTCGGCGGTTCAAATCCTGCATCGCCCACCAGATTTTGTGGGGCTTTAACTTTCAGTGGTGTTAGCTAGTGGTGATAGCTTCAAACAGTGGGGCAAAAAGCAGAAATAAAATCATTGTTAGGATTGCTATGTAAATTGGAATCGGGGCGAAAAGCAGGCCCGTCCAGTATTTTTTAGCTAAAAAGTACATTAGGGCAAAGACTAAAATATCTATTATCAACACTATTGCTATAAAGACAGTAAGCCTTAAAGAATCTTCTGTTAAATAATACATTGCATTTACCAATATCAATTTACTTCCAGCCTCTTTCCACATAGCAAAATAGCTTCTACTCATCAGTATTAAAACAAGGTGGGAAACAATAAAAGGAGCGCAAATCAATGCGGCAATAACGGAAGTGCTTTTAAAATTTTTAACCCTAGCTAAATGTGTTTCTTTGGAGAATATTGTTTCTTCTTCCTCCTTTAACTAACTGACTATTATATTTTAACTAATTTAGCTATTAGAACCGCAAGAAGTTAAAAACTTTACTTGACAAAAATTATTCTAATATGATATTTTTTTCTTGATAAGAATGATTAAAAATTATCAGGCTTTAAGGATAAAGTTGACACCGCAGAGGTTAGCTGTTTTAGAGTATCTTGAAGGAAACAAAAGCCATCCTTCAGCTGAAGTAGTTTTTCGAGCCTTGAAGAAAAAGTTTCCCACCATTTCTTTTGCTACGGTTTACAACATTTTGGAAACTTTAAAAGAGAAAGGCTTGGTTCAAGAGTTAAATATTGACCCGACAAGAAAAAGATTTGACCCCGATACTTCGTTTCATCATCACTTTTATTGCATTTCATGTAGCCAGTTATTTGACGTTGAAGCGGTTTTTCAGTTGTCAAAAAAAGCCAGTAGTTTAAAGGGGTTTGAAGTACAAAAAACACAAGTTAATATTTATGGGCTCTGCCCCAAATGCCGACCAAAGAAGAATAAACAAGGAGGTGAGAAAGATAGCGACTCAAAAACTCGAGGTTTATAAGTGCGAGGTTTGCGGGAATATTGTTGAAGTGATTCATGAAGGTAAAGGTCAACTTGTTTGTTGTGGTCAGCCAATGAAGCTTTATGAAGAAAATACTGTGGACGCAGCAGTAGAAAAGCATGTTCCGGTGGTCGAAAAAATAGACGGTGGCTATAAAGTTAAAGTTGGTAGTGTTCTTCATCCTATGGAAGAAGCTCATTATATTGAGTGGATTGAGCTCATTGCTGACGGAAAGGCTTATCGCCAGTTTTTGAAACCTGGTCAGGCACCAGAGGCGGTTTTCTTGATTGAGGCTTCGGAAATAATTGCTCGCGAGTACTGCAATTTACATGGTTTGTGGAAGTCATAGGCTTTAGGTATAGGGGAGGGAAAGAGCCTTAGGGAAAAAATTTTAGTGGAGGTGTTTTTATGTCCAATACAGAAAAAAATTTAAAAGAAGCTTTTGCTGGCGAGTCTCAAGCTAACCGCAAATACCTGGCTTTTGCTAAAAAAGCCGATGAAGAGGGCTATCCTCAGGTTGCCAAACTTTTTCGAGCTGCCGCTGAGGCTGAAACAGTCCATGCTCTTAATCATTTAAGAGAGCTTGGAGAGGTCAAATCGACAAGGGAAAATCTTGAAGCAGCAATTAACGGTGAGTCATATGAATTCCAAAATATGTACCCAAAAATGATTGAGGAAGCTGCTGAAGAAGGAAAAGAAAGTGCTGTTCGCAGTTTTCATCTGGCAAATGAGGTTGAAAAAGTCCACGCTGAGCTTTATAAGAAGGCGCTTAATAATTTAGGCCAAAATCCTCAAACTGATTACTATGTTTGCCAGGTTTGCGGCAACACAGTAGAAGGAGAAGCACCCGAAACTTGCCCGATTTGCGGAGCTCCAAAGAAAATGTTTAAGAAAATCGATTAATTTATTTTTTTTTCGAACCTTAATTATTTTTCGCTTAAATTGGCACAGCCAGAAGTATATTTTTTCAGAAAAATAGCCCGGAATAGCCAGGCTCAAAATTGAAGACTGCATGAAGCAAAACTTGAATTTTTTTGGTGAGGTTTTTTCAGCTTTTTTTCAGGAAGTCTGGGATAATATTTTTTTATGAGAATTTTAGTGGTTGAAGACGAACATAGAATAGCTAATTCGATAAAAAAGGGATTAGAACAGGAAGCTTTTGCGGTTGATGTGGCTTATGATGGTGAGTACGGTTATGACTTGGCAGCAACTGAAGACTATGATGCAATAATTCTTGATTTGCTACTTCCCAAGCTTTCGGGATTAGAGATTTGTCGTCGATTGCGAAACGAGGGCGTTAATACCCCAATTCTCATTTTAACTGCTAAAGGACAGATTCAAGAAAAAGTCGAAGGCTTAAATGCTGGTGCCGATGATTATCTGGTAAAACCTTTTTCTTTTGCTGAACTATTGGCAAGAATTAAAGCTTTAACTCGGCGGCCAAAAGAAATTTTGCAGACGGTTTTGAAGTGTAAAGATTTATCAATGGACACTGCAAATTTTGAAGTAAAAAGAGCTGGCAAAAAAATTAACCTTTCCCGAAAAGAGTTTGCACTTCTGGAGTATCTATTGAGAAACCAAGGAAAAGTGGTTAGCAAAGACCAGGTTATTAATCATGTTTGGGATTTTGACGCTGATATCTTACCCAATACGGTCGAAGCATTCATCGGTAGTTTAAGGAAAAAAATTGACCGTTCTTTTAAGGACAAGCCACCTCTTATTCACACTGTTCGAGGTTTTGGCTATCGTTTAGGAGAGTAAAAAAGGTAAAAAGAGAAAATGAACCTTTTTCAATCAGCCCGAGTTAAACTTACTCTCTGGTATCTATTGATAATTATGCTCATCAGCCTTTTTTTTAGCATAGTTATTTATCAGAGCATTACGACCGAGATAGAAAGAAGGTTTAATTTTGTCGAAAGAGGAATGCACCAACAAATGATGAGGTTTCATTTTCAGGGGCCACCTCAGTTTCCATTTCTTAAAGAACACTTAGACGCGGCTAAAAGGCGAGTTTTTGTCATTCTTTTATATACCAATGGTTTAATTTTGCTAATAGCTGGCGCCTCTGGTTATTTTTTGGCGGGAAAAACATTAGAGCCAATTGAGGAAGCGATGAAAGAGCAGGAAAGGTTTGTTTCTGATGCTTCGCATGAATTAAGAACTCCACTTACGGCTTTAAAGACTACAATTGAAGTGGCTCTAAGAGAGAAGAGATTAACAACCAAAGAAGCTCGTAAAGTTTTGAAAGAAAGTTTGGAAGAAGTTGAGAGCCTAGAATCTTTAACTTCTGGCCTTTTGAACTTAGCCCAGACTTCTCAGGTGAAGAAAAACTCGAGTTTTTCTCAAATAGATTTAGGTGAAATAGCAGAAACAGCCTATCGCAAGATTAGTAATTTAGCCGAACAGAGGAAAATAAAAATAATTAAAAATATTCAAACTGCTAACTTAATTGGCAAAAAAGAAAGTTTAGAGAAGTTAGTTTTGATCTTGCTTGACAATGCTGTTAAGTACACTCCTTTTGGTGGGAAAGTCTGGTTAGAAGTTGGACGGGAGCCCCGTGATGTTTTTTTAAAAGTTTCAGATACGGGAATTGGGATTCCTGAAGAAGACATTCCTCATATTTTTGACCGCTTTTACCGGGTTGAGACCTCTCGTTCCAAACTTGAGGTTAGTGGTTACGGTCTCGGCCTATCCATTGCTAAGAAAATTGTTGAAAACCATAACGGGAAAATACAAGTTAAAAGCCGGCTGAATGAGGGAACGAGCTTTGTTGTTACCTTTCCTTTACGACTCCTCTAAAAGATTTTCAAAAAATTTTTAGAAAAATTTATTTTTTTTCAGCTGCCTTTCAGTTTTCGAGTTTAAAGTAATATTTGTAAGCTGATTTAGCTTGAGAAAGGAGGTGTTAAAAAGTGAAGAGAAAAAGTTTAATCGCTGTCGTGATATCAAGCTTTTTGTTACTTGGTTTGCTAATCGGCGGAGGTGTGGTTTTAGCTAAAACCACCGCTTCCTATCCTCTGATTGTTCAAAAGCTGGCTGAGCGTTTTAATCTTCAGCCGGAGGAGGTTAATAAAGTTTTTGAAGAAGTTCGCCAGGAACGCTGGCAACAGAGAGAAACCTGGTTTGAGGGAAAGCTTGACGCTGCGGTCAAAGCGGGAACTATTACTGAAGCTCAAAAAAAGGCAATTCTTAAAAAGCGAACTGAAATTCAAAAGAAAAAGGAAACTATCAGGACCAGCAATTTAACTCCTCAGGAAAGATGGGAAAAAATGTCAAAGCTTAGAGAAGAAATGCGGAGCTGGGCTGAGAATAACAAAATAGACCCTTCTTTTTGTTTGGGAGGTGGCTTTGGTCGCGGTTTTAACCAGGGTAAAAGTGGACGAGGATGTGGAAATTGTTCAGGGCCTTGTGGTCAACAGTAACCCGCCTTT
>CAYRQL010000003.1:0-113208 GCA_964426525.1 uncultured Actinomycetota bacterium | reverse complement strand
TGGACGAGGATGTGGAAATTGTTCAGGGCCTTGTGGTCAACAGTAACCCGCCTTTCTGATATCGGGCCTTTCTACTCCTTGATGCCCTTCGGGAAATTTTCCCGAAGGGCATTTTTTCAGGTTTTTTTCAGGTTAATTTTCTAGACTTAAAAGATGAACCTAAGGGTAAAGGTTTTTTTGAGAGCTCCAAGAGTTTTGCGAAGGGAGAGATTTAGATGGCAGGAGTCAAGGATAAAATAAAAAGTGAAAATGGGAAACGGTTGAAAACCAGAAATTTTCCTTTAGGCGTGAAGATAGCTCTTTCCGTGTTGGTAATTTTTGGATTAGCTTTGGTTTTGCTAATGACAGCTGGTGGTTCTTTTCGGTTGGGAATGAAATATCAGCATCTATTGCTTGCTCGGCGACCAGGTTTTAGCGAAGGACCTATAGGGAATACTCAAGTTGGTCAGCCACCAGTCATTTTTGGTCAAGGAGGGCCAGCTCGGGCTGATCAGGCAATGGTATCAGGAAGAGTTGATAAGGTTGAAGAAGGAGTAATAATTCTGACAACGCGCTTTGGTAGTCAGAAAATCAGTTATTTTTCTGAGTTAAGGTTGAAAAAAATCAGGCTGCGGATTTGAGTGAAATTAAAGAAGGAACAGAAATTTTGGCGCAAGGCGAAAGAAAAGGCGAAAATGTTTTTGAAGCTAGGAAATTCTTGTTAATTTCTCTTTGGGTCGTTAGTTATTTGAGGTTAAAAATGATAAAAAAAGAACCAGGGCGGAGTTATTTGATGGATTCGCTTACAAAGCTTTGAAAGGAGGTGGTATCGGTGTTATCTTTGAGCTCTATTGGGCTTTTTAGCGCCTTTGGGCGTTCTTTTGGTTTTGGTGGTCGGTGGCATATGATGCCTCATGCTTTTGGCTATTGTAGTTACGGCGCTTTTTCCCCCATTCTCGGTATTCTCAAGTTGTTAGTTGGCTTAGGTCTTCTGGCTCTAATCGTCTATTTGATAGTAAAAGCTTTTCAAGTTAACATTAAGACCGGTTCTGAAAGCGGAAAAGCTCTGGAAATTCTTAAAGAGCGCTATGCTAAAGGCGAGATTACCGAGGAAGAGTTCAAGAAGATGAAAAAAGAGCTTTTGAGTTAGCTCAAGCAGAACTTGAAATCCTTTAAAGGGCTGGCAAAACCAGCCCTTTTTAATATTGGAAGATATGTCTGAAGGTATATAATAGAGGCAAGATGTATGTTGTTTTAATTGAGCCAAAGTCGCCGGGGTTTAATGTCTTTTCAGGGATTATATTGCCTCGTTTGGGCTTACCCATAATTGGTAGTGTACTCAAGTCCCTGGGCCACCAGGTGAAAATTTTCTGCGAAGAAATCAAGGCAATTGATTGGAATGAAGTTAAAAGGGCTGATCTTATTGGAATTTCTTCAATAACTTCTACAGCTCCCAGAGCTTACGAAATTGCTTCTCGAGCTAAAGCGTTTGGCAAAACAGTGGTTATGGGCGGGCCTCATGTAACCTTTTTGCCTGAAGAGGCCTTAAAATACTGCGATTTTGTGGTCAGGGGCGAAGGAGAAGAAACTTTTCCCGAGCTATTTGAAGCCATTGAAGGAAAACGGTCTTTAGAGAAGGTAAGGGGTGTCTCTTATAAACTCAGAGAAGTAGTTAACAATCCAATACGCCCCTTAATTGCTAACCTTGATGAGCTTCCTCAGCCTGACTTGAGCTTGATTGAGGGGAGTGAAAAGATAAAGGTGGCACCAATTATGACTTCTCGTGGTTGTCCTTATAACTGTTCTTTCTGTTCGGTTACTAAGATGTTTGGACGGGCTTATCGGGTTCGTTCAGTCGAAAAAGTTTTAGAAGAGCTTAAAAAAATTAAACAAAAAGCAGTCTTTTTTTATGACGACAACTTTACGCAAAACCGAAAGCGCTTATACGAACTCTGCCAGGGGATAATTGAAAGCAGGATAAAAAAGGTCTGGTCAGCTCAGACCCGAATTGACATCGCTAATGATTTCAACCTTCTTAAACTTTTAAAAAAGAGTGGCTGCTCTCTTTTTCATATCGGATTTGAATCAATAAATCCAGAAACATTAAAACTCTACCGAAAAAAACTTGATCCCCGGGGTTATCTAGAAGCAATAAAGAAAATAAGGAAAGCAGGTATCGACATTCACGGAATGTTTGTTTTGGGTTCGGACGCTGACACTGTCCAGTCTATTAGAGAGACTGTAAGATTTACTAAGAAAGCTCGCCTTTTTTCCGCTCAGTTTTTGACTTTAACACCACTTCCCGGCACTCCTTTTTTTGCCGAGCTTGGAGAAAAGAAGCGAATCTTTACTAAAAACTGGTCTTTGTACGATGGCCATCATGTTGTCTTTCGACCAGCAAAAATGAGTATTTGGGAGCTTCAGCGGGAATCAGTTAAGGCTTTTTTAAAGTTTTATTCTCGACGGGAGTTTTTAAAAAATGTGGCTGCTTTTCATTGGGTAAGAGCGTATTACCTGGCAACGGCTCGGAAAAAGATCAGGGGCTGGATAAGGCAAAATAAAAAGTTTATGAAGTCTCTCAAGGACTTAATTTTTGGGCGGCGTTTGAACGGTTCGCTTTCTTAATTTGCGCTTTCTTGCCTTCGTTATATATAACTTGGGTATATGGTAAGCTATTGTTTTGTAAGTTTTATTTTCCCATAAATATTAAGTTAGCTTATCTTTGGGAGTGAAGCCAATATGGGTTATTACCAAAAAGATGTTAGCCAGATTTTTGAAGAGCTTAATACAACCTCTCAGGGTCTTTCTTTTGAGGAGGCTCAAAGCCGACTTCAAAAATTTGGCTATAACGAGCTGGTAGAAAAAAGAAAAAAAACTTCTTTCCAAATGTTCCTTGAGCAGTTTAAAGATCTAATGATTTTGATTCTAATTGTAGCTGCATTGGTTTCAGGCTTTCTGGGGGAATTGGCAGATACTATAGCCATAATTGTCATTGTCATTTTGAATGCGGTCATTGGTTTTTTTCAAGAATATCGGGCAGAAAAGGCTATGGAAGCTCTAAAAGAAATGGCTGCCTTGACAGCAGTAGTGGTGAGAGGAGGGCAAACAAAGCAAATACTGGCAAAGGAATTGGTTCCGGGAGACATTGTCTTGTTGGAAGCTGGCAATATAGTTCCAGCTGATTTAAGGCTCATTGAAGCAGCTCAACTAAAGGTCAGTGAAGCAGCTCTCACTGGAGAGTCAGTTCCGGTGGAGAAAGAGACAAAAATCTTTACTGAAGAACACTTGCCGCTTGGCGATCAAAGGAATATGGCTTTCAAAGGAACGATAGTTACTTACGGGAGGGGAAGTGGAGTGGTGGTGGCAACTGGGATGCAGGCGGAAATCGGTAAGATTGCCTCTCTGCTTCAAGAGGAGGAAGAAGTAAAAACTCCCCTTCAGAAAAGGCTTCAGGCATTTGGTAAACATCTTTCGCTATTGGTCCTGGTAATTTGCGGCTTCATTTTTTTATTAGGCATTTTGCGGGGTGAAAATTTACTTAAGATGCTTTTGACCTCAATTTCTCTTGCGGTGGCAGCAATTCCTGAAGCCTTGCCTGCAGTGGTCACCATTTCATTGGCTTTGGGAGCTAAAAGGATGGCTGAAAAAAAAGCTTTAATAAGGAAACTTCCCGCTGTAGAAACATTAGGTTCAGTCACTTATGTTTGCAGTGATAAAACGGGAACTTTGACCTTAAACCAGATGAAAATTGAGGAGATTTGGCTTGATGGAGAAAGAATTGTTGTATCTCAGGCTAAGGATTTCACTTTTGCTAATAAAAATAGTGGTCTGATGAACTCTTTTTTGCTGGCTCTTTCTCTCAATAATGATGCCAAAATTGGCGCTACCGGTGAAGTACTTGGCGATCCTACTGAAACTGCCCTTTATGCGTTCGCTAAAGCCAATGGTTTCGAGCGTTTTGAAGTGGAAAAAGCATATCCCCGGGTGGCAGAGATACCTTTCGATTCAGTAAGAAAATGTATGACAACTATCCATAAAACTGAAGAGAATAGCAGCGCTTTTAAGTTTGTCTCCTTTACTAAAGGAGCTCCAGAGGTGGTGTTAGAGAGGGCAAACGGAATACTGAACACTAAAAATGAAATAGCAGAGCTCAATTCAGAAATAATCTCTAAAGCTGCTGAGCAGTTAGCGACAGAGGGCTTAAGAGTACTTTGTTTGGCAGTTCGCTATTGGAAGGATCTCCCCGTATCTTTAACTCCAGGAGAGGTGGAGAAAGATCTTATTATTATTGGCTTAGTGGGGATGCTTGATCCACCGCGGGAAGAAGCAAAAGCCGCCGTTGAAGAGTGCAAAAAAGCTGGTATAAGACCGGTAATGATTACGGGTGACCACCCTTTGACTGCTCGAGCTATTGCCCAAAGGCTGGGAATTTTAGATGGAGATAGCGGAGCAGTTATAACAGGTCAACAACTGGAGGAACTTTCCCTTGAAGAGTTTGAAAAACATGTTGAGCACATTAAAGTTTATGCTCGGGTTGCACCTGAACAAAAATTAAAAATAGTTAAAGCATTACAAGATAAAGGGCATTTTGTGGCGATGACTGGGGATGGGGTAAATGACGCTCCCGCATTGAAAAGAGCAGACATTGGAGTGGCGATGGGGATTACCGGGACTGATGTCGCCAAAGAAGCTGCTCATATGATACTTCTTGATGATAACTTTGCTACCATTGTTCGTGCGGCGAAAGAAGGAAGGCGCATTTTTGATAACATCAGAAAGTTTATTAAGTACACTATGACGAGCAACTCGGGAGAAATATGGACAATTTTTTTGGCGCCGTTTTTTGGCTTACCCGTTCCTCTCTTACCGATACATATTTTGTGGATTAACCTGGTTACTGATGGCCTTCCGGGCCTTGCTCTTTCAGCTGAACGGGCTGAAAAAAATATTATGGAACGACCTCCCAGGGACCCAAAAGAAAGCATTTTTGCTCATGGTATGGGTGTCCATATACTGTGGGTGGGGTTGCTGATGGGTTTAGTATCTATATTTTCTCAAGCTGTATCAATAATGAACGGAAATTTTCACTGGCAAACTATTGTTTTTTCTGTTTTATGTTTAAGCCAGATGGGCCATGTGCTGGCTATAAGGTCAGAAAAGGAGTCTGTTTTTAGGCAGGGTTTTTTATCAAACAAACCCCTTGCAGGTTCCTTTCTTTTAACCTTGTCTTTACAGATGGCTGTTGTTTATTTACCTTTCCTTAACCCAATATTCAAAACTCAACCTTTGAGCTTTGAAGAATTATTGTTTGTACTTTGCCTTTCTTCGATTGTTTTTGTGGCTGTTGAGTTGGAGAAACTTTATAAAAAACGGGGAGGGAAATAAGCATGTCGTTTGCCACAGCGATTAATTGTATGGACGGTCGGGTTCAAATCCCGGTGATTGATTATATAAAAAGGAGATATAAAGTTGCTTATGTTGATGTGATTACTGAGCCTGGTCCGAACGGCATTCTGGCGAAAAACCTGGACGGCGAACAAGTCGGGTCAATTAGAAAGCGAGTTGAGATTTCGATTTCCAGGCATAATTCAGCAGTAGTAGCAGTTGTTGGACATTATGACTGTGCTGGAAACCCCGTCAATGAAGAAACACAGATTGAACAGATAAAGGCAGCTATAAAAACAGTTGAATCGTGGGGTATGGGAGTTCAAATAATTGGATTATGGGTTAATGAAAACTGGGAAGTTTGCGAAGTGAATTAAGTCCTTTCCAATTGGTTTAGGCGTTAATTTAAGGGGACTGCTTTGGTTAGAAAGTTATTTTAATCTGTCTAAACTCTAACTTTCAAATTTCTAGCTCTTGTTTCATATCTAATAGTTAAAAGTTGAACAAAGAGCGAGAAAAACATAGCAAAGTAAACATAGCCTCGGGGCAAGTGATAACCTGTTCCCTCAGCGAGGAGTAAAACACCAATTAGCAGAAGAAAAGAAAGCGCCAGGATTTTAAGTGAAGCGTGCTGGTTGATAAGCTTGCTGACTAAATCGGCAAAAGCAACCATCACCATCATTGCCAGAGATACCGCTATGACCATTAAAACGATTTCTTTGACCATTCCTACAGCAGTGATTATTGATTCCAAAGAAAAAATCAAATCAATGAAAGCGATTTGAAAAATAATTGACCAAAAAGCAGTAGGCCGAATTTTAGGTGTTTTCTCTACTTCTAAAAGCTCGGTTTTGCGGTAAATTTCAATGGTTGCTTTAGTAATTAAGAAGAGCCCGCCTCCTAACATTATCAATGCTTTACCGCTAAAGTCGATGTTGACTAAGGAAAATAAGGGTTTTTCCAGCCTGATAATCCAGGAGAGGGCGAGAAGAAGAAAGATGCGTAACAGTAAAGCGACCGATAAACCGATTTTTCTAACCTGGCTTTGCTTTTCTTCAGAAACACGGCTGCTGACAATAGCAATAAAGACAACGTTGTCAATGCCCAGTACGATTTCTAACAAGGTTAAAGTAGCAATGGCTACCCAGCTTTCGGGTTGCAGCAAAACTTCAAACATTTTCTCACCTTCTTTTCAATAACACGCTGATTTTCCAAGGCTTTTCTCAATCGCAGGACTATTTTACCTTAATTTAAAAGTTTTAAAGAGGTGTTTTGCTAACAGTCCGGTAATAAATTTAATGGCTTTTTCAATCGAATTCCGGGCGTCTTGCTTGTCAGCTAGCAAAGGTTGATTTCCTGGGTCTCAAAACTTATAATGGAAAAAACCGACCAGTCGGTCTGTAACTTATAGAGAAATGGCTGAAAAAAAGGCAAATGCAAAAGAAAAAATTTTAAAGACAGCTCTGAAAATTTTTTCAGAAAAAGGTTATCATGCTACCAACATTGAAGAAATAGTCGAGAAGTCAGATGCTTCTAAAGGCGGCTTTTATTTTCATTTTCCAAGCAAAAAGGAGCTTTTTCTTACCCTGGTTGATGAAATGACTAACATTCTTTTTAGTAAAGTTGAGAAAGAAGTTGCAAAATCCTCTGATGTGTTGGAACAGATTGAGAAGGCGCTTGAAAAAGGAGTTCGAGTTTTTACCAAATACCGCAGTTTAGCAAAGTTTTTGTTAGTGGAGGCAGTGGGTTCTGGTTCGGCTTTTGAAGAAAAGAGATTTGCCATTTACACTCGTTTTGCTCGATTAATAAAAAAACTTTTAGACAAAGCAATGGCTGAACAAAGAATAAATCCTGTTGACACTGAAGTTATTTCCTGGATCTGGGTAGGAGCAGTTAGTCAGCTTATTGTCCGCTGGCTTTATCTGGAAGGAGCTGAGCCTTTAGAAGAAGACCTGCCAGTATTAAAAGAAACTTTACTTAAAAGTATAGGATTGGAAAGGGTGGTAAGTAAAAATGTTAATAAGAATAGCGCATAGCCCGGATGCTGATGATGCCTTTATGTTCTATGCATTAGCAAAGAACCTTATTCCTACTGGCGATTATCAGTTTGAACATATCTTAAAAGATATTGAAACTCTTAACCAGGAAGCTCTTAAAGGAACCTATGAAATAACTGCCATTTCTTATCACGCTTACCCTTATATCGCTGATAAGTATGCTTTAATGACTTGCGGTTCAAGTGTTGGCGATGGATATGGACCAATATTGGTGGCTAAAAATAACCTGCCAAGTCTTCAAGGGAAAAGAATTGCTGTTCCGGGTAAGTTAACCACTGCTTATCTGGCTTTAAAACTTTATCTTAAAGATTTTGACCCAGTTTTTATTAATTTTGATGAGATTATTCCAGCAGTGAAAAAGGGGCAAGTTGAAGCGGGTCTTATTATTCATGAAGGTCAGCTGACTTATGAGCGTGAAGGACTGTTCAAGCTTGTTGACCTTGGGGAGTGGTGGCAAGAAGAAACAGGATTTCCCCTACCTTTGGGTGGGAATGCTATCAGGAAGGATTTGGGAGAAAAAACTGAAGAGGTGGCGCAATTAGTTAAAGAAAGTATTAAATTTTCTCTTTCTAATCGGGGTGAAGCTTTAAATTATGCGTTGAGTTTTGGTCGTGGCTTGAACGAAAAAGACGGTGATCGTTTTGTCGGGATGTATGTGAATGAATGGACCGTTGATTTAGGCGAGAAAGGAAAGGAAGCAGTCGAGCTACTTTTAAAAAGCGGAGCCAAAAAAGGGATTATTCCCGAATACCAACCAGTTGAGTGGGTTGAAGTTTAATGAGAATTGAAGAAATTAAAGAAAAAATTGAGAAAGGCGAGCGAATATCAGAAAAAGAAGCCCTTTTTCTTTTTAATCACCCAGAGCTTCTTACGGTTGGGGAAATTGCTTGGCAGGTGAAAGAGAAAAGGTTTGGGAAAAAAGTTTTTTTCAATCGAAACCTCCATTTAAACCTGACCAATGTTTGTTCGTCTAACTGCCGTTTTTGTTCTTATCGGAGAAAGCTGGGCGAGGAAGGATCTTATGCTCTTTCTCTCGGAGAAGCGCTGGATTTAGTTTCTCAAGCGGAGCGGGAAGGGATAACCGAGGTGCATATAGTGAACGGTTTGCATCCTCGGCTACCTTTCGAATATTACCTTGAAGTCGTGGAAGCTATCAAAGAAAAACACCCTCATTTAGTAGTTAAAGCCTTTACAGCAGTTGAAGTTGACCATTTTTCTCGCCTTAGTGGTCTTTCTTATCAAGAGGTGCTTGGAAAGATGTGGGAAGCGGGAGTGAGATTTTTACCTGGTGGCGGAGCCGAAATTTTTAGCCCTCGAGCCCGAGCTCTCCTAGGAATAAATAAAATTTCGGGAGAGAAATGGATTGAGATTCACCATTTAGCTCATCAAATTGGCTTTAAAACTAACGCTACTTTACTCTATGGCCACTTTGAAACTAAAGGAGAAATTATTGAACACTTAAGGATTCTAAGGGAAGCGCAGGATAAAACGGGAGGTTTTGTAAGTTTTATTCCTTTAAAGTTTCAGCCTTGGCAAACAGAGCTTAAAAAAATGCCTTCAACTTGTGTGGAAGATCTAAGAATTTTTGCTTTGAGCCGCATTTTTCTGGATAACTTTCCTCATATAAAAGCTTACTGGGTGACTACTGGTTTAAAAGTGGCTCAAATGGCTCTTAATTTTGGAGCTGATGATGTAGACGGCACTATAAAAAAAGAAATAATAATGCACGCTGCTGGCTCGCCAGAAAAAGAAGGCCTCACAGTGGAAGAAGTTGTTAAACTTATAACTGAATCTGGCTTTGAGCCGGTCGAAAGAAACACTTTTTATCAACCTCTAAAGCACTTTGCAGCTTGAGATGAAGATTGGTGACATAAACTATCTCAATACTTTGCCTTTACGTTGGGGACTTTCCCGGATGAAAATCCCTGAAGTTTTTCTCGGGACCCCGGCTGAAGTAAATCAGGCTTTACTTGAGGGTAAAATCGACCTTGGACCTGTTTCTTCTATTTTTTATCTGGAAAATCGGGATAAATTTGTTGGATTGGGAGATATTTGTATTGCTTCTTCTGGCGAAGTAAAGAGTGTGATTCTTTTAAGTCGTTTCCCTCTGGAAGAACTCGATAGCAGAACTATTTCTCTGACCAGAGCCTCGGCCACTTCCCAAAAACTACTTCAGATTATTTTAGAGAAGAAGGACCTGAAACCTAATTTTGTTCCGGGTGAAAGAGATTTGCTGGAAAATAAAAAAGCTGAGGCTTCACTTTTGATTGGAGACACCGCTTTGAGAGCTTACATTGAATATCAAAAAGGCGAAAGTCCCTATTATCTTTATGATTTGGGTAGAGAATGGAAGAACTTGACTGGAAAACCAATGGTTTATGCGCTTTGGGTAGTCAGGAAAGAGGTTTTTTATGCAAAACCTCTTTTAGTTAACGAAAGTTTCCAGCGTTTGTTATCGGCTTTGAGTTATGGACTTTCTAATCTTGATAAAGTAGTGGAAGAAGCAGCTGAGATAAGCGGGATTGAAGAAAAGATTTTAAAGAATTATTACCGGGGTTTGATTTACTGTCTTGGCGAAGAGCAAAAGCAGGGTTTAACGACTTTTTATGAGCTGGCGTTTAAGGGTAACCCATTGATAATTGAGTTTTTAACTTCACCCTTTCATCAAGAGAAATGCAAAGTTTGATCTCGGTCAAAGATATTTTAATAAAACCTTTGCAGGGGGAAAGAATAACTCCAGTCGAAGCTGTTGAGCTTTATCGGCAAGCAAACTTTTTCGAGTTAGGTAAAGCAGCAATGGCTTTCAGGGAAGTTAAAAAACCGGGTAAAAAGGTAAGTTTTATAATCGATAGGAATATTAACTACACAAATGTCTGCCAGATAAGATGCAAGTTCTGTGCTTTTTCTCGGCCGCAGGGGCACCCTGAAAGTTATACTCTGAGCCTTTCTGAGGTTCTTGAAAAAATTAAGGAAGCAGTTTCTCTTGGGGCAAGTCAAATAATGCTTCAGGGCGGGATCAATCCTGATCTTAATTTAGACTATTTTGAACGGCTTTTTTCGGAAATCAGATTAAAATTTCCTAATCTTACCCTTCACTCTTTGACTGCTCCCGAGGTTGCGTATCTTTCAAAGGTTTCCGGTTTATCTTTAAGAGAAACTTTGTTGCGTTTGAGGAAAGCTGGTCTGGACTCTTTGCCAGGAGGGGGAGCTGAGATTTTAGTTGATGAGGTAAGAAAAAAGATTAGCCCCAAAAAGATTTCATCGGCTGAGTGGTTAAAAGTTCACGAAGAAGCTCATCAGTTGGGGATGGTTTCCACTGCTACGATGGTAATCGGTCATGTGGAGAGCTTTGAAGACCGCGTTGCTCATCTTGAAAAGATAAGAAATCTTCAGGATAGAACTGGTGGTTTTATTTCCTTTATTCCATGGATATTTCATGCTGGCAAGACCGAGCTCAAGAGCAATAAAACTTCTTACTTTGATTACTTGAGGACAGTGGCTATCAGTCGCCTTTTTCTGGATAACTTCGAAAATATTCAAGGTTCCTGGTTGACAGTTGGTAAAGAAATCGGGCAGCTTTCCCTTTTCTTTGGATCAAACGACCTTGGCAGTATTATGCTGGAAGAGAATGTGGTTCGCTCAACTGGTTATCAGCCGCCAGATATGGGGGTAGAAGAAATGGTAAACTTAATCAGAAAGGCGGGTTTTATTCCTTACCAGAGAGATACCAATTTTAACGTCATAAAGGAGTTTTAGTTTATTAAAATGGCTAAAAATTTTAAAAACTTAAGAGATTTTATTTTTTTCCTTGAGCAGAGAGGCAAGCTCAAAAAAGTGAAGGCTGAAGTTGATCCGGTTCTCGAGATTACCGAAATCACCGACCGGATAACCAAAAAAGGTGGAGCGGCTCTTTTTTTTGAAAAGGTAAAAGACTCAAAAATACCCGTGGCTATTAATCTTTTTGGCAGTTTTGAGCGGATGGCTTGGTCTTTAGGTAGAGAGAGTTTTGATCAGCTGGAAAGAATAATTCCGGATTTTTTACCTCAAGAACTTCCTAAATCATTTAAAGAAAGCTTGCTTTTGCTGACAAAACTTTTTAAGTCTCGCAAGTTTAAACCAAGAGTGGTAAATAAAGCTCCCTGCCAGGAAGTAGTTTTGCGAGGCAGCGAAGTTAATCTCAATGAAATACCAATTTTAAAATGCTGGCCAAAAGATGGGGGTAGGTTTATCACTTTACCTTTAGTTATTACCAAAGACCCGGAAACGGGAAATCAAAATATGGGGATGTATCGTTTACAAGTTTATGACGAAAGGACCACTGGAATGCACTGGCAAATTCACCACGACGGTGCTCAAAATTTTCGCAAAAGTCCAAAGGACAAGCCTTTTCCGGTGGCAGTGGCTATTGGAGCTGATCCGGCAACAATTTATTCAGCTACTGCCCCTTTGCCGCCAAACCTTGATGAGCTTTACTTTGCCAGCTTTTTGAGGGGAGAACCGGTGGAGGTGGTAAAGGCGCTAAATAGTGAGCTTTGGGTTCCGGCTGAAGCGGAGATTGTTCTTGAGGGCTATGTTATGCCTGGGGAAGAAAGAATTGAAGGTCCGTTTGGGGACCACACCGGCTATTACACCCTACCAGACAATTATCCCGTTTTTCATGTTGAAATAATCACTATGCGAGAGGCCCCTATTTATCCAGCCACAATTGTTGGCAAGCCACCAATGGAAGACTGTTATTTAGGCAAAGCCACTGAGAGAATATTTCTTCCCTTGATTAAAGCTGTTTTGCCTGAAGTGGTCGATATTGACTTACCTTTTGAAGGTGTTTTTCATAACTGCGTTATTGTTTCAATTAAAAAAAGCTTTCCTAAACATGCTAACAAAGTAATGAATGCTTTGTGGAGCCTCGGACAAATGATGTTTAGCAAATTTATTGTGGTGGTTGATGACGATGTCAATGTTCATAATTACTCAGAAGTTACCTGGAAAGTGTTTAACAATGTTGACCCAAAAAGAGACATTGTTTTAACAGAGGGTCCTCTTGATGTTCTTGATCATTCTTCGCCCAACCCTTATTACGGATACAAGATGGGCATTGATGCCACTAAAAAGTGGAAAGAAGAAGGTCATCCTCGTGAATGGCCAGATGAGATAAGAATGGATGAGGAGGTAAAAAAACTTGTTACAAAGCGCTGGCCAGAATATGGTTTGGATTAAGGTTTGGGGGAAGTTTAAAACTTTAGTTAAAGAAGTGAGAATGGAACAAACGGTGTTTGGCCTTCCCTTTGTTTATGCTGGGGCTTTACTGGCAGTTGGCGAGAGGCTCACTTTTAGACAAGTAGTTTTTATAACTTTGGCGGTAGGGAGTGCTCGGACTTTTGCTATGCTTGCCAACCGAATCATTGATCGTGAGATTGATCGAAGAAACCCCCGAACTCAAAATCGAGCCCTTCCGAGTAAGAAAATTAGAATTTTAGAGGCTTATTTTTATGCTTTTATTTCCCTGGCAGTTTATCTTATTGCGGCTTTCAATTTGTCTCCTCTCTCTCGCTGGCTTTCTCCTTTGCCCCTGTTTTTCTTTACTTTTTATCCTTACACTAAAAGGTTTACTTGGTTCTGCCATTTTTTTTTAGGTTTGACTCTCGGTTTGGCCCCTTTAGCTGGCTGGATAGCAGTAGCAAATGGTGTTTCTCTTGTTCCTTTCTTACTTCTTCTTGCGGTTATGTTTTGGGTTTCGGGCTTTGATATTTATTATGCCTTTGCTGATGTAGAGTTTGACCGAAAAGAAGGAGTTTTTTCATTTCCCGCTTGTTTTGGAGAAAAGCAGGCAGTTTTTTTTGTTTGGCTTCTCCATATACTGGCGTTTTTTCCTCTTTTTGCCGTCGGACTAATCCAAAAGCTTCCTTTTCTTTACTATTTTGGACTTTTCTTTGCCTTCGCTTTTCTCTGGTGGCTTGATTTGGTGTTTTCACCGCTGAAAAGAAGGGAGAATATTGATGTTTATTTGCAGCGTAACGGCTATTTTAGTGTTATTTACTTCCTTTTTACTTTTTTATCGGTTTGGGGTTTTAAATGAGATATGTGGTGGCAATAACCGGCGCAAGTGGCAGTCGGTACGGGCTTCGGCTGGTAGATGCTCTTTTAAAAAAGGGTTTTGAAGTACACCTGCTTATTTCTCAAGCTGGAGAAAAAGTGCTTCAGTATGAAGAAAGCATAAAAGTAGAAGGAAAGACTAAGGAAGAAAGAGAAATATTTTTCCGAAATTTTTTCCGCAGCGAAAATCTTTTTTATCATGACGAAAGCGACCTTGCTTCAACTTTAAGCAGCGGATCGTTTATTTTTAATGCAATGATTGTTATTCCTTCTTCTATGTCTACTGTTGCTTCAATTGCTAACGGAGTTTCCCAGAATCTAATTCATCGAGTTGCAGAAGTTGCCTTAAAGCAGGAACGAAAGTTAGTTATTGTTCCTCGCGAAACTCCTTTAAGCCTTGTTCATTTGAAAAATTTAGTAAAAGCAAAAGAGGCTGGAGCTGTTATTTTGCCGGCGATGCCAGCTTTCTACACCCGACCGCAAACTATTCAGGAGTTAGTTGACTTTGTGGTCGGCAAAGTCCTTGATCTTTTAAAAATCGAGCACGAGCTTTATCCGCCCTGGCGAAGCTCCTTTTAATTTTGACTTAATTTTATAACTTAATATACAGCACTTTTCTGGTTTAATCCATTTTTTCTGTCTTAATAAGTGTTTCGAGTTTTTCTTAATCCATCTTAATCTATAACTTAACCTATACCAAAACTATCCTTAAGGATAGTTGAAAGCTATACTTTCCGGTTCTAAAATAAAACTGGGAAGTTTTAGAAAGCAGGGGGGACATAGATTGAGAAAATTAAGTTTTCGTCATTTTTTTCCTCTCGTTTTAACCAGCATTAATTTTTTTTAACGGATTGGCGCCAGCCTGGCCTGAGATGAAGTACTACGTTTTGGGGTATGACAACACCACTTTGGGGAAAAGCAGTTATGGTACCAATGGCTACAACTATGTGATGCAGTCACCAACTATTTATTATCAGCACGTTAACTCTTTGTATGTTTATAACTGGGGGAGCGCACCTGTTTTTATGGCTGAAGTAGGATGGTTTGCTAACCCCTTTCAGTCTGACAAAAAGCCTCGATTTTTTTGTGCTTGGGTTATTGCGGACAGCTACTACGAAAAGCTTCTTGATTATCCAACCCCTTGGACTGACCATTATTACACTGTGAGAAATGTTACTAATTCAAATGAGTGGCGGTGGTATGTAGATGGATTTTTAAGGCATAGTGCTTTTTTAGGTGGATTTAGGAAAGGATACTCTTTTGGTTCCAGCGAACGAAACGATTTGAAAGAAACTAAATACAGCCACTTTTGGAATTTGAGAAAACGAGATTCTTCAGGCAACTGGTATTACTTTTCTAACCTTCAGTGCCTGGCCGATACCGACCCTGATTATAAATTTGTTAAATTTTCAAACACTTAATTTTATGTGAGAAAGCAAGAAAGGGGTAAGGGGAATGAACAGCTTATTTAATTTTGAGAAAAAAACAAAGTTTTTGCTCCTTGCTTTTCTTTTGGTTTTAGTAGTTTTTGTTGTATTTTTCTTTCGCTCATTTTTTCTCCAGCAAGGCTTGTTTTCTCGAAGGGCTATCACTGATTCAGTATCATCTAAGGTGGTCGGGTTGAGACCGGAAGAGAGAAAAGCAATGTCTGAGAAGATGTACTCGAATATGCTTTCTTTTTCTTCTGTTAGAGCAGCTTCCAAAGAAGTAGCTTTCTCAATAAGAGAACCAAAATACCCTCTTTTAAAAGACAAATTATTAAAAGTATATGTAACTCCTGACTCAAAAAAAGAGGAAAGAGAAGTTTACTTGATTTATGAAGAAGATGTTAACCCTTTAGTGATTTTAGAAAGGAAAGCTGTTCCTCCTGTTGATTATGAAGCTCTTTACCGAGAAATGATTGAGTGGAAAGAAAATGGCTATGCTAAAAACGATGCCAATCCTCAACTGATTGAACTTAAAGGAGTTAAAGGGTTGACAGTTCAGCCAGGTTTTAATTTTATTGGCGATCAGAAATTCCTGCGACCTGGATGGATAGGCATTACTTTTGAGGGAATCCAATGTTTAGTGGTTGGGCTATTGGTGATAGTAATGAGGAGTTTACTTCTCTGGAAGAATTAATAAAAATTGCTGAGTCTTTAATAGAATGATGCTAACGAAGAATTTGAGAAGATTTTTTTCTATTGCGGTTTTAATCTTTTTGGTTTTCTACGCTTTCTTATTTTACCTTGCTGGCTGCTCAGGTCAGAAAAGGACTGGTCCTCGGGTGGGAGGGGGGATTACTCCAACTCCCGAAAGTAAAAGAAATGCTTTTTTAGAGCATATTAAGAATCACAAACGCTTTAGGTGTCTTGATGAAGCAACCCAAGAGTTGGGTTATAGAATTCGATTGCCGAAAGAAAAATTGGAGAAAATAAGGGGAATTTTTATCTCTGAAGATCGGGGCGAAGTTTTAGTAGTTTTTGATGATTATCCGCCTTTTAATGTTTATCTTTCGGTGATTAAAAAAAGCAAGCAGCCTGATCATCGGAGAAAAGTTGAGAGAAGTAAAATGAAGACTACGAAAAGCGAAACCCTTTTAATTACTCAACCTCAACTTGTTAATGTAGCTTGCCATTTGGGCCTAGCTGAAGAGCCAACTTATCAAGGTGGGGAAAAGAAATTTCCTGTAAGCGGTTTTGTTCGGTGGTGGGATAGCGGGCTGGAGTACTACCTTTTTGGACGGGCTGATGGGCGAAACAAACCAACTTCAGTACAAGAGCTTTTGAAGATTGCTGAGTCAATGTATTGATTTTTATGAGTTTTTTAGATTGTTTTGCCCTTACTAAGGTGTTTGAGGCTGATTTGTGTTAGGCTGGCGATTTAGTAGTTCCAGTGTTTTCTGAGCTGCTCTTCGCCCTTCGTTGACACAGTCACCAATTCCCAGGCCGCGATAAGTATTTCCCACTAAGCATAAACCAGAATAAAGCTTTTCTCTTTCTTCAATGAACTTTATTCTATCACTGTGACCAAGGGTGTACTGAGGCATAGCGTTGGGCCAGCGGTAAATTCGGTAAAAAAGAGGCTTTGCTTTGACTCCCATAATTTTTTCAAGGTCGGCGAGAACAGCGCTTAGTATTTCCTCGTTACTGCGGTAAACAATTGTTTCTTCTTGAGCGTTACCTACAAAGCATCTAATAAGAACTCCGTCTTCTGGGGCTCGACCGGGAAACTTTGTTGAGCTCCAGCTGGCCGCTTTAATTCTGGTTTTTTCTTTTCGGGGAACCAAAAACCCAAAGCCGTTCAAAGGATGTTCAAACTCACTCTTTTTATAAGCCAGAGACACAGTGGCGCTTGAGACAAAGGGGATTCTCAGTAACATATCGGCGATTCCTTCGTCTAAGTCGCGAATTATTTCAGCGGTGGCATAACTTGGAGCGGTGGCGACGATACAGACATCAGCCTCATATGTCTCCCCATTTTCGAAGACTATAAGGTATTTTTTATTTTCGTAATCGTATCTTATTGTTTTTACTGACTTGTTTAAGGCAATTATTTCTTCAGGAATAGCCTTAACTAGGACGTCAATGAGCTGATACATTCCTTCTTTGAAACTTTTAAACATTGAAGCTGCTTTTTTGCTTTGATTTTTAACTTTCTTTAACTCGCGGCGTCTTTTTAGCATACCCCTTAAAAGTCCGCCATATTGTTTTTCCATTTCAATGCCTCTTGGCCAGCAAGCTTTTAAGCTAATGGTTTCTGGGATACAAGCGTAGATGCTACCAAAAAGGGCCTCAGCCATGTTTTCAAAAACCTCATTTCCAAAGCGCTTTTTATAAAACTCAGCGATACTAAGGTCAGTAAAAGAATGTGTTACAGGCGGGATGAAAAATTCCATAGCTGCTCTGAACTTAGCTTTCCAGCTTAAATAAGGGCAGAAAGCGAGCGACATTAAGTTTTGAGGAACAAGTCCTAGTAAGCCTTTTGGTATTTCTTGAAGTTTGCCGTTAATGTATAAGAAAGTGGTGTGCCATTCTTCGTTTGCGTCAACAACTTGGTCTTCAATTCCCAGTTCTCTGGCTAACTCAAGGGGAGCTGGCTTGTAAAGCTCAAAAGAATCTGGCCCTCCTTCAATTAGGAAACCATCTACTTTTTCCGTTCGAAAAGTCCCTCCCAAGTTTGAGTCTTTCTCAAAGAGTTTTATTTCGAAATTTTCTGAAAGTAAATTTAAGCTTTTGTTCAGCTCGTAGGCGGCAGTTAACCCGGTAATTCCTCCGCCAATGATAGCAATTTTTTTCATAGCTTACTCCTCCATTTCTTAAAATTTTTAATTTTTAAAAAATCCCGGTTGTGGGAGACAAAAACATCGCTACCCATTTTTTTCATTACTACAGCGTGATAAGCAGTAGCAAAGCCTATGTCATTTTCCTGGTAAAGGTCGAGTGCGTTCTTCAAAACGTCGCGAAAGTTTATTTTTAAATTAGGCGTAGAAAGAATAAGCTCAAAATTATAAGCCACTTCTTTCTTTTTCCAGCCGTAGCTTTTTTCTAATTTTTCCGCCACGGCAATCAGGGCTGGTGTGGTTGTGAAGGCTTTTATTTTGCCTTTCACCAGGCTTTCAAATAGATTTTTCGCAAAAAGAAATTTATTTTGGTCGGATTGAACAAAGAAATCTATAAATATGTCTTCGTTAACAAAAACCAATTTTTTCATCTTTTCTTATCAAGACTTATTTTTCAAAGGTTTTTTTATAATAGCGTCGAGAATGCTACCTTTTTTAAACTGAAGGAAAACTGCGTCTTCTTTTAAAACGAACTCTACAATATCACCCGGTTTTACTCCAAAGCGCTCCCTTATTTTTTTAGGTATAGTTACCTGTCCTTTGGTTGTTATTCTTGGCATATTCTTATTTTATTCCTTGTAATACCATTTGTCAAGTAATATTTTAATTTAAGTAATACTTCAGTGGTAAGCTTTATTGAGCCCCCTAAGAGTTTTATTCCGAACTTTTTCTTGCAGTTGAAGTTGATCTTTCCCATTGCCAGTTGTTGAGAATATGAAAACGTTTTTTGTTGGGCGTAAGGTTTCAAACTTTTTTTAACAAGGTAATTAAATTTTTTTAATTTCCACTCATTCGGATTTCTATAGAAGATTAGAGAATTCTAATTACTGTTGCTAAATTCTGATTTTATTATATCCAATCAATCGGCTAATTTGATTAACTACTGCTTTTAAATTGATGGGTTTATTTCTGGCAAAGAAAAAATCAATGTTAAAATGACTTCCGTGATTTTTAAGAAGGTGGTTATGATAATAACGGCATCTTTTGCCATTATTATTTTGTTAATCCTATTAGCTTCTGTTGTTTTCCATTTTATTTCTTACATTACGCGCCCGCCTGATCCGAAAAAAGCTTTTAATTATGGCTCGAAGTTAGCTAATTCATTAGGTAAAACTTTTTGGATAGTGGTAGCGCATCCAGATGATGCTGAGTGGTATGCTGGCGGAACTCTTGCCTCTTTAGCTTTAAAAAATCGGGTTATTTTAGTTATGGCCACATCTGGTGAGAAAGGCTCAAATGATGACAACTTAGGCGCGAAGAGAGAAAAACTACAATTAGAAGCAGGGAAATTTATCGGTTATCAGCGGGTTGTTTTTTTGCGCTTTCCCGATCGAGGAGTTCAAAATCATAAGGAGGATTTATTTAAGCATCTAAAAAGACTGGCAGCTGATGATCCGCCAGCAGCTATTTTTACTTTTGACTTTGAAAAACCTCATTATATTTACCGGCACGAAGACCACCAAGCAGTTGGGGAGATTGCGATAAATGTCGGCAAAGGCCTAGGTTTACCTTTATATCTTTTTCACTCCAGTGAACCTAATGTTATTTTTGACTACCAAAAAGTTAAAGACAAGAAAAGGAAAGCCCTTCAAGTTTTAACCAATTATGGCGGGCGTCGTCGAGCTCTTGCTTTAAAGGTCTTGCGAGTTATTTTTTCTTTCTTTGGTCGTAATCGAATTGAGATGTATGGTTTCAAGGAAAGTTTTCCCGAAGTTGGAGTTGAGTATGGTGAAACTTTTCGCCTAAAACTTTCTAATGGAAATTAGTTACCTGATAGTATGTTAGATTAGATAAATGGAAGAGCTGACTTGCAAAAGAATTTTAAAAATGAAAAACAAAGGATTATCCTAGTCTGCCAGCTATATATTTTTCAGTTAAGGGGTTGCTTGGGTTTACAAAAATTTTTGATGCTTCATCAAACTCAATGAGTCGAGCAACTTGGTCTTCACCAGCATAAAAGAACGCTACGTAGTCAGAGATGCGGGAAGCCTGTTGCATATTATGAGTTACTACTACTAGTGTGTAATGCTCTTTTAATTCAAACATTAAATCCTCAATTTTCAAGGTTGATATTGGATCAAGAGAACTGCAAGGCTCATCCATTAAGATAACTTCTGGTTCCAAAGCGATTGCTCTGGCTATGCAAAGTCTCTGCTGTTGACCGCCAGAAAGTGCAGAGGCGGGCGTTTTAAGCTTGTTTTTGACTTCATTCCAAAGGGCAGCTTTTCTCAAGCTGGTTTCGCATATCCAGTCCAATTTTTCTTTGTTTTTTACTCCGAAAAGTCTTGGTCCAAAAGTCACATTATGATAGATACTTCCAGGGAAAGGATTTGGTTTCTGAAAAACCATTCCGATTTTAGTTCTTAGCAAGATGACATCTACCTTTTTACTTAAAATATTTTCTCCGTCTAAGTAAATAGAACCCTCGGTGCGAGCAGAAATATTTTCATCGTGAAGGCGGTTGATGGCTTTAAGTAAAGTTGTTTTTCCACAACCGGAGGGACCAATAATTGAAGTAATGGAATTTTCTTTTATTGAAAAGGAAATATCCTCTATTATTTTTTTGTTTTCATAATAGAAAGAAAACTGAGAAATTGCGAGTTTGTCTTTTCTGTTCTCTGTCTCATTTCCTTTTTTTTGTTTACTTGAAGGTTTTACTAGATTTAGCTTTACATTCACCTATCTCACCTTCCTTTGACTTTTATGACGTAGAAACACCACTAAAGCATTAAGAAGAATAAAAAGCAGAAGAAGGACAATAATAGCCGCGGCTGCTATCTCTTGAAATTCTTTTTGCGGCCGAGAAACCCAGGTATAAATTTGTACAGGGAGAACAGTAAATGGGTCGGTAGGGGAACGTGGTACAAAGGCAACATAAGAAAGAGCTCCAATACCTATTAGGGGAGCAGTTTCCCCTATTGCTCTAGCCAGCGCTAAGATTATTCCAGTAAGGATGCCGGGTAGAGCTATGGGGATAACAGCATGTCTTACTGTCTGCCAACGGGTAGCACCTAAAGAAAAGGATGCTTCCCTAATTGTTCTTGGCACCGTTTTTAAGGCTTCCTGGGTAGCGATGATAATTATGGGAAGTACTAAAAGACTCATCGTTAGTGAACCAGCTAAAATGCTTCTGCCGAGAGCCAAAAATCGGACGAAAAAGGCTAGGCCTAAAATTCCATAAATTACGGAAGGCACTCCAGCCAAGTTGGAAATGTTAATTTGAATTAATCGAGCGAAGAAATTTCTATTTGAGTACTCCTCTAAAAAAATTGCTGTTCCAATTCCTAAAGGAATTGAAAATAGGGCAGTAAGCATTATTAACCAAAAAGAACCGACAAGAGCTGGTAATATGCCTGCTTTTTCTGGAAAACGGGAGGGTCCGTTCAGAAGAAAAGATAAATTTAACCAGCTTGCACCTTTATATAGCACGCTAGCGAAAAAGATAAAAAGCAACAACAAGCCAAGCAACGAAGCAAAAAGAGCAAGCAAAGAAAAGATTTTATCAACCTTCCTTTTTTTATTAAACTTTAATTTAAATTTTTCTTGGTCTAATTCTCGGTTTAATATATTTCTTGCTTCCATCCTAAAAGTGCCTTTCCGATAATATTGAGAGCAAGGGTAAATAAGAAAAGCAAGAAACCAACGGCAAAAATGGTTTTATATTCAATACTTCCAAATGGAGTGTCACCGAGGCTTACCTGAGCAATGTAAGCGGTCATCGTTTGCACACTCTCTAACGGATTAAGAGTTAGGTTTGGCGAAGCTCCAGCTGCTATGGCTACTATCATTGTTTCACCGATGGCACGGGAAAGCGCTAAGATGAAAGAAGCGATAATACCAGACCTGGCAGCCGGGATTATTACTTTTATTGTTGTTTCAAATTTAGTTGCTCCTATTGCCAAAGCACCTTCTTTAATGTGTTTAGGTACGGCTGTCATAGCATCTTCACTCAGAGATGCGATAATAGGGAGTATCATTACTCCCATAATTAACCCAGCACTTAAAGCATTAAAGACTTTTGTCTGAGGGAGGATTTGTTTTATTGCGGGAGTTAGCAGTACCAAGGCAAAGTAACCGTAAACAACGGTCGGTATTCCGACTAATACTTCAAGTAAAGGTTTTACTATATTGCGAAAAACTTTTTTAGCGTATTGACTTAAGTAGATAGCCGTGAGTAAACCAATAGGAATAGCAAAAATGCAGGCAATAGCTGAAGTAAGAAACGTTCCGGCTATTAAAGGTAGTACGCCAAAGTGTTGTGGCTTAAAAAGAGGCGCCCATTTTGTTCCGGTAAAAAATTCAACAACTGAAACTTCTCTGAAAAAATCAATTGATTCAATAAAGAAGATAAGAAAAATTAGCGCTGAAGTTAAGATGGAAACATAAGAAGATAGGGAGAGGAGCCTTTCAATGGCTCTCTCTCTCCATTTATTGATTGAAAGGGGGACGGCGCTTTTCTTAGTTACTTTTTTTTTCATTTGACATTTTCTAACTTAGATAGCTGTTCAGCGTATACATCAGCTGTTAATGGAACATAACCAACTTCAGCTACCAAGGTAGTAGCATTTTCCATGTAAAATTTCAAAAAAGAGAAAATTTCCTCTCTCTTTAGCGAATCATTGTTTATGTAGATGTAAAGAGTACGTGATAAAGGTGAGTAGCTTCCATCTCTAATGGAGTCGGTGGAAGGGCTTACCCCGTTAACCTTTACCGCCTTCAATTTATCCTTGTTTTGTTCGTAATATGCAAAACCAAAATAACCCAAAGCGTACTTTTCGCCAACAACTCCTTCTACCAGAACGTTGTCATCAGCACTCGGGGTGTAGTCAGAACGGCTTTTGCCTTCTTCACCAACGATTTCATCAGTGAAATAATCAAAAGTTCCTGAGTCAGTGTCTGGACCAAAAAGGACGATTTTCTCCTTTGGCCATTCTGGTCTTATGTCACTCCACTTTTGAACTTTGCTTCCAGGTTCCCAGATTTTTTTCAGCTCCTCAACAGTTAAATTGGTGCACCAGTCGTTTTCTTTATTGACCACCACAGTTATACCGTCGAATCCCACTTTTAACTCTAAGTATCTGATATTATTTTTCTGGCAGGCTTCTTTTTCTTCATCTTTGATTGGTCTTGAAGCATTGTTGATGTCAATTTCACCATTTGCAAATTTTTTGAAGCCGGCTCCTGTTCCCGAAATTCCAACAGTCACTCTTACATCGGGATTTTCTTTTTGGAACTCTTCTGCTACCGCTTCTGTTATGGGACCAACAGTGCTTGAGCCATCAACTTTTACCTCGCCGCTCAACTTCTTTTCAGTCTTTTCAGCTTGCTCTTTTTTGGTTTCTTTAACTTCTTGAGCACAGCCGCTGAGGATCACTGTGACGACAAGTAAAGCTCCAACAAAAGACTTACTCAACAAACCTCCTTTCTTTCTGCCCAATCTTTTTTTGATTGTTTCCCTCAGTTTGACCATAAATCAACCTCCTTTTTGAATTTTCGTTTATTATTTTAAGGAGGCAAAGTTAAATTTGGGTTTAATTGCGGATAAATTCGGGTTAAAAATTGTTTAAAATTCGGTAAAATGCTTTGAAGCTTTATATTTTACTTTGAATTTTTACTTTAAGAGAGGAAGCGAGATTATAAACTCAGACCCTTGATTGACTTTGCTTTTAACTTTAATTTCTCCATTGTGTGCTTCCATGATATGCTTTACGAGAGAAAGTCCCAGCCCAAAGCCCCCGGTCGAACGAGAGCGGTGCTTTTCACTTCGGTAAAAACGCCGAAAAATTTTAGGGATTTCTTTTTTTGGCAGGCCAGGCCCCAGGTCTTTGATTGAAATTAAGGCTTTATTACCCTTTTTTAGTGCGCTTACTGTAACTTCTTTCTGGGAGGGACTGAATTTTATTGCGTTGTCGAGCAAGTTTATAAGTGCTTGAGTAATAAGGTTTTTGTCTCCTTCCAGAATTAGATTGTTTTCGCATTTTACAACTAGAGAGATTGCTTTTTTTTCGGCTTGAACTTGCACTGCTTCAATAGCTTTTTTTATAACATCTTTTATCTTGAATTTACTTTTAATTAGGACTGCTTCACCGCTACTTTCTAATCTGGCAAGCTGCATCATTTTTTCAACGAGCTCAGAAAGGTTATTTACTTCCCTTTTTATGTAGCCTAGAAATTTTTTTGTTTGTGAAGGATTTTCCAATCCTTTAAAATCAACAAGGGTTTCAATTGATGTTTTAAGCGAGGTAAGTGGGGTTCTTAATTCGTGGGAAAAATCAGAAATAAGACCTTGCTTTAATTTTTCAAACTTTCTGACTTCAGTTATGTCCTCTAAGACTACTAAGGCTCCGTGTGGTTTACCTTCTTTCAATAGTGGTTTTATGTGAGACCTTATAACTTTTTTTGGGGTACGTTTTGTTTCAATTTCAATTATTTTTTCATCACCAGTTAATGCTTCATTTATGGATTGAGAAATTTCCATGGTAAAACTTAAAGGAGAAAGTGGTGCTTTTCGGGTTTTAGAAGGAGAAGATAAGAAATGTTTGTTTGCCATGCGGTTAGTAAAGGTGATTTTACCACTATCATTAACAAGGATAACACCAACAGGCATTTCATCAAGGATGGAAGTGTAGGTGGAAAGATTTTCTTCCAGAGATTCAATTTTTTTACTAAGGCTTTCTAACTCATTTTTTAACTTTTCTGGCGAAAATGAGCCAAATTTTTCTTCGAACAATTTTTTTGTTTTCAGGAGTTCCATTCTTGGCTTAAAGAAAAAGTAAGTAAAAAGAGCAGCCAACAAAGCAAAAAAAATTAGGTCGAAAAGAAGAATTTTGAAGATAATAAGTTACACCTCCAACTTGTAACCTACACCTCGGATTGCTTTAATTAAGTTACCGTATTCACCTAATTTTTCCCTTAATTTCTTAATATAGACATCGATGCTTTTTAAAGAAACATAGTCATAGCCCCATATCTGATTGGTTAGTTCATTTCTTGTCCAGACACGTTTTGGCTGGCTTAAGAGCATTTTCATTATCGAAAACTCTTTTGGAGTAAGCTCTACAGGTTTATTTTCTACTTTAAACTCATGTTTCTCCTCATCTAAGAAAAAAGGTCCGATTTGATAAACTTTTTTTGCGGCTGAGGAAATTTCTTTTTGTGCATGCTCGAGTCTTTTTTTCATTCTTACCAACAATTCCCTAATAGAAAAGGGTTTTACCAGATAATCATCGGCTCCTAATTCAAGAGCTAACACTTTGTCAATTTCGCTGTCTTTGGCTGAAATCACTATAATAGGAGTATTTGATTTATCTTTTATGAAGCGACAGAGTTCTTCACCCTTTATTCCGGGCAGCATCAAGTCAAGAATCACAATGTCCGGCTTTTCTTTATTAAATATTTCTTTCCCTTTTTCTCCATCAAGGGCAGAAACGACCTCGTAATTTTCTTTTTTGAAGGCAAGGGTTAAAGAATCGACAACACTTTTTTCATCTTCAATTATTAAGACTTTCACAAAAAAAATTTTACCATTTTCATGGCGGTTTATTTAAGTCATTCTAATACTCTCAAATTCATATTCGTTAAAATTGTTAAACTAATTATTTGGAAGGAGAGAATAAAAAGTTGCCTAAAAAACATTCCAACGCTTCTTTTTACTTTGATTTGCAGGCTTCTTGGGGTTTGACCAAGCATATGGGAGGATATGGAGCTACGCGTGAATTGGCGGGGGCTTGCCATCTTGATAACGGTTCTTATGTTTTAGATGTTGGCTCAGGCGTGGGAATATCAGCTTGCTATTTTGCTGAAGAGTACGGTTGTCGAGTGGTTGGGGTAGACATTTCTGAAAAAATGGTCAAGAAAGCCCGGAAAAGAGCCAAAAGAAAGAAAGTCAGTGACAAAACTGATTTTAAATTAGGTGATGCCCAAAACTTACCTTTCAAAGACGGGGTTTTTGATGCTGTAATTTGCGAGTCAGTTTTAGCATTTATTGAGAATAAGCAGGAAGCCGTAAGTGAGTTCGCTCGTGTTGTGAAAACGGGTGGTTATGTTGGAATGAACGAAGTCACCTGGGTAGAAGAGCCCCCACCCGAGCTAGCTATCTATATGTATCGAGCTATGGGTCAGGTGGAGTTCTTGAATCCAGAGAAGGGCAGGGATTTACTGGAGAAAACCGGGTTAAAAGAGATTGAAGTCCGAGTTTATAAAACATCTGCCTGGCACCAATGGTTAAGTGAGATAAAACAAATGGACCCCCGCGATTACCTCATTGCCTGGGCAAAATTTTTTCTTTTACTTTTTAAAAATCCTGAAGTTCGAAAGTGGGTCAGAGACATAAGTTTTCCTCCAAAAAGCATTTTTAGAATTTTCAACTACTTGGGTTATGCTCTGTATGTGGGAAAGAAGTAGGTCGCCAAGGCTTCACGCCTTAGATTGACTGTTACTCCTCAAGCAACATTTGAATGCTATGCTGAACAGATTAAATTGAGAAAGTTAATATTGATTTTAAAATTCTCAGACTAAAGAATTAATCAAGGGAAAGCGAGCTGGTTATCTCAAATTGTTTGTGCAATTTAGAGGTGATGCCTTCAAAAAATAAAGGTAAAAAAGTAATAATAGTTACTAATTTTTTGCTATGTGGTATTTCTACTTTAAATATATAATGAGGCGAATATAGTGAAAGAACAAATTAAGGCAAGCATTTTTAAAGCGCTGGCTCGTCCGACAAGAATGAAGATTGTGGAAATGCTAAAAAAAGGCGAGAGGTGCGTTTGTGAAATGCTTTCTTTATTGGAGATTGAGCAACCTAATATTTCACAACACCTTGCCATCCTTCGAAATCAACGGAGTTGTCTAGGCGGAAAAAAAGGTCTTTTCATTTTTTATTGACTCAAGAACGAAAAGCTGACGGAAATTTTAGAAATTTTAGAAGAAGTTATTTTAGAAGAAATTAAAGAAAATCAAAAGTTCTGAAAGAGTTGAGAAAGAAAAAATGATTCATTGGCAAGCTGTTCTTTTGGGTGGCTGGCAAGCTTTAGTTGATTATATTTGGTATAACACCTTGCCTGCCTTGTGTCCGCTTTTTTTATTGCTGGCGGAATAGCAACTTTCGCCTCTAAAGAATCGATGATGAAGTACTTTGGGCCACAGACTAATAAATTCTCTCTTACTCGGTGGTTTCTATTTCAGGTGCTATTTTAGCTGTTTGTTTTTGCACCGTCCTTTCTCTTTTGGTGGAATTTACCGTCGGAGGAGTGGGCTTTGGCTGGCTATTGCTTTTCTAAACTCGAATCCTGCAATATATAATTATTAGCCATAGTTTATACTGCTCACCTTCTTGGATTGAGATTGGTATAGCTCAAGCAGTTTTCGCTGTTTTATTTGCCGCAGTTATTGGTTTGATTATGGCTTTAATCTACCGCAAAGAAGAAGTAGAGAAGAAAGGAAATTTCCAAGCAGTTGTCTTCGCTTCAAATTGGAAAAGCACTGGCTTATCAAGCTTTAAATTTGGGAACAAAGAGGGGTTAAATCTATGAATGGTGATTCAATGAAAAAAATGTCTTTGTTTGACTGCTTTTAACTCTGATGACAAGGGGTCAGCCCTTCTTATATGCCCTGAAATATTAAAATAAATTCTTATTTAAATTTCTTTTACTCAACACATATGCTTCAAAAGCAGTATGATTTCAAAATGTTGTTTTAAATATGTTTTCGAAAAGGCGAGAAGGCCTGACTCTAATAAACTAACTATGATGACAATTTTTTAGCTAACGTTGTAAGGTGATTGCCTAGCCCCTAGCTATTTCTAGCTCCAGTTTTGATGGCTGGCGCTCACCTATATTACCAACAATTGTTAAAGCTCCATAAGGAAAGCTTTCACTACAGAGAGAAAAATCAATCAGAAAAAGGTAATTGGGGCATTTTCTCCGGATTTTTTAATAAATATTTAATAGTAATTTTTTTACTGAAGCTTGGTTAAAGCTTAACACCAACTGCCTTTTTAAATTTCTTTTTTTAAATTTTCAGGAAGTTTTCAAAAGTGCTTCCAGCCCAAGTATTTAAAAAAGAATTTAAAAACAAGCATTTGAAAAAGTGGTGGGCGCTAGAGGATTTGAACCTCTGACCCCTTGCGCGTCAAGCAAGTGCTCTCCCCCTGAGCTAAGCGCCCAAAACCAAGAAAACATTATAAAGCAAGAAAGCATTATAAAATAAAAATTAATATGACTCAAACTGTAGATTAGCTTGTAAATTGTGGACATTAAGCCATGCTTGCTTTGTTGTAGTTTTGCCTAAGCGAGCCTGGCGCGCTTTATTTTGGTTTACTCGCCGAGGAAGGAGTAAGAAAGCTAAAGTTTTTTAGTTTTTAGAAGGTGATGAAAGATTTGAACCTCTGATTAATTATTGTTTTTGCGAACACTACAACCAGGGCAACCAATTTTTTCGGCGTCAAGGCCCATTTTTTTCATTGCTTCCTCATCGTAGTCTCCAGCCAAAAAGGGGCAAACATAGCCGTGTGGGCAGTTTTTTATTGCTCGGTTAAGCCTTTCCAATTCTTGAGCTAAAGCAGTTAGATCGATTTGATTTTTCTCAGAAAAATTTTCCTTGTTTCCCATTTACACCTCCGCATGCTTTGGACTATTGAGCTTTTTTTGCACTTCTTTATATAAAATGATAACATTATTTTTTGTTTTTAAAAATTTATGGAAGGCGGTGATAAGATGGACACCTTAGGTCGCCATTATATTGTTGAGGCTTCTGGTTGTAATTCCGATGTTTTAAAAAGTGTGGAAAAAGTTGAACAGATTATGGTCAAAGCGGCGGAAAAAGCTAAAGTTCAGGTTTGGTCCATTTCATTTCACCGCTTTAGGCCGCATGGAGTTAGCGGGGTGGTAGTTATTTCTGAGTCACATCTTTCTGTCCACACCTGGCCTGAGTTTAGGTACGTGGCTCTCGATATCTATACTTGTGGGGATAAGGCTAAACCTGATGATGCGGTTGAGTATGCAATTCAAATGTTTGAAGCTACCAGTGTCCATGTCACTGAGATCACTCGGGGCTTAGAAGAAGGAGACCAGGTTTTCTTCCATTCCTTTGTTACCTGGGAAGAAGAGATTCCGAAAGTATCTAATGTTAGTTTGAAAAAAAGTTCAAACGGTTCCAAATAAAGGTTTATAGTGTAGCGGTACAAATCTTGCAATATTAAAAGGAAGCCATTAAAATTTACTCACTACTTTTGGCTTTTGGGAGGTGAATATGGCTAAACCAGTCATTAATGTTGACCTTTGTACTGGTTGTGGCACTTGCGAAGCTGTTTGCCCAGAGGTTTTTGAAATAAATGCTGACGGATTAGCAGTTGTCAAGGAAGACGCTGACTGTGACAATGTGGGTTGTTGCCAGGAAGCTATTGATAGCTGTCCTGAAGAAGCAATTTCTATGTAGCTTTATTTTTTCTAGCTTTACTTTTCTTAACTTTAATAGAGGGGCTTGCTTTTTTAGCGGTGGTTGTTAAAATACCCGTATGGGTATATCAAGACGGAAAAGCTTGCCCTGGTTTGATAAAGAAAGATGTCTGGGTTGTTCAGATTGTAAACCAGCTTTAAGTTGTCCGCGAAAGGCAATACTTAGAAAAAACAAAGCCAGCTTTATAGATTTAAGTCTTTGCGCTTCTTGCGGTCTTTGTGAGCTTATCTGTCCTTTTGGTAGTATAAAATTAGTATAAGTTACCAAATTTATTTTTTTAGAAATCTTTTTTCGAACCTATTTGCTTAGTTTTTTCTCATTATTTATAATTTGGGGCAAGAATGGTTTTTTTAATTTTTTTTAAGCTTCACTAAACTTCACTTTTCAGATTTAAAAGTTTAAATTTTATTAGTTCAGTCTTAAAATTGAAAAATTTTTAGTTGAAGCATCTTTTTAATTGGTTTAAAATCAAAAAGCGAATTTATTTGAATAAAAATACATAATTACTAATGTTACAAACTTAGAAAATCTGCCAGCTCATTACATTGCTTTGGAAGGGGGTGAGAGAAAAAAAGTTTAAAAATCTGATTCAGGAGGTGTTGTCTGTTGGGAAGTTTGCGTAGTTTAAGTCGCCGAGATTTTTTGAAATTTTGTGGGGCAGTCGCGATAACTATTGGTTTAAACGAAGCAGCCATTCCCGAAATAGCCGAAGCTATAGAGAAGGCAACAAAAAGACCACCTTTAGTTTGGCTAGAAATGGCACTTTGCACCGGGGATAGCGAGGCGATTATTCAGTCTGCCCACCCGGGACCTGCTGAGCTGGTTTTAGATGTTCTTTCTATTGACTACTGGGACACAATAATGGCACCCAGTGGTAAGCAAGCAGAGAAAAGCCTACAGGATGCAGTGGAAAAAGGTGATTTTCTCTGTGTGGTAGAGGGTGCTATTCCTACTGGCGAAGACGGCAAATATCTCACCATAGGTGATAAAACTGGTGTCGAAGTATTGAAGGAAGTCAGCGAGAAAGCAAAAGCTGTTGTTGCTGTGGGTAACTGTGCTACTTATGGAGGATTACCAGCTGCCAAACCAAATCCAACTGAAGCAAAAGGAGTTTCTGAGGTAATTGGTAAGGAAAAAGTAATAAATCTTCCCGGTTGTCCTTGTAATGGCAGATGGGTAATTGATACTGTAGTCTATTATTTACTGTTTAATAAGTTGCCTGAAGTCGATGAACTTCTGCGGCCAAAAATGATTTATGGCCAGACTGTTCACCAGAACTGTCCACGAAGAGCTCATTTTGAGGCAGGAGAGTTTGTTGAAGAATTTGGAAGCGAAGAAGAAGCTAAAGGTTATTGCCTTTACAAGGTTGGCTGCAAAGGTCCGGAAGCTCATTGCAATTCTCCGGTGGCGGGTTGGAATAATAAAGCAAATTGGTGTATTGGAAGTGGAGCTGGTTGCATTGCCTGCACCGAGCCAAATTTTTGGGATGCTTATACACCTCTTTATGACCGTTTGCCAGGGGTTTCAATTCCAGGCATTGGGAATGTTTCTGTAGATACTATTGGAAAGATTGCTGGAGTGGCAACTGCTGCCGGCATCGGGGCCCACTTTGTGGGTCAAGCTTTAACTGGTCGGTTAGGCAAAGGAGCACCACCAGAACCTGATGGAGGTGAAGCATAATGGCTCAAAGGATTGTTGTTGATCCAATTACTCGGATTGAAGGACATTTAAGAATAGAAGTCGAAGTTGAAGACGGCCGGGTTAAAGATGCTTGGTCTTCTGGCACACTTTTTAGGGGGATAGAGGTAATTCTGGAAGGTCGAGACCCTCGTGATGCCTGGATTATAACCCAGAGGATTTGTGGTGTTTGCCCCACTCCGCACGGCATTGCTTCGGCAATGAGTATGGATGATTCATTTGGGATTAAAAAGGATATTCCGCCAGCTGGTCGAATAATGAGAAATCTGCTTCTGGGAGCCAACTTTATTCACTCCCACATATTGCATTTTTATCATTTGAACGCTCTTGATTATGTAGATGTTGTTAGCGCTTTACAAGCTGACCCCAAAAAGGCAACTGATCTTGCCATAGCAGTTGGTACTAAAGTTTCTGATTTTGCAGCGGTAAAAGCTCGCTTGAAGGCTTTTGTTGAAAGTGGTCAGTTAGGGCCATTTGCCAATGGCTACTGGGGGCACCCAGCTTATCATCTGCCACCTGAAATTAATTTGATAGCTGTAGCTCACTATCTTGAAGCTCTCGATATGCAAGCAATGGCATCTCGCGCTCAAGCTTTATTTGAAGGTCGAGCGCCCATTGGTTTGGCTATTACTGCTGGCGGGGTCTCTTCAGTACCTTCTGTTGACGCTCTGGTTGCTTTTAAGTCAAAAATGCTACAGCTTAAAAGTTGGATTGACGAAGTTTATATTCCCGATGTTCTGGCAGTTGCTCCATTTTATCTTGATGTGGCTGGTTACGGTGGTGGCTACGGGAATTTTATAGCCTGGGGTGCTTTTCCGTATGACAATGAAGACCCTCTCAATCAGTGCTTGCCTCGTGGTGCAATTTTTGATGGGAAGATTAGCGATGTACAAGATGTTACTCCTGAAGATGAAACTGAGTATGTGAACCACTCGTGGTACACCGAGGATTGCGGACCCTTAAATCCCTCTAAAGGCAAAACTAAGCCAGATTATAAAGAGCGCGACCTTAACGGTAAATACAGCTGGTTGAAGGCACCTCGAATTAAAGACAAACCTTGCGAAGCTGGTCCTTTAGCCAGGATGGCAGTCGCTTACGGTCGGGGAGACAAAACTGCTAAAGAGTTGATTGATGGCACTCTTGCCAAGCTCAAATTATCAGGTCAGTACAATGTGTTGGTTTCTACTTTAGGACGAATAGCCGCTCGAGCTCTTGAATGCAAAAAGATTGCTGATGCTATGCCGGGCTGGATTGACGAATTGATTGGTTTAATTAAGAAAGGCGAAGGAAAAACTTATGTTTCTTACAAAATTCCTGATAAAGCTTCAGGTGTAGGACTTAGCGAAGCTCCTAGAGGTGCACTTGGTCATTGGAATACAATTGAAAATGGAAAAATCAAAAGTTACCAAATATCTCCTGCTACTGTTTGGAACTGTAATCCTCGAGACGAAAAAGGACAGCGTGGTCCAGTGGAGCAAGCCTTAATAGGGACACCAGTTGCTGACCCTGAGAGACCGCTTGAGATTATCAGGGTGGTCCATTCTTTTGACCCCTGAATAGCTTGTGCGGTTCACGTGATTGAACCGAAGACCAATAAAATCCTGAAGTTCCGAGTGCGGTAGGGGGAGTCGGACATGGTTAAAGAAGAGCACCATCCCTGGCCTGCAAGGTTAATGCACTGGATTCACTTAATCTGTATGGTTTTGCTTATCATTTCCGGCTTCTATATCCATCGGCCTTTTGTTCCTGGTTGGATGGGGTTGATGCGCACAATTCATTTTTTTGCTATGTACGCAATTGGTCTAAATTTGATTGTTCGCATTTACTGGGCACTTTTTGGAGTTAAAGGCGATATAAAACATTTCTTGCCGGAGAAGGAAAACAAGGGCAAATTGATTTCGATTGCGCTCTACTACCTATTTCTTAAGAAGTTTCATCCTCGCACGGCCAAATACAATCCTCTTCAAAAGATGACTTATAATTTCTGGGTTTTTCTCCTCCTTTTTCAAGGTCTAACTGGAATGGCTTTGTACTGGCCACAGGTGAGTTACTTCGCTTCGTTGAATAACCTGGTTGGTGGATTGATGGCAATGCGGATGATTCATTACCTGGTGATGTGGGTGTTCATCATCACAGTGTTAATTCATATCTATTTGAGTCTGGCTGAGGATGTAGGGCAGTTTTTCTATATGTTTTTCGGCAAGGAAGTTAGCAAGCCGCATTAAAAGGTAGAGTTAGGGCAGAACTTAATAAGGTTTTACAACTTTAACCCGACATTGGGGTGGTTGAAGAGTTGTTTTTTTGTGCTTACAATTCTCTCAGGTGAGATTTGAAAAAAGTTATTGTTCTTGGTGTTGGCAATCTATTACTCAAAGACGAAGGAGTAGGTGTTCAGGCTGTCCAAAGATTGATGGAAGAAATCAATCACCCTGATGTCGAGTTTATCGATGGGGGAACTTCTGGGCTTGACCTTTTGCCACTTTTTGAGCGCTGCCGTTATCTTCTTGTGCTAGATTGTGTGCGTGGCGGTGATAAACCTGGAACAATTTATAAGTTCGGGTTATCAGAAGTTAAAGAGAAGAAAGCAAATTTTAAAATGTCTGCTCATGATTTTGACCTTGTCGATACAATTTCAATGGCTAGAGCTCTTCAAAAGAAACTTCCCGAAATAATTATCTATGGGGTTGAACCGGAATCTATTGAATGGGGACTGGAGCTAACTCCGGCAGTGGCTGGCATATTAGAAAAACTTGTTTTGCTAGTAAGAAAAGACCTTAATAGAATTCTTAAACTGGGATGAGTTACGCTTTTTTAAAGTTTAAAATTAACCAAAGTCTTATGACTTTTTTTTAACCTGAAATGTTTTTCTTTTTACCTCTTAAGTTAAACCGCCACTATAGCACTTTACCTTTATTTACTCTGGCTTTAATAGTTATCAATATAATTGTTTTTGCTGGTACTGTTGAAAATATTCATCTAGCTGCTCTGGAATTTGGTTTTCGTTTGGACTCTGCTGCCTGGTATACCTGGCTGACAAGCCTTTTTCTGCACGGCTCCTGGTCGCATTTAATATTCAACCTCTATTTTCTCTGGATTTTTGGTTCCTTTCTGGAAGACACCATCGGGCGAATGCGCTACCTTTTACTATATTTCTTTGGTGGTTTGGTTTCTGCTTTAAGCAATTCTTTTGTTTTTTGGTTATTTTTTCCTGAATGGACAAGAATCCCTTTGATTGGAGCTTCAGGAGCTATTGCCGCTTTAATGGGTCTTTTTGCTGTTCGCTTTCTTTATCACAAAATAAGAGTTGCTTATTTCATTTTTGTTTTTTACTTTATTCGCTGGGGAACATTTGAACTTTCTTCTATGGCAGCTCTTCTTTTGTGGTTTGCAAGGGAAATATTTTACGGCTATTTCCAATTAAAAGGGTTAAATACAGGTGTCGCTAACTGGGCTCACATAGGAGGCTTTGTTTTTGGGTTGGTCTGGGCAAAGCTATCGAAATATGAAAAAAAAGCTTTGCATGAACATTACCTTGATGAAGCTCGTTCTCTAAGGAAAAAGGATTTTGATTTACCAGCATTGGCTCAGTATAAGGAGGCCTTAAAAATGGACCCGGCGAATTTAGAGGTTATGGCTGAGATGGCTCCCTTGTTGGCGGAAGCAGGGGAAGAAAATAAAGCCCGCCTTTTTTATGAGTTAGCGATTAATAAAATGCTTGAGGTTGGGAAAAGGGAAGAGGCTTTAAAACTTTACTTGGAGGCAGAGGAAAAAATTCAGGATGAAGCCGATTTAGAGTTGAACCTTAAGGAAAAATATACCTTGGCTTGCGCTGCGGAGGCTAAAAATTATACAGAACTTGCCGAAAAACTTTATCGCCAGGTTTTAAGCTCTAATGATGCAACCTTTAAGGAGATGGCTCATTTCCGATTAGGGGAGATCTTGAGAAAGTCAGGAAAAACTAAAGAAGCAATCAGCGTTTTTCAGAGCTTCCTGGAAAATTTCCCTCGAAGCGAATGGTTGAGTTTGGTTGAAGAAAGACTTGGAATGTTGGTCAAACCAAATAATCTTTAAATTTTATGCTCGTTTGTAATACTATATATTGTGGTTAATTTTTTGGAAACCACTTGATTTTGTGGTTGGGGTTTATTAAAATTGTTTTGGTGTGAGGGGAATAGAGAGCGAAATTATAAGAATCATTTTCCAGAGTGGCTACTATAATTTTTTTGAAATTGTTTTTATTATCAGCATCGTGACTTTTTATGCTCTTCTTTTTTGTTTGGCTTGGAAAGAGTTTTTACTTTTCTTTTCTTTGGTAAAAGTTATGGTTTTTGCTTATTCCGAAGAGCTACCCGCTCTGCCTCCAACTCAAAAAAGTGGCGTTGGCTTGGAAGAGGTTGCTTAAATAAAAGGCCGGGGATAGGAGGCTCTTCTCTATGATTAAGCAAGCTGGCAGAGAAGGTTTTTCCCCGACCTGAAAAAATTTTAGAACTTTTTTTCTAAAGAGTAAAGTCAAAATTTTGTCTCTATTAGTTTAATTAGTTAAAATAGTAAAGTTATTTTTGGTTGGAGGTAAGTTGATTTCGGAAAATACTGAAGTTTTACGTCATTCAGCTTCTCATATTATGGCTCAAGCAGTTAAAGAGCTTTTTCCTGAAGCCCTTCTTGGGATTGGGCCAGCTATCGAAGATGGCTTTTACTATGACTTTGATTTAATAAAAACTCTCTCTTCAGAAGACCTCTCGTTAATAGAAAATAAGATGAAAGAGATTATCGAAAGAAAACTCCCCTTTAGAAAAGAAGCTCTCTCGCGAGAGGATGCTCTCGAGCTTTTCGAAAGGAGAGGGGAAAAGTACAAGGTGGAATTAATAAAAGAAATACCGGAAGGGGAGGAGATTTCGGTTTACTGGCAAGGGGATTTTGTTGATTTATGTCGGGGTCCACACCTCAATTCAACTGGTGATTTAAAAGCGTTTAAACTTCTTTCAGTAGCTGGTGCTTATTGGAGAGGTAAAGAAAGCAACCCTATGCTTCAGAGGATTTACGGGACGGCTTTTGAAACTGCGGAAGAACTGGAAGAATATCTTAAGTGGCGAGAAGAAGTAGAAAAAAGGGACCACCGCCGTTTAGGTAGAGAACTTGAGCTTTTTAGTTTTCATGAGGAAGCGGGAGCTGGCCTGGTTTTTTATCATCCAAAAGGAGCCGTCCTGCGCCATACTCTGGAAAATTTCATTAAGGAAGAACATCAGAAAAGAGGTTATCAGTTTGTTGTAACTCCACATGTTTTAAAAGGGGACCTTTGGAACATTTCCGGACATTCCGATTTCTATCGAGAAAATATGTACTTTTTCCAGATAGAAGAAAAAGAATATGCTGTTAAACCAATGAATTGCCCCGGTCATATTTTAATCTATAAAAGCAAACCTCGAAGCTACCGGGAGTTTCCTCTTCGATTTTTTGAATTAGGTACTGTTTATCGTTTTGAGCGTTCAGGAGTTTTACATGGATTATTAAGAGTGAGAGGTTTTACTCAAGATGATGCTCATATTTTTTGCACCTATGAACAGTTAGAAGAAGAAATAATTTCTCTTCTTGATTTTTCCTTCTATATCTTAAAAACTTTTGGTTTTGAGGAGTTTGAAGTCAAACTTTCGACCCAGCCGGAAAAGTTTGTTGGCTCCCGGGAAAACTGGAGCCGGGCTACTGATGCTTTAAGGAAGGCACTAGAGAAGCACGAGGTGAAGTATGAAGAAGACCCAGGAGAAGGAGTTTTTTACGGTCCAAAAATTGATATTAAACTAAAAGACGCTATTGGGAGACTCTGGCAAGCCACTACTATTCAGGTGGACTTTAATATTCCCGAACGCTTTGAATTGATTTACTGGGATAGGGATAACCGACAATACCAGCCGGTGATGATACACCGAGCAATTCTTGGAAGTCTGGAAAGGTTTTTAGGAGCCTTGCTCGAACATCACTCGGGCGATTTGCCTTTTTGGCTAGCGCCAGTTCAGATGGTTATTTTGCCCTTAGCTGACCGCCATAATGATTATTCTTTTAAGGTTGCCTCAGAATTGGAAAAAGCGGGATTTAGAGCTTTAGTAGATTCACGCAATGAGACAATGAGAAAGAAAATTAGAGATGCCGAAAGCAAACGAATTCCCTATATGTTGGTAGTGGGTGACCGAGAGGTGGCTGAAGAAAAAGTGGCGGTGAGGGAAAGGAAGGAAGGGGACAAGGGAGCTTATACTCTTGATGAATTTTTGAATGAAGCTAAAACTAAAGCTGAGGGAAGAATTTTTCCATTCAAGCTGAATTTTTGAAATTGTCAAGAGTTTATCAGAAAGCAAAAAGATATAGACAAATCAAGATTAAATGGTATACTTTTAACAACTTAAATAGAGGAGAAGCAGAAGCCATGAGCTTCTCACCTTAAGGCGAAAGGCTGTTAAGGTTAGGAGGGTAGCTTATGGCTACCCTTTTATTTTTTAGGAGGTGGTTAAATAATTAGCAAAATTTCTTTGAGGGCTAACGAGTTCATCAGAGCCCCGGAGGTTTTAGTTATTTCACCGGAAGGCAAGAGGTTGGGAGTTATGCCAATTGAGGAAGCCTTAAAAGAAGCACGTAACATGGGTTTAGACCTGGTGGAAGTGGCACCTAACAGTCAACCGCCAGTTTGTCGCATAGTTGACTATGGGAAGTACCGCTATGAGCTTGAGCAGAAGCTCAAAAAAAGCAAGAAACATCAGACTCAAATCATAGTTAAGGAGCTGAAATTTAGGCCGAGAATTGATAAGCACGATCTTGAAGTAAAGAAGAAGCATTTAATTGAGTTTCTTCAAAAGGGTCATAAGGTCAAGCTTTTTGTTTGGTTTCGTGGTCGGGAAATAGTTCATGCCGATTTAAGCGAAAAAATGCTTTACGACATTGCTGAGAGTGTTGGAGATTTGGCAACTATTGAATCAAAACCAAATCTGGACGGTAGGCGTTTAATTATGGTTTTAGCGCCGCGGTCTTCAGCTGGAAGGAAGGGATAAAATGCCAAAAATGAAAACCAGAAAAAGCGCAGCCAAGCGCTTCAAAGTTACTGGAGGTGGCAAAGTAAAGAGAGCCAAAGTTGGCCGTTCTCATTTACTTTCTAAGAAGTCTGCTTCCAGAAAGAGGCGGCTCAAAAGAAAGGGAACTGTAGTTTCAGGTGAAGTTAGGGATGTAAAGAGGATGATAGGTAGTTAGGAGGTTACGATGCCAAGAGTTAAGAGAGGAGTAACAGCTCATCGGAGACATAAAAAAGTTTTAGAGAAAGCAAAAGGTTATTACGGAGCTCGAAGCCGAGTTTATCGAGTGGCAAACGAGCAAGTGATGCATTCTTTAATGTATGCTTATCGTCACCGGCGAGAAAGAAAAAGAGACTTTCGTCGGCTCTGGATTACCAGAATTAACGCAGCAGCTCGTCTCCATGGTCTTTCTTACAATCACTTTATTCATGGTTTAAAGTTAGCGGAAATCGATATTGACCGTAAAATCTTAAGTGACCTGGCGGTTTCGGACCCCGATGGCTTTAAAGAGCTAGTGGAAATAGCCCGGTCCAGTTTATCAAAGGCTTCTTAAGGGGGGCGTTTGGGTTTAATTTCCCAATTAGAAGAATTAGAGAAAAGGGCTTCTGCATTAATAACGGCTGTTCAAACTGAAGAAGAACTAGAAACCTTAAGAGTAAAGTTTCTCGGGCGCAAGGGAGAAATCACTTTAATTCTCCGACAGATAGGAGCGCTGCCGACCGAAGAGAAGCCTTTGGTGGGAGCCAAAGCTAATGAAGTCCGTGCCCAGCTGGAGAATCTAATTGAAAAACGCTCTCTTGAATTGAGGAAGGGTTTTTTTGATGAAAAGATAAAGACCGAAGCCATTGATATTACTTTGCCTGGTCGAATACCCAGGAGAGGAAGAAAACACCTTATTACTCGGACCATAGAAGAAATCGTTGATATTTTTCTTTCTTTAGGCTATTGGGTGGCTGAAGGACCAGAAGTCGAAACTGATTATCATAACTTTACTGCTCTAAATATGCCCCCTCACCATCCAGCTCGTTCCCTCTGGGATACTCTTTACCTGAAGGGCCCTGGAGAGGAACTCTTGCTGAGAACCCATACTTCACCGGTTCAAATTCGGGTTATGAAAAAAGAGAAACCTCCAGTTTTCATTGTGGTTCCAGGTAAGGTTTATCGGCGGGATGTGGCAGACTCTTCTCATTTACCTGTTTTCCATCAAGTAGAAGGATTAGCAGTCGATAAGGGGATAACTTTTGCTGATTTAAAAGGAACACTTGAATTTTTTTCTCACCGAATGTTTGGGGCTGATAAAAAAGTCAGATTTAGACCTTCTTACTTTCCTTTCACTGAACCTTCAGCTGAAGTGGATGTTTCCTGTTTCTGCGAAGGAAAAGGCTGCCGTGTTTGCAAGGGTAGTGGTTGGTTAGAAATTTTAGGAGCGGGTATGGTTGACCCAAACGTTTTTGATGAAGTTGGTTACGATAACGAAAAATACACCGGTTTTGCTTTTGGAATGGGGGTTGAGAGGATAGCAATGCTTAAATATGGCGTTTCTGATATTCGATTATTTTTTGATAATGACTGTCGCTTTCTGGAGCAGTTTTAGTGAAAGTATTATTTTCTTGGCTTAAGGAACTGGTTGAAATAAATATTACTCCAGACGAACTAGCGGAAAGGCTTTCTTTGAGCGGCACAGCAGTGGAAAGCCTTTTGTACTTAGGAGCGGAGATCAAGAATGTTTACACTGCCAGGATAGAAAGAATTGCTCCTCACCCCAATGCAGATAATCTTTCCCTTTGTCAGGTAAACGCTGGTGCTAAGGGTAAAACTCAGGTGGTTTGCGGAGCTTCAAACATTAGAGCGGGTGATGTAGTGCCTTTAGCTTTGGTCCCAGCGGTTTTACCTGAAGGAATAAAAGTTGAGAGACGCAATATCAGAGGAATCAATTCCGATGGGATGCTGGTTTCTCCGGCCGAACTTGGGATTAGCGAAGATAATAGTGGGATAATGATTTTGCCTTCTGAGACAGAAATTGGGGTTGATATTAGGGAAATTCTTGGACTTGATGATTATCTTTTTGAGTTTGAGATTATGCCCAACCGCTCCGATTGTTTAGGAGTTATTGGTATTGCACGAGAAATTGCTGCTTTGCTGGGGAAAAACCTGAAGTTACCACCAGCTGAAATTCAGGAAATTGAAGAGCGGGCGCAAGACAGCGTTAAAGTTGAGATTTTGTCACCAGATCTTTGCCCTCGTTATTCCGCCAGGCTCTTAAAAGGGGTTGAAGTTAAACCTTCTCCTTATTGGCTTCAATTTCGCTTAAAAGCAGCTGGAATTCGACCAATCAACAATGTGGTTGATATTACCAACTATGTGATGTTAGAAACCGGTCAACCACTCCACGCTTTTGACTTCCGTTATATTGGAGGAGCTAAAATAGTAGTTCGACGGGCTAAAGAGGGAGAAAAGATAGTAGCTCTTGATGGTCGCGAATATGCTCTTGACAGCGAAACTTTAGTAATTGCTGACGCTGAAGAGCCAGTTGCTATTGCTGGAGTTATGGGAGGGGAAAGTTCGGAAGTAAATGAGAACACAACTGAAGTTTTACTTGAGTCAGCTCATTTTTCACCGGTTAGCATTGCAAAGACTTCTCGCATTCTTTCCTTGAGTAGCGAAGCTTCCTACCGCTTTGAAAGGGGAGTTTCAATTGAAGGGACAGTTTACGCTGCTAATAGAGCTGCTTATCTTTTAATTGAGCTTGCCTCAGCCAAGGTTTGTCGGGGAGTTGTTGATGCTTACCCCCTGGCTTATCAGAGAAAAACTATAATTTTTCGGCCAGCCAGAGCTTCGTTGGTTTTAGGAAAGGAAATTTCTGCAACTGAGATGAAAAGGATATTTACATCATTGGGTTTACAATTGGAAGAAGAAAGAAACAGTGAGTTTAAAGTTGTTGTTCCTGCTTTTCGGCCGGATCTGGAGAGAGAAATTGACTTGATTGAAGAAGTGGCTCGTTTTCATGGTTATAATGAAATCCCCTTAACTTTACCAAAGCTTCGCGGAGGGCGTGGCCTTAGTTTTTATCAAGCCTGGCAGAGACAGCTTAGAGAACTTTTAGTGGGGGCGGGCTTAATGGAGGTAATGAATTTTAGCTTTTTCAATCCTGAGCTTTCAAGTAAATTGTTAGGTTATGGCGCTTTTAATGGAGTTGAGCTGGTTGAAATTGCAAATCCCATTTTAATTACCGAAAGCGCCCTTCGACCCAGCTTGATTTTTGGTTTGCTAGAAACGACTAAGAGAAATTTGAACCGAAAAAATGAGAATTTGAGTTTCTTCGAGATTGGCAAAGTCTTTTTTAGTAAACAAGGAGAAAGGAAAGAGGAGGAAAGGCTAGGGATTTCTCTATGCGGTAGTTGGCAGGAGAAAGATTGGGCAAATAATTCTCGGCGTTTTGATTTTTACGATTTAAAAGGTATAGTGGACTTAATTTTGTTGAGCAATCAGGTAAAAAAATGGGAATACAAAAATTCTGCTTATTCTTTTTTACACCCTTATCGTCAGGCAGAAGTTTATATTGGAGAGCGACTGCTTGGTTTTCTCGGAGAATTGTCCCCAGCTTTAAAGGAAGAGCTTGACTTTAATGACTCTGTTTGGTTGGCAGAGTTTGACACCTGCGCAATTTTTGAGTCTCGCCAGACGCCTTATTTTAAAGAAATACCACGATTTCCACCTGCTATTTTCGACCTTTCTTTTTTGGTAGATAAGGAGATTCCAGCTGATAATTTACTGAAGACGATAGAGAAAACTGCAAATAACTTAAGAAAAGTAACAGTTTTCGATGTTTACGAAGGTAAGAATTTGCCAACGGGCAAAAAGAGCATTGCCTTTCGACTTTTCTTTCAGTCAAGTTTAAAGACTTTATCAGCTGAAGAAGTGGATGAGGAAGTAGAAAAGATTGTTCGCGAGCTTTCAAACAAATTTAATGCTACACTTAGAGAAGCTTAGAATTAAAAAGGGGGACTAAGGAGTGAGGGTTGGGATTTTTGGTGCTTCCGGGTTCACTGGAGGGGAGCTTATTCGAATATTACTTCGGCACCAAGGAGTTGAACTTACTTTTCTTGGCGCTTTGACTCAGGCAGGAGAACCGGTTGTATCTGCTCATCCTCATCTTAGTGAGTTTAAAGGGAGAAACTTCGATAATTTAGATGTTGAAGAGGCTTTAAGTAAAGCTGATTTTTTTTTCATTGCCCTACCTCATGGTAGAGCAGTTGAGGTTGTCCCCTCGCTAATTTCAGCCGGCAAAAAAGTAATTGATTTAACGGCAGATTTTCGCTTGGGCAATTCTTCTGATTATGTGAACTGGTATGGTTTTGAACATTCCCGACCTGACCTTTTAAACCAAGCAGTTTATGGTTTGACTGAAATTTATCGGGAAGAGATAAAAAAAGCCCAATTAGTAGCAAATCCCGGTTGTTATCCAACAGCAGTAATTCTTGGATTGGCTCCTCTTTTGTCCTCAGGGGTAAAAATTCAAAATGTTTCGGTGGTAGCAGTTTCAGGATCATCAGGAGCAGGGCGGGGCAGGGATGAAAAAGTTTCTTTTTCCATTCTTTCGGAAAACTTAATTCCTTACAAGGTTGGTTTTGTTCACCAGCATCTGCCCGAAATCCTTGAACAAACCCAAAAACTTAGTGGCCAGAGCTTGAATCTTTCTTTTTGCCCGATAATTGGACCTTATTCTCGTGGTATTCTGGCTACTATTTTTTTGAGTTTGTCTGAAAGTTGCAAAATATTTGAGATTAGAGCACTTTTCCAGAATTTTTATCAAAGAGCTGATTTTATTAAAGTTTTAAAATTAGGCGAGTTGCCTCAACTAAAATCGGTCAGAGGAACAAACCTGGTTAAAATTTCGGTTGTGGAAGGGAAAGACAACGCTTGTTATGTAATTGTTTGTCTTGATAATTTAATTAAAGGAGCAGCTGGCCAGGCAGTTCAAAATATGAATTTAATGGAAAACTTCCCAGAGACAGAAGCTCTCGAGCTTTCCCCTCTTTACCCTTAATAAATTTTATTTTATTATATACTTTAAAAAATTTTTTGAAATTTACAAGCTCAGGATAAGAAAAAAATAATTACTTGTTTTCTATGGGTAAAATGATGACATTGCCAAAGGGCTATTTAGTAACTGGGGTACGAGCTGGTTTTAAAAAGAAGGGCCTTGATCTGGCTTTGATTTACTCGGAAAGGCCTGCCATTGTTGCGGCTGTTTTTACTTCTAATCAAATAAAGGCGGCTCCGGTTTTAGCAAGCCAAGAAGCATTGAAAAAGGAAAAAACTTTTCAAGCAATTTTAGTGAATAGCGGAACAGCTAACGCTTGCACTGGAGAGGAAGGATTGAGGGTAAGCTGGGAATCAATGAAATTAGTGAAAGAAGCATTAAATATTAAGTCTGGTGTTTTGTTGGCTTCGACTGGATTAATTGGAGCATATCTTTCACTGGACAAGATGAAAAAGGGCATTAAGACTGCGGTTCAAACTCTTGGAAAGAGCATTGATAAAGCAGCGGAAGCGATTATGACAACCGACACCTTTCCTAAAAAAAGTTCTTTGCGCTTAAAATTTGGGGGCAAAGAAATTAAACTGGTTGGGATAGCTAAAGGAGCAGGAATGATTAATCCTGAGCTGGCGACCACTCTCTTTTTTGTTTTAACCGACGCTGTTATTGAGCCAAGTTTTTTGCAAGCTTCCTTTAAAGAAGCAGTTGATAAAACTTTTAACTCAATCACTATTGACGGCGACACCAGTACTAACGACACTGGTTATATTCTGGCGAATGGAGCAGCCGGAAACATTATGATCAATGAGAAGAGAAGCGAAAGTAAAAGATTTAAAAAGGCTTTGATTCAAGTATTGAGTGAGTTGGCTTTTCAAATAGTTAAAGACGGGGAAGGAGCGACAAAGATAATTAAAATTGCTGTTTATGGTGCTCGCACCGAGGAAGAGGCGAGAGTTTTGGCCAAGAGTGTTGCTAATTCTTTACTGGTAAAGACGGCTTTTTTTGGAGAGGATTTAAACTGGGGAAGAATTTTAGCGGCATTAGGGAAAGCTCGGATTCCCTTTGATTCTGAAAAGCTTAAGCTTTCTGTTCAGGGTTTTCTCGTCTTTGAGCATGGTCGGGCCCTGCCGGTTTCTAAAAAAGCAGAGGCAGCTTTAAAAAAGAAAGAAATTGAGGTAAATATAGAACTTGGCGAGGGCAAGGCAAAATCTGAGGTCTTGACCACTGACCTTTCTTATGATTATGTGAAAATAAATTCCAGCTATCGGAGTTAAGATGAGAGAGTTAGAAAAAGCGAAAGTGCTTGTTGAGGCACTCCCCTATATTCGATTGCATTCGGGAAAAACTATGATTATCAAGCTGGGTGGCAGTGCTATGGAAGATGAAGAAAATTGGAAGAGGGTGATCAGAGATATTGCTCTCCTAAAATACGTGGGAATTAATCCGGTTTTAGTACATGGAGGTGGTAAAAGAATTAGCTATTATATGGAAAAATTGTCTTTGAAAGCTCGATTTATTGAGGGGGAACGTGTAACTGATGAGGAGACAATGAAAGTGGTTAAGATGGTTTTGCTTGGTTTAATAAATAAAGAGTTAGTTAACCAACTGAACAGTGAAGGTTGTCAGGCTATCGGAATCAGTGGCGAAGATGGGAATTTAATTCAGGCTCGACGAAAAGAAAAGTCAGTCCTGGGATTAGTGGGAGAAGTGGAAAAGGTAAACCCGGAAATTATCAAGCGGTTGATTAACGAGGATTATTTACCAGTTGTTGCTTCCATCGGTTGCAGCCGGGAAGGGTTGAGTTTAAACATTAACGCTGATCTGGTAGCCGGTTCCTTAGCTGCTGCTTTAAAAGCTGATAAACTAATTTTTTTAACTGATGTTGATGGTCTTTTTGCTGATTCTTCAAGCAAAAAGCTGATAAGTGAGATTGATTCTAAAGAAGTGGAAAAGTTTATTAAAACTCAAAAAGGGATTGGGGGCATGCTACCCAAACTTAAGGGAGCAGTAGAGGCTATAAAAGGAGGGGTCAACCGAGTTCATATTTTGAATGGCGCCAAACCTCACTCTTTAATCCTCGAATTGTTCACTAAACCCGGTGTTGGCACTATGATAAGACCCTAAATTTTTAGAATTTGGAGGTTTTTTGTCAGATTTTATAAAAAAAGAAAAAGAGGTTTATTTCCCAGTTTTTGCTCGTTACCCGCTTTTAGTTGAAAGGGCAGAAGGAAAGTATGTTTATGACTCTAAAGGCAATCAGTATCTGGATTTTATATCTGGTATTGGCGTTTGTATTTTGGGGCATAGTCACCCTCGCTTATTGAAAGTATTTGAAGGGCAAGCAAAAAAACTAATTCATGTTTCCAGTCTTTATTACACACAAGAACAGATAAAACTGGCTGAAGAACTTAGTGTGAGATTTGGCAAGGGGAAGTGTTTTTTTTCAAATAGTGGAGCTGAGGCTAACGAAGCCGCTTTGAAGCTAACGCGAAAATATGGACACTGCCTTTACGGGGGCAAGCGCTACAAAATCATAACCGCTTACGGCTCTTTCCATGGTAGAACATTCAAAACGCTGGCAGCTACTGGTCAGCCAGAAAAACAAAAAGACTTTGAACCGCTTCCGCCCGGTTTTGTTCATATTCCTCTAAATGACGTTAAGGCTTTAGAAGCAGCAGTTGACGAGTCTACTATTGCAGTAATGCTGGAGGCAATTCAAGGCGAAGGCGGAGTAAATTTTTGTTCTTCAGGATATTTAAAAGAAGTTGAAAGAATTTGTCGCCAACAAGGCTTACTTTTAATCTTGGACGAGGTTCAGACCGGGATGGGGCGAACTGGAAGTTTTTTTGCTTATGAACAGTATGGAATAAAACCTGATATTGTTACCTTAGCTAAAGGTCTTGGCAATGGTTTTCCAATTGGAGCAACCATTGCTCGTTCGGAGATTGCTGATTATTTTGAGAAAGGCGATCATGGAAGTACTTTTGGTGGTAATGCGCTGGCTTGTGTAGTTGCGCTGGAAACTCTGAAACTGCTTGATGAAGAAGGACTGATTGAGAAAGTTTCTGAGCAAGGTATATTTTTTCTCGAGCTTTTTAAAAAACTTGAGGGGGATAATTTTATTAAAGAGGTTAGGGGAAAAGGTTTCATGATTGGGATTGAATTTGAAAAGCCAGTAGCTAAGAAAATATCACTTAAGCTGATAGAAAAGGGAGTTTTAGCTGGAACCTGTGGAGAGAATGTGCTTCGTTTTCTTCCTCCTTACATTGTTGAAGAAAGTGATTTTGAGTTGGTTTTTGCAAAGCTAAAGGAGGCTTTAGAGGAGTTTAAAAAAAATGAGCATGATTAAAACTAAAGATATATTGAGCTTAAAAGAACTTTCAACTGAAGAAATCCTTTTTTTGTTAGCCAAGGCAAAGGAGTTAAAAGATGCTTATCGGCGAGGAGAAGTTTTTCAACCTTTAAAAGGAAAAACAATTGCTTTAATTTTTGAAAAACCGTCAACTCGCACCCGAGTATCTTTTGAAGTTGCGACTGCGCATTTAGGAGCAAGTGCTGTTGTTCTTATGACTTCTGATTTACAGTTAAGTCGGGGAGAGACTTGGGAAGATACGGCCAGGGTTTTTTCCCGTTACGTTGACGCTATTGTTATCCGAACCTATCAGCAAAAAACGGTTGAGCTTTTGGCTAAATGGTCTTCAGTTCCAGTTATTAATGCCTTAACCGATGATTACCATCCCTGCCAAATTCTAGCTGATTTGCTTACCATTTATGAGCATTATGGATTTTTTAGTGGGTTAAAATTAGCTTATTTGGGTGACGGTAACAATGTAGCTCAAACATTGTTAATTGGCTGTGCCAAGGTGGGAATAAATATTGCTGTAGCAACTCCAAAAGGATATGAGCCTGATAAAGAGATAGCAAGGGTAGCAGAGCAAATAGCTGGGAGGAAAGCTAAAGTTGAAATCCTCTCCGAGCCAGAAGAGGCAGTGAAAGGTGCTGATATTGTCTACACCGATGTTTGGATAAGTATGGGAGATGAAAAAAACGAAAGAGAAATCAAAAAAATTTTTCAAAAATTTCAAGTCAATCAAAAACTATTGACAAAAAGCAAATCTTCTGCTATATTTATGCATTGTCTCCCAGCGCACCGCGGGCAAGAAGTTACTCAAGAAGTGATTGAAGGAAAACAATCGGTGGTCTGGGAACAAGCTGAAAATCGACTGCACCTACAAAAAGCTTTGTTAGTTTCATTAGTGAGGTGAATAATAGTGGGTAAAAAGTTAACCCGACAAGAACTGATTAAGAAAATTGTTAGAGAGAAGCCGATTCGAACTCAATCTGAGCTTGTAAAAGAGCTAAGTCGGAAGGGCTACCGAGTAACTCAGGCCACAGTTTCTCGCGATGTTAATCAGTTAGGGCTGGAAAAAGTTACTTCTGAAAGCGGCAAAAATGTTTATATTCTTCCTGAAGACAAGCGACTACGTAAGCTCTGCGAGGAATTAGTAAAGAACATTGAGGCAAGTGGCAACTTGATTGTGGTGAAAACTCTTCCCGGTGGTGCTTCCAGTGTTGGAGCGGCTGTAGATGCTGCCAACTGGGATGAAATAATTGGCAGTGTTTCTGGTGACGATACTCTTTTAGTGGTAGCTCGGAGCGAGAAAGAAGGCCAGGCAGTTGTTGAGCGACTTAGCAAAATGGTCGGCTAATAAATGGCAAAATCGGTTGTTCTTGCTTACTCTGGTGGTTTAGATACTTCAGTTATCTTAAAAAAATTTATTGAAAAGGGTTATGAAGTTACTGCTCTTTTGGTTGATGTTGGTCAGAATGCTGATTTAGAAGAAGCTCGTAACAAGGCAAATACTTTAGGTGCTGAAGGAATTTTAGTAGATGGGCGGGAGGAGTTTGTTCGAGAGTTCATTCTTCCCGCTCTTAAAGCTAATGCGCTTTACGAAAAACAATACCCCCTTTTTACTTCTCTCTCTCGATATTTGATAGCCCGGCATTTGGTAAAGGTAGCCGAAGAAAAAAAAGCTGATTTAATTGCTCACGGTTGCACTGGAAAGGGAAATGACCAGGTTAGATTTGAGGTTTCTATTGCAGCATTGAACCCAAATTTAAAAGTGGTAGCACCTGTCCGAAATTGGGAATTAAACCGAGCCGAAGCTCTTGAGTATGCTGAAAAAATGAAGATCCCGCTGGAAATAGACAAAAATTCGCCATACAGCATTGACGAAAACCTCTGGGGAAGGAGTATTGAGTGTGGCGTACTTGAAGACCCGATGGTTGAACCTCCCGAAGATGCTTTTAAGCTAACTGTAAGTCCAGAGAAAGCTCCTTCTGAGGCTGAATATGTAGAGATTGATTTTGAAAAAGGCGAACCAGTGGCGTTAAACGGAGAAAAGATGGAAACTTACAGTTTAATAAAGAAACTGGATAAAATTGCTGGCTTACACGGCGTTGGCCGCATTGATATGATTGAAAATCGGGTGGTCGGGCTAAAATCCAGAGAAGTCTATGAAGCCCCAGCTGCCACTGTTTTAATTGAAGCTCATTCGGCTTTAGAGTCTTTGGTTTTAGAAAGAGAACTGGCACATTATAAGCAATTAGTTGAACAAAAGTTTTCTGAATTAATTTACTACGGCTTATGGTATTCTCCTTTAAGAGAAGCGCTCCAGGCTTTTATAGATAAAAGTCAGGAGTTTGTGACCGGAAAAGTGCGCCTTAAGCTGTATAAAGGAAAAGCTACAGTGGTTGGGCGTTTTTCTCCTTATTCGCTTTACGAAAAAGATTTAGCCACTTACGAAGGAAAAGATTTGTTCTCTCATCAGTCCTCACAAGGTTTTATTGAAATCTTTGGTTTGCCACTTAAAGTCTGGGCTGAAAAGCAAAAAAGGAGACGTAAAGATTGAAGCTCTGGGGTGGCCGTTTTTCTCGGGAACCTGACAAAATGTTTTCTGAATTCACTTCTTCTCTTGCCTTTGACCGCTTGCTTTTTCACGAAGAGATTGAAGTTGATTTGGCCTGGTTAAAAGCACTTGAGAAAGCCAATGTGCTTTCCCGTGGCGAGAAAGAACGACTGCAGTTAGCGCTAAAAGAATGCGAGGAGGAAATTGAAAGAGGTACCTTTACTTTTTTAGAGACCGATGAAGATATTCATACGGCAATTGAGCGAAGGTTAGAAGAAAAAGTTGGAGAATTAGCTGGCAAACTCCATACTGGTCGTAGTCGAAATGATTTAATATCAACCGTATTAAGAATTTTTTTGAAAAGAAAAATCACTGCTTTAAATCACTTCATCTTCCAACTTTTAGAAGCGATTTTAAAAAGGGCAAGAGAAGCAAAAGGGATAATTATGCCGGCTTATACTCATTTACAGCCAGCTCAACCAGTTTATTTTTCTCATTATTTAATGGCTTATTTCTGGATGATAAAGCGCGATTTTGACCGGCTGGTTTCTTGCTACAAAAAAATGGATTATTTGCCGCTTGGGGCAGCGGCAGTAACCGGCACGCCTTACCCGATTGACCGAGAGGGTTTGGCTAAGGAATTGGGTTTCTCTCATATTTCTGACAACAGTGTAGATGCCGTATCTGATAGGGACTTTGTTATTCATTTTCTTTCCCAAATCTCTATTTTAATGATGCACCTTTCCCGCTTGGCTGAAGAATTGATTCTCTGGTCAACAGTTGAGTTTGGTTATATTGAGCTTGATGACGCTTTCACCAGTGGTTCATCAGTAATGCCACAAAAAAAGAATCCTGACGCAGCTGAGCTAATTAGAGGAAGAGCTGGAAGAGTGTTTGGTCATCTTTTGGCTTTACTTACTACTCTGAAAGGGCTTCCACTTTCTTACAATCGAGACTTACAAGAAGATAAAGAAGGGCTTTTTGATGCTTTAAGGGTAGTCGAGGGGTCTCTTGAGGTAATGAAGGGTATGATTGAGAGCTTCGAACTTAAAAGAGCTCGTTTTGATGAAGCAATAAGAAAAGGCTTTTTAGAAGCTACGGAAGCAGCTGATTATTTAGTTAACAAAGGACTTCCTTTTCGTCGGGCTCACGAGATTACTGGCAAAGTGGTGTCTTATGCTGTTCAGCAAAGAAAAACATTGTCCCAGCTTTCCCTTAATGAATGGCAGCGATTTTCTCCTCTTTTTCAATCTGACCTTTTTGAATTTATTTCCATAGAAGCTGCTTTAAAGAGAAGGAATGTTTACGGCGGAACTGGACCGGAGGCTTTGGATACTCAGTTTCAACAGGCAGAAAAGGTAATTAACCGCCAGGCGGATTGGTTGAAGGAACACTTCTAATTTAAATATTTTTTTCTTTTTTGATTTAAAACTTTTTAATTCATCTCAGTAAATTATTTTTCGTTTTTGCTATCATTAAATTGAGATGTACACCGATTGGTCAAACGCTGAAATTGCCCAAATTTTTGAAGAAATCAGCGAAATGTTAGAAGTCGCCGGCGAAAGCCCGTTTCGAGTAGCTGCTTATCAAAAGGCGGCCAATGCAATTAGAAGTCAGCCGGAAAGAATTGTTGACCTTTTTTTTCAAGGTAAATTACGTGAAGTCAGAGGTATAGGCGAAAGCATTGCTCAGAAAATTGGTGAGCTAATTGAATCAGGTGGGCTCAGATATTATGAAGAATTGAAAGAAAAAATCCCCTTTTCCGTTTTGAAGCTAATGCAGGTTCCTGGCGTTGGACCAAAAAAAGCGCGGATTTTATATGAAGAGCTGAACATTCAAACCGTTGACGATCTTGAAAAAGCAGTAAAGGAACAAAAACTCAGAGATTTGAAGGGTTTTGGGGCAAAAACTGAGGAAAACATTGTCCGGGGGATTGCTATTTACCGTCAGGGACAAGAAAGACTGCTTCTTTCTGACGCCTTGCCTCTGGCTGAAGAAATTGTCTCTCATTTGAGAGAGATAGAAGGAGTTGAACAAGCTAGTGCAGCTGGCTCATTGAGAAGACTTAAAGAAACCATAGGCGATATTGATATTCTGGTAGCTACCTTAGACTCTGAGAAAGTAATTGAAAAAATAATGAGGCTTCCTCAAGTGAAAGAAGTTTTAGCTGCCGGAGAAACTAAAATTAGCGTTAGGGTTCAATCAGACTTGCAAGTTGATTTTCGCTTAGTTAAGCCAGAAAACTACGGCGCTGCTCTCCAATATTTTACTGGTTCCAAAGAACACAACATTAAATTAAGAGAAATAGCTAAAAAAAAGGGTTGGAAAATTAATGAGTATGGCTTGTTTGAAGTGGCTACTAATAGTAAATTAGCAGGTCAAAATGAAGAAGAGATTTACCAGATGTTTGGCTTGCCTTTAATTCCACCGCCCTTAAGAGAAGATCGCGGGGAAATCGAAGCTGCTTTCGAAGGAAAACTACCTACTATAATTGAGTTCTTCGATATTAAAGGCGACCTTCATGTTCACTCTATTTACTCTGATGGGGCTGCTCGATTGGAGGAGTTAGCTGTTGAGGGGATAAAGCTCGGCTATTCTTATCTGGCTGTTTGTGACCACGCCCAGCGATTAAGAGTTGCTCGGGGAATGACACCGGAAGATGTGGAGAAAAGGTTAAAAGAAATTGAAAAAATTAATCAGCGCTATCCAGAAATAAAACTTCTTAATGGAGTTGAGCTTAATATTGAAAACGACGGTACGGTGGACTATCCTTTAGAGCTTTTAGCAACTTTCGATTTAGTTTCAGCTTCTGTTCACTGGGGTTTTGGACAAACTCGAGAGGAAATTACCTATCGGACCTTAAAAGCAATAGAAAATCCGTATATCAATATAATTTGTCATCCAACCGGTAGAATAATTAACAAGAGACCGGCATTCGAAATTGATTTACCCAAGGTTTTTCAGTTGGCGGCTGAGACTGGCACTTTTCTTGAGCTTAATTCCTATCCTGACCGCCTGGATTTAAAAGACGAGCACTTGTTAATCGCTAAGCGTGATTATGGTTGTAAGTTTGCGATTGGAACCGATGCACACGGATTGGTACACCTGGCTAATATTCGATATGGAGTGGCTACTGCTCAACGCGGGTGGCTGGAAAAAAAAGATGTTTTGAACTCTTACTCACTGACTGAGGTTTTTACCCTTATTAAAGAGAAACAGAAGAAGCTGGGAGTTAGCTGATAAGGTGACTGGTTAATGCTGAAAATAGTTTCGGCAGAAATTTTAAGCAGAGATTTTTATTCTCGGCCAACCGACATAGTCGCTCAAGAGGTTTTAGGTAAGGTACTTGTTCGCGTATATAAAGGTGAGTTTTTGAGTGGGCGAATAGTTGAAGTTGAGGCTTACTTTGGACCCGGTGATATTGCCAGCCATGCAAAAAATGGGCCAACTCCTCGTTCTCGCCCGATGTTTGGTTTACCTGGAAAAGCTTATGTCTACTTTACTTATGGGATGCATCATTTGCTTAATCTGGTTACTGAAGAAGATGGCAAGGCAGGAGCAGTATTAATAAGAGCCTTAGAACCTTTAAGCGGTCTTGAGACAATGAAGACTTTAAGAAAAACAGAGGAAGTTAAGATTTTGACCAATGGTCCTGCTCGCTTAACCCAAGCTTTAGCTATTGACCTTTACTTTAACTGCTGGGACCTAACGAAGGGTGAGGAGCTGTTTTTACTTGAAGATGGCTACCAACCAAAGGAAGTTGTTTCAAGTCATCGCATTGGAGTTCCAGTCGCTCCTGATGATAACTTCCGCTATTATATAGAGGGAAATCGATTTGTTTCTCGTCGATAAGGCTTTTATAACATTCCTGATAAATTGAAAGGGGGAAAACGAGTTGAAGATTAAAGAGTTTTATCAAAAAGCGGTGGAGATAGGTATTGCAAATGACCCTCGAGGAAAGGAAGCAATTGAAAAAAACTTGATTAAGAATAAGAAAAGATATGAAAAAATGGATGAAGAAGAGAAAAAATTCTTTGATGTCGAAAAGTTAACCAATCCTTTTTCTGATACCCGAATCTTAGCCGGCAATCCTGACGAGGAGATAAAGGGGATTATTGCCGGTGTTGACATGGAAGTAGGAGAGGTTTTACTGGCTGACCGCTTGCGAGAAAAGGGAGAGGAAATAAACTTAATTTTGGCGCATCATCCTGAGGGAAAAGCTTTAGCAGGATTAAGTGAGGTAATGTATCTTCAGGCTGATGTCTGGCACCGGTTTGGCGTTCCGATAAATATTGGCGATGCTTTAATATCGGAGCGCGCAAGAGAGGTTTTTCGGGCTTTACTTCCCGTTAACCATCAGAGAGCAGTTGATGCTGCTCAGCTTTTAGGTTTTGCAATGATTTGCCTTCATACCCCAGCTGACAACCTGGTAACTAATTTTCTTCAGAAATTTCTGGAAGAAAAGAATCCTTATACTCTGGAAGAAGTAGTGAAGGTGCTAAAAGAAATTCCTGAGTATCAGGAAGCTGCTCAAAATGAGGCTGGGCCGGTTATAGTTGTGGGCAATGAGTCCTATCGGACTGGTAAAGTGATGGTAGATATGACGGGAGGAACTGAAGGACCTGAAGGAGCAATTGAAAAGTTAGCTCAAAGTGGTGTTGGCACTCTGATTTGTATGCATATGGATGAAAAGTTGAAGAAAAAGGCTGAGGAAAATAAGGTCAATGTGATTATTGCCGGTCACATTGCTTCTGACAACATAGGGTTAAATTTGCTGTTTGATGAGATAGAAAAGGAAGAGCCTTTAAAGATTATTTCTACCTCAGGTTTCAGGAGAATAAGAAGAATTTAATGGTAATCGATACTTTTTCAGGTTATTGAGCAAGAATCGCTTAGACGTTGGTTGATTTATAATAGCAAATATAAATTTCGCAATTAACTTTGGAAGTAAATTAAATAAATTAAAAAAAGTTTTTGAAACAAAAATAGCTTCCCAATTTAGAAAAGTTTGAGTGTTATTTTTGAGTCCTAGGAATAAATTTAGAGTTTAGAAAGTTAAATTTCTTAATTTTTTTATATTTTTAAATACCTGTTGGGTTTAAAATTAATTACCTGATGAAAAGTGGAAAATTTTTAGAGAAGAAACCGGAGCTGGTGGCGCCAGCTGGCGATAGAGAAAGCTTAAAAATAGCGGTGGAGCAAGGAGCCGACGCTGTTTATCTTGGGCTCAAGGAGTTTAATGCCCGTCGACAGGCAAGGAATTTTTCTCTCTCTGAACTTAAAGAAGCAGTAGAATTTGCCCACTTGCGCGGGGCGAAAATTTATCTTGCTTTTAATACACTGCTATTTCCTTCGGAGATTGAGAAAGCCTTAAAGCTTTTGATAGCGGCTTGGAATACAGGGATTGACGCAGTATTACTTCAGGATTGGGGTTTGATTAACCTTGTTGCTTCCTTTTATCCAGGAATTAGAATTCATTTAAGCACTCAAGTTGATATCCATAACTTACTTCAACTAGAACTATTAAAAAAAATTACCCCAATCAAGCGAGTAGTATTAGCTCGAGAATTGAGTTTAGATGAGATAAAAAAATTCAAAAAATCAACTGACTTAGAGTTTGAAGTTTTTATTCACGGTGCCCTTTGTTGTTCTTATTCTGGTCTCTGCCTTTTTTCCAGTTTAGTTGGAGGAAGGAGTGGTAATCGCGGTCTTTGCGCCCAACCCTGCCGCTTGCCTTACAAGTTGATATCTAAAGAAAACAAGGGTTCAATACCTTTGCAAGTCAGGGAATCTAAGCATTACCTTTCACTTAAAGACTTAGCAACTGTCTCTCTCTTGCCCCAATTAATTGAAGCAGGAGTTGAAGCTTTCAAGATTGAAGGCAGACTCAAGTCATCTTATTACGTCGGGGTAGTCACGGGAGTTTATCGTAGAGCAATTGACCGTTACCTGGAGAATCCTGAGGAATATCAAGTTACGGCAGAAGAGATTAACTGGCTGGAAGAAGCTTATAGTCGTGGTTTTACCGAGGGGCATTTATTCTCCCTAAAAGGAAGGAAACTATTATCACTTACTCGACCTTCTCATCGTGGTGTTTTCCTTGGGCGGGTAAAGCATATCAACCATTTAACTGGCGAGTTAATAATTAACTTGAGAAAACCTCTTCAAATTGGGGATGAAGTTGAGGTCTGGGTAAAGGGTGGAAAGAAAGTTAAACAAAAAGTTACGCGAATGCTTGTTGATGACATAGAAAGAGATGAAATAGATTCAGGAGAGGTAAAGTTGTTTTTTGCTGACGACCGCCATTTGATTTCCGTTGGAGATCGTATTTTTAAAGTCAGGTCAGCAAGAGAAACAGAAGTCGTCGAATTAGCGAGGGAAAGAAAGCCAAAAAAGGTTATCCAACTATCTGGCAGATTGGCAGTTATTAATGGTAAATATCCTGAATTGAGGGTTTATTTTGCCGGACGAGAGTTTGTCTTTGAAGGAAAAAGCAAAGTTGAAACCGGTAAAAAAGTTTTTCTTACGGAAGAAAAGGCGAAAAACAAGCTCAATTCTTTTGGGACTCTCCCTTTTTATTTTTCCGAACTTCAAGTTGAAATTTCTTCAAATGCTTACCTGCCTCTGGCTTCGCTTGGAGAATTGAGAAGGCAAGTTGAAGCAATGCTGAAAGAGTCAATTTTAAAAAAGTACGAGCGCCAATCGCTTGAGCTTGTTTCTTTGCCATCAGTTAAACAAGCAAACAAAAGAAAAGCCAAGAAGGAGAAAGCTTTACTGACCACTCGAGTTAGGAACCGAGCCCAAGCTTTAGCAGCTCTGGAAACCGAAGTTAATCGAGTAGCTTTTGATGTTTCAATCTGGGAAGGAAACTGGCAAAGAGATTTATCTTTGCTTTTTAAAGCAGTTGGAGAGAAGGAGTTAGGTTTGGTTATACCTCCTGTTGTCAGAGAAAAAGATATTAATTTCTGGAAAGAATTAATACAAATCTTTAAGCCTTACAATCCCTTTATTATTTGTGGCGAGATTGGCCTGGCAAGTTTTTTATTTAAAAGCAACCATAGAGTAGTTTTCGATTACCATTTGAACATTGCTAACGCTTATTTCCCTTTTAATAATTTTAATAAAGGAAGTTTGACGTTAGCTGTTCCTTCGCTTGAGCTTAGCTTGTTGGAGTTGTCTCAGCTGAATAAGTCTTGCTCAGCTATTTTAGAACCAGTGATTTATGGCTGGCCAAGGGTGATGATTTCTGAAAGCTGCTTTTTTTTGGCTTTGGATAAGAATTGCCAGAAGCAATGTCGAAAAACAAAATATAACCTAAAAGATAAAGCTGGTTACGAATTTCCGCTTGAGTTTGATCATTTTTGCCGTTTAAATCTTTACAATTCCCGTCCTTTTTATCTGATTTCCTCGCTTGACTCTCTTTGGAAGGCTGGTTTTTCGCATTTTCAACTTTTGTTTTTGAGAGAAGAAGCCAGCGATGTCAAGAGAGTTTGTTCTTTAGCGGCTGAAGCAGTTAATCGACTGAAGAAAGGTCTTTTACCTGATAGAAAAAATCCGGCATTCTACACCACTGGACATTACTTCAGGAGAGTTTTTTAGATATCAGGGGGTTGTTTCTTCGCTTGGTGGCGGGGGTGGGGGTGGCGGTTTTGGCGGAGCGGGAGCTTTTCCTTTGCTTATGTATATGGTAATTGTGCTTTCTGGTTTAACCTTGCTTCCGCCAGCTGGCGATTGACTGAAAACAACCCCGCTGGCTACTTCAGGGTGATACTGAAGAACAGGATTAACTTTAAAGCCAGCGGCTTGGAGTATAGAAGTTGCATTTCGAGAAGTTTTACCAACTACATTAGGGACAACAACCCCTTTGTGTATTTTGCAATATTTACCAGGAGATTTGCCCCTAAGGAAGATACCCCAGCTTGTTTTTGGACAGTATTCAGTGGCTCGTAATCCGGACTCGACACAAATTTTAACTTCGACTATACCTTTCTTAGGTCGAGGAAAACTTTTGTAGGCTAATTTTTGATGAGCTTTCTCCATAAACCGGCGCCAGATAATAGCTGGCAGGGTGCCACCAGCTACTCGAGCAAAGCCATGAATGTTTCTTAGTGACATTTGTTTATTGCGGTAACCAACCCATACAGCACAAGAATAGTAGGGAGTGTAACCGACAAACCAGGCGTCATGGTAGTTTTGGGTAGTTCCGGTTTTGCCAGCAGCGGGAAAACCAAAGTTTGCTCGGTGTCCAGTTCCATGACGAATTACATCCTCCAAAATATCAGTTACCAAGTAAGCAGCTATTGGACTAATGGCTGGTTTGTGTTTAGGCTTGTTTTCTTCAACTATTAGCCCGTTAGAAGTTGTAATTTTAGTAATAGCAATTGGGGGGATGAATTCTCCGCCTCGAGCCAGAGTAGAGTAAGCTGAAGCCATTTCCAGAGCTGAAACGCCATAGCGCAAACCACCTAAAGCAATAGCTGGATAAGGGTCTAAGTGAGCTGTAATACCCATCTTTTTGGCAACTTCAACAACTTTTTTTGGTCCGACATCCATCATAAAACGAGCATAGACAGCGTTAACTGAGTGGACTGTTGCTTGCCTGATAGTCATTAATCCGCCGCCATGACCTTCCGTTGCATTTCTGACCCTCCATACCTGCCCACCCGGGAGTCTTATAGTAGTTGGAGAAGACTGGTAAGTTTTGCTGGGCGAAAAACCATTTTCGATGCCAGTAGCCAGAACAAAAGTTTTAAAACTTGAACCAGGCTGTCGCAAACCTTGAACTGCCAGATTAAACTTTTCTTTTGTAAAATTCTTTCCGCCAACCATAGCTTTAATTTTTCCTGTGTTAACCTCAATGGCAACCAGTGAGGCGCTGGGGTCATTTTTCCGATTTAGGGTTTCCCTTACTGCTTCTTCAGCATACTTCTGAAGTTTAGGGTCCAGGGTGGTGTAAATCCTTAGACCCCCCTTAAAAACTCGATTGGCGCCATATTTCTTAATTAACCTTTGTTTTACATATTCAACAAAGTAAGGAGCAAAAGTTGATGGAGCTTTCAAGGGGCGGACTTTGATCGGTAATTTTTTAGCTTCCTCTTCCTCTTTTCTGGAAATATAGCCTAACTCTCGCATCTTGGCCAGAACCAGATCACGCCGTTGTTTAGCCACCTTGGGGTTATCGTAAGGTGAATATTTTAATGGTATCCTTATTACGCCGGCTAAGAGAGCAGCCTCTGGCAGAGTAAGTTCAGAAGCTGGTTTTCCAAAAAATACCCTGGAAGCTGTTTCAGCACCATAGCAACCGTGTCCAAAATAGATAGTGTTTAGATACTTTTCCAGAATTTTGTTTTTTGAATAAAGGCTTTCTATTTGGTAAGCCAGGATAGCTTCTTTTATTTTTCGCTGAATGGTCTTTTCGCGAGTAGTAAACATATTTTTAACATACTGCTGGGTTATAGTGCTGCCACCCTCTCGTGCTTCTCCGGTTGAAACGTCGACAACAAAGGCGCGGGCAATAGCTTCAAAGTCAACTCCCTGATGCTGGTAAAAACGTTCATCTTCAATAGCGATAACCGCTTTTCTTAAATAAGGTGAGATTTTTTCCAAGGGTACAACCTCACGGTTTTCTTCACTGTGAAGGACGGCGATAACTTGGCCATTAGCAGCGTAAACTTTAGTGGTTTGGGCCAATTCAATTTTTGCTGCTGCTTCTTCAAGGTTGGGAAGCTCACTGGTAATCTTGTAAGCCACTACTGCAAAAGCCAGAGCGCTAATAGCAAATATCCCAACTGTTGCCAGAGCGGCGATGATGAGAACTTTCTTAATAGTTGACTTCTTTCGCTGATTTCTTCGACGATAGCTCATTATTAGTGCCTTTATTAATTATATCAAACTGATTAACCATGTTATCGGAGCGGTCTTCAGAGGGTTTTTAATGAAAGCGATTTACTTATTTTTTGAGAGCAGGTAGGAGGAAGCTTGAAGAGCAGCCTTAGCACCTTCTCCGGCTGCAATTATTATCTGTTTGTCGGGGACATTAGTTACATCACCGGCGGCAAAGAGACCAGGATAGCTGGTTTCCCCCTGACAGTTTATTATTATTTCTTCCTTTTTATTAACTTCGACAAAGTGACTGACAAGGTAGGAGTTTGGTTTGTATCCGGATTCAATAAATACTCCTTTTACAGGAATATTTTTTTCTTCACCGGTTGAAAGGTTTTTAATAACAATTTCCTCGACGAATTTCTGACCTTTTATTTCCGTAATTTGATGGCCGGCTAAAGAAACGATTTTGGGTTCGCTTTCTACTTTTTCCTTGAGGAACTCATTAGCTACCCACGGGCGAGGGGAGATAATATAAACTTTAGGACAGTAGCGTGCTAACTGCAGAGCTGTTTCTAAAGAGGCGTTTTCACCGCCAGCAACAGCAACTTCTTGACCTTGAAATAGAGGAGCGTCGCAGGTGGCGCAGTGCGATACGCCTCGGCCACGGAATTCTTTTTCGCCAGGAACTCCCAACTCTCGGGCCGACTTACCGCTGGCCACAATTAAAGTTTTGGCAGAAAAAACTTTTCCAGAAGTAGTTTTTACTTCGAAATACTTTTCAATTGGATCTACTTCGTTGACTTCGTCGATTTCAATTCGCAGATCAAAAGATTGAAGATGCTCCTTAAATTTATCAGCCAGTTCGTATCCACTGATATATTGGTAACCAAGGTAGTTTTGAACTACCGGAGCTTTGAGCGGTTGTCCGCCAAGTTCTTTAGTTATTAGCAAAGTGTTAATTTTTTTTCGAGCGGCATAAACACCAGCGGTCATACCAGCTGGCCCGCCACCAATTATTATGAGGTCAAACAATTTTTAATTTCTCCTTTGAAGTTAATGGTGCGCTACCAACCTTGATAGCAAATTATTTCCCTCAAGGGGAACAACCACTGAACAATATTACGCTGATTGCTATCAGTGAAAAAAGTATTATTTTCATCAGTAAAATAATACAACAATTATTCCAAGTAAGTTAAGAGTTGCTCTAATCCAGGAGGGGGTAAAGGAGTTAATTTTAACCAATACTACTAAGCAGTTGAGAAGAGCAAAAGCAGTTGCCAGAGCCAGACTAAGAAGGGTTCGTTTCTTAAAGACATCGGGTTTTTTGGAAATGTTTAAAGCGGAAAGAGTAAGCAAAAGGGTGGCAAAAAGGAAGATCAAGTTAGAAGGAAGAAAAATGAACCAGAGTTTTTCAATATAATCCATTTTCCTGGATAGTAACTGGCGAAATAGGGATAAGAGGCACTAACAAAGCTGATGAGATTCCAAATGATGATAAAAGTTAAGAAAATAACAGTAAAAATTGGTTTAGCTTTGTTTTTACCTGGCAGATTTTCTCCTATTCTGTAATTTTAGCAGTCAAATTGGGGAAAATCTAAAGTTTTGGAATTGTTGCTTGAAGCTTTGTTTTTATAATCTCCCTTTTTCAATCTCTTTTGCAAATAAGGGGGAAGATGCCTGAAGCTTATTTTATGGGAGAGATAAATAAATGTAATCTCACTTACTCTAATAGTGGCATAAATTCCTCCCTTTTTTAAAAGAAAACCAACCCCTTTTTTCTCCCCTTTATAAGCTCCTCTTTTTCACTCCTCACTTTTTAAAGGGAGGTTAAAAGGGATTTCAATTTCCCGCTTAAGCTACCATTTTTTGCACTTCAGCGAGTTACAAGGCCTCAGACGCTAACTACGGAAAGGTTGATTAAGTGAAAGGATTTTAATAGAATGTTTGAGTTCTGAGGCGCATTCGTCTAGGGGCCTAGGACACCGCCCTCTCAAGGCGGCGGCACGGGTTCAAATCCCGTATGCGCCACCAAAAATTAATTTACTAGGTTAGAAATGTTAATTATGGTTTGAGTAAGGTTTTTATGTGAACCAATTTTTGATTTTTTTGCAAGCTTTTTCGTCCAAGGTTTTCGTGCTATGCAAGTGTTTCCTGACATTAAGATTAGCTGGTCAGCTTGATTTTTTTGCCTGAAGGTGATAAATTTTGTTATAAATAAATTAAATAACTTAATGATTGAAGGAGGCAGAGATGCCGATTTATGAATATGAGTGCCGTAAGTGCGGTCATAAAGTAGAGATTTTCAGCCGAGCGGGCGAAGACCCTTTGCGGGATTGTATAGTTTGCCATGGTCCGATAAAGAAGGTTTTTCATCCGGCTGGGATAATTTTTAAAGGATCTGGTTTTTACACTACCGATTACGCACGGAGTTCAGGCAAAAAAGAAGAATCAAAGGCAAAGAAGTCTGAAAAAAAGGACTCTACCGATTAAACGGTTATTTCGGTTGGTTTTTTTCTGGTCATTGACAATTGGGTGGATGGGGTTGATTTTTTATCTATCCTCACTCCCGCCAGGTAAGGTTCCTTCGTTTCCTGATTTTATTCCCCATTTTATTGAGTATTTTATTCTGGCTATCTTAGTTTTTTTAACTCTCAAAGAACACTCTTTTACTAAAGCTTTTCAAGGCTCGTTCTTCTGGGGCTTATTTTATGCTTTTACTGATGAGTTTCATCAGATTTATGTACCCGGGAGGCAAGCAACTTTGAAGGACTGGTTGGTAGATGCGTTGGGAGTAACTTGTGGGGTTTTGTTAATCAGGTATTTTGATAACCGAGCTCAAAACAGTAAGGGGTACCAAGAAAGGATAATAAAAACAACAAAAGATAGTACTTAGATAAAAAATTAAGTTTATAGAGGACTAGTAAACAATTGAAAAATCGTTAAACTCACCAAGAGCTTCAGAGTAAGAAACATCAACATTATCAACAAGTGCCGAAGGGGGACCTTTCCAGCACCATTTTATAAACTCTTCGATTTTTTCTTCTTCTCCCTCGATGATGATTTCCACTCGACCATCGGGCAGGTTTTTAACCCAACCGTTTAAGCCTAACTGGCGCCCGACCTGGCGAGCGGAGGAGCGATAAAAAACTCCTTGCACCAATCCTTTTACCAAGAGATGGGCCCGCTTTATCATTTCTGTTCAGACTAAACATTGAGTTGAATAAGTTTGCCCTTTTCCATATAGAAAATGCGTTCGGCAATATTGGTGATATGGTCGCCAATTCGCTCAAAGTAGCGAGCAACCAGGATTAAATGAGCACCTCGCTCTACATTGTCAGAGCTTTTTAACATATAATCCATTATTTCATCAAAAGTTATGTTGTAAAGGTGGTCAACTTCGTGGTCCATTTCTGCTACTGCTCTGGCTTTTTCAAGATCTTTAGTCTTGAAAGCAATCAGCACTTCTGAAAGCATTTGTTGATTTAAATCAGCCATTTTGGGCAAATCCACATAAGGCTTCAAAGGTGGAAAAGGAGCCAGAATAATGGCTTTGCGAGCAATATCAACACAGTAGTCACCAATTCTTTCCACGTCAGTTATTATTTTAAGAGCTGTGCCAATCGTTCTTAAATCGCGAGCCATTGGTTGTTGAGTGGCAATTAAAAACATACATTTTTTCTCGATTTTTAGATCCATTTTGTCAATTACATCGTCCATAGCAATTACTTCTTCGGCTTGTTCGGTGTTTCTTTCGGTTAGAGCCTGAAGAGCTTTAGCAATCATTTTATTGGTTTTTTCGCCCATTTTTATTAAATCTGATTGTAGCTCTTCCAGTGATTGGTTAAAATTCTTTCTCGGTTTCATTTAACCTCCTTGAGGAATAAATATAATGATAACAAAGCTTAATCTTTCTGTAAAAGTTTTCTCGCTCAAGCTGCAAAAATTAGAAAAAGATTTTTGGGCGGCTCGATTGATTTTAGAGAATTGCTTTTAATTTTGGGTTTTTGAATTTTTAATGGCAGCGCTTGTCTTGATTTTTAAAAAATTTTTTGATACGATAACCCCGATGTTTAGAAGGTTTTTGTCGCTGCTTTTTGTTTCCTCTTTACTTTTCCCGTTGCCGGCACATGCTGATAGTTTTAAATCAGTAAAATATCGAATCGACGGGATTGAGCGGGGGCTGCGGCAAGTTACTTATGAGTATGAAAAGGTGTACTCAAAATACGAGATCGCTCTTTATCGGTATCGAAAAGCGGAAAAAGAGTTTAACCAAGCTTCTAAAGAGCGTCGCTATTGGCAGTCGCAATTAGCTAAACACACTCGTTTTCTCTACAAGCAAGGAACTCCAAATTTCTTGCCAGTTCTTCTTCAGGCAGAAGACTTCAGCTTGCTTTTAGTTCAGTGGCGGTATCTGCAAAGAGTTTCTGAAACTGATGGGCGCTTTTTTAAGAAAGTCGCAGAAGCAGAAGTAAAATGGCTGAAAAAAAGGGAAAATTACCAGAAGAATAAAAAATATTATCAGAAATATTTAGCTTCTCTGAATCGGAAGAAAAATGAACTAATGAGACGCTTAAATCGAGAAAAGTCTCTTTTAGCAAGTCTGAGACAGTCTTATTTAGCTCGAAGGGTAAGAAGTTATCGGGGAGGAGTAGCAGCTGTTAATGTGCGTATTGGTAGTTTTGTTTTTCCAGTTGCAGGCCCTCACTCTTATATTGACAGCTTTGGTGCTCCTCGGACTGGACACCGTCATCAGGGAACTGATATTTTTGCTCCTTATGGGACGCCAGTGGTTGCTTGTGTTAGTGGCACGGTAAGAGTTTCTTATAGCCGATTAGGAGGTAAAAGCATTTGGTTGAGCGGTAGCGATGGAAACTCTTATTATTACGCTCATCTTTCAGGTTTTGCTACTTCCAGTGGAGCTCAAGTGGCGGCTGGACAAGTAATTGGTTATGTTGGTAATTCTGGAAATGCCCGAGGCGGAGCACCACATCTCCATTTTGAAATTCACCCAGGTGGCGGCCGGGCAATAAATCCCTATCCAATTCTCAGAGCGGCAGATTAGTTTTTGCTCTGGCTTGAGGAAACTACTTGGGTTCTAAACGTCAGGTATGGCTTCGAAGAGCTGCTCTTTTATTAACCGCCTTTTTTTGGGGCTATGCTTTTATTGCTATTAAGATTGTTTTAAAGTATCTTCCACCTTTTCAGCTGGCTTTTCTTCGTTTTTTTCTGGCTTCTCTCCTTGCTCTTATTTTTATTTTTGTTTTTGGAAAAAAGAAAGCAAGTAATTTTTTTCGGCAAGTTGATTGGAAGAAAATCTTTTTGATTAGTTTTTTTGGTATGGGTGGATATCACTTAAGCTTAAACGCTGGGGAAATTTTTACCTCTCCTTCGCTTGCCAGCCTGATTGTTTTTACCAGTCCCATTTTTACTTTGTTTTTATCGCACTGGTATCTTAAGGAGAGAATCAGCTCAAAAAAAGCGTTTGGAGTAATTTTAGCTTTTATCGGTGTTTTCTGGCTTTACTTTTTTAACTCTGAGCTAAAAACTGCGGTCTGGTGGGGTCCGCTTTTGATAATCTTGGCTCCTCTCAGCTGGTCAATCTACACTGTTTTCAGCAAGCCGCTTCTGAAAAAATATGACCCTCTTTTTTATTCCCTTCTTTCTTTGGTTCTGGGGACTTTACAGCTCTTACCCTTAGCTTTCTTTTTCCCCCTTAGTCCTTATTTGTCTTTAATGTCGGCGAGCGGATGGATGCAAATATTAATTTTGGCTGGTTTTTGTAGTTTTTTTGGAACTTTTGCCTGGATCTGGGGTTTAAGTGGCTTGTCTCCGACGGAAATATCACTTTTTCTTTATTTTATACCTATATTTACCATTTTTTTTGAGTGGCTGATTTTTAACAAGGTAGTTGGCTTGAGTTTGCTAATCGGGTCCTTCTTAATTTTTGCCGGGGTGGGTTTAGCCGAGAAGGCTGATTGATAAGTTATTTGTTGACACCTTAACTACATTATGATAGCTTTTCTGCGAAATTAAGAGGGAAAATGAGCTATAAAGAAACGCTGAATTTGCCTAAAACCAGTTTTCCAATGAAGGCAAACTTGCCTTTAAATGAGCCTCGCTTTCTAAAATTCTGGGAGGAAATCAACCTTTACCAGAAACTCCTTGAGAAAAATCGCGGAAAGGAAATTTTTATTTTGCACGACGGACCGCCGTACGCTAATGGTGATATTCATTTAGGGCATACTCTTAACAAAGTGCTAAAAGACATTGTTGTTCGCTATCACTTTATGAAAGGATTTTATTCTCCCTATGTTCCGGGATGGGATTGCCACGGTCAACCTATCGAATATGAAGTGGAAAAGCGTTTGGAACGACCGAAAGCTGAAATTCCCAAAGAAGCATTTCGCCAGCGGTGCCGAGAATACGCTCAAGTTTTTATTGAACGCCAGCGAGAGGAGTTCAAAAGGTTAGGCATTTTAGGAGATTGGGAGAATCCTTATTTGACAATGAATCCAGTTTATGAAGCAACCGTAATAAGGCTTTTTGGGCGGATGTATTTTAGGGGCCTTATTTATCGAGGCTTGAAGCCTATTTTCTGGTGTTATCATTGCGAAACAGCTTTAGCTGAGGCGGAAATTGAGTATCACGATAAAAAATCTGATTCAATCACTGTTAAGCTGGCTTTTGTTAATAATCCCTGGGGAGAAGCAAATGTTTATCTTTTAATCTGGACTACCACCCCCTGGACTCTACCAGCTAATGTGGCAGTTGCTTTGCACCCCGAAGCTAACTATTCGCTTGTTAAGGTGGGAAAAGAGAAATACCTTTTAGCTGAAAAATTAAGCCAAAAACTTTTTCCTGAAGCTGATGTTCTCAAAGTTGTGAAGGGGGAAGAATTAGCTGGCAAACAAGTTTCTCACCCGATTTTTGAAAGAAAAACTTCAGTAATTGTAACTGCGCCTTTTGTTTCTTTAGAGCAGGGCACCGGTGCAGTTCACATTGCCCCAGGTCACGGCGAGGAAGATTTCTCCCTTAAGGACAAGTTTAACTTGGAAGTTGTTATGCCAGTTGATGATGGTGGAAAGTTTACGGCCGAGGCAGGAAAGTACGAGGGAATGGTAGTGGATGAGGCTAACGAGGCAATTGTTAGTGACTTAAAAGAAAAAGGTCTGCTATTAGATAAAGATTCAATTATTCATTCTTATCCTCACTGTTGGCGCTGCAAGAAACCGGTGATTTTTCGTGCTACTGAACAGTGGTTTCTTTCAATGGAAAAAGGGGATTTTCGCCAGCAGGTTTTAAATGAGATACCCAAAGTAAAGTGGATTCCATCGTGGAGCATCAATCGGATCACGGCAATGGTTGAGGAAAGACCTGACTGGTGCCTTTCTCGGCAGCGGAGCTGGGGCGTCCCTTTGCCGGTTTTTTACTGTCGGAAATGCAAGAAAGAAATTATTACTGATGAAAGCATCGAGGCAGTAGCGACATTATTTGAGAGGGAAGGTTCGGATAGCTGGTTTAAGAAGGAAGCAGAAGAGATTTTACCGAAAGGTTTTTCCTGTCCTCATTGTGGCGCTCAAAGTTTTAAAAAAGAAGAAGACATTTTTGACGTCTGGTTTGAATCAGGCTCGAGCCACGAAGCAGTTTTAAAAACGCGTGCTGACCTAAGTTGGCCCGCCTCTTTATACCTTGAAGGAAGCGACCAACATCGCGGTTGGTTTCAAACTTCACTTTTAGTTTCTGTTGCTGTCAACAACAAACCTCCATACCAAGCCGTTTTAACCCATGGTTTTACAGTCGATGATAAAGGGCGGAAGATGTCCAAATCATTGGGAAATGTTGTTGACCCTTTAAACGAAATAGAGAGAGTTGGGGCGGATGTTTTGAGGCTCTGGGTGCTTTCAACTGAATACAGCAAAGATGCTGCTGCTTCTTCGGAGATTTTAGATAAATTAGGCGAAGTTTATCGCCGCTTTCGCAACACTTTTCGCTTTCTTTTAGGCAATCTTTATGATTTTGAGGTTTCTCAAGCAGTTCCTTATGAAAACCTTTTGGAGCTTGACCGATATGCTTTACTCAGGCTCAATCGGGTAGTCGCTCAAGTGAATAAAGCTTTTGATGATTATCGCTTTCACCAGGCTTATAAAATCTTACTTAACTATTTTACTAACGACTTGAGCAGTTTTTATCTTGACATTATTAAAGATAGACTTTATGTAAGCAAAAGAAATTCAATAGCGCGGCGTTCAGCTCAGACTGTTTTGCTTGAAATTCTTTTGACCACTGTTAAAGTTTTAGCCCCCTTTATTCCTTTTACAGCTGAGGAAGTATGGTCAAATCTTAAGACAGAGTTTAAAAATGGGATTAACAGCGTTCATTTGAGTGACTGGCCTTTACCAGTGTCTGTTTATTTAAGCTCAGTTTTAGAACGTCGCTGGGAAAGAATTCTGGCTTTGAGGGAAGAAGTGTTTAAAAAATTGGAAGAAGCAAGAGCAGCCGAGTTAATAGGTAATTCTTTAGAGGCAAAGGTTGTATTAGAAGTGAATCAAAAAGACTTCGATTTTTATAAAGAGATTGTTTCTATCCTTGAAGAGGTCTTAATTGTTTCTCAAGTTGAAGTGAGGTTGTCCAAAGAAGAACTGGATGAAGGCGAAAATATTATTTTGGTGGAGAAAGCTGAAGGGGGAAAGTGCGAACGATGTTGGAAATATGACCTTTCTGTTGGTAAAATAACTTCTTCAAAGGAAATTTGCTCAAGTTGTCTGAGTGTCTTAGAAGATTTTAAGGAGGATTAGTAGTGGAAGAGAAAGCCAAACTTAGCAAGGAAGTTTTAGAAGAGTTAAAGGAAAAACTGCTCGAGGAAAAAAGTAACGTTGAAAAAGAATTAATGGAGTTGAAAGAGGATCTTCATCATCATACTCAATCGGAAATTTCGGGCGAGGACATTTATGAAGACGATTATGCAGAAAGTGGCACAGCTACTTTTGAGAGAGAAAAAGACCTTTCTATTGAGCTTAGTTTGAAAGAAACAATGGGACAAATAGAGAGGGCTTTAGAACGTATAGAAAATGACACTTATGGCATTTGCCAACGTTGCCGAAAACCAATCGAAACTGATCGTTTGAGAGCCATACCTTACGCTGAACTTTGTATTCAATGCAAGACGAAGGAAGAAAAGTCAAGCTTTTAAAGCTCTTCGTCTTAATTTTTTCTTTTTCCTTTTGTTTTCTTGACCAGTTGACAAAGTTTTTAGCTCGGTATCTTTTGGTTGAATCAAAGAGCGTCGAGATCATCGAGGGGATATTTGGTTTTACCCTGACTAAAAACACCGGCATTGCTTTTGGGCTTTTTCAAGAACAGGGGCGGATTTGGCCATATGTTTCGTTTCTAATCCTTTTGATAATTATTTTTTATGTTTGGTGGGTCGAAATTGAGCAATGGCTTTTAGTTATTTCGTTAAGCTTGATTGTTGGAGGTGCTTTAGGTAACCTAATTGACCGCTTGTTTTTTCAAGCAGTAACGGATTTTATTGATTTCCGAATTTGGCCAGTGTTTAATTTGGCTGACGTGGAGTTAGTTTCGGGGATTACTCTTTTGTTAGTTTATCTTATACTTGATGAGAGGAAGAAGCTTGTATCCAGTTCTTTTTGAGATTGGTCCGCTAATAATTTACTCATACGGATTTATGTTGATGATTGCCTTCGTGGTTTCAATTTTTATTGCAACTCGAGAAGCTAAAATAAGAGCTATTTCGGCTCAGACCATTTATGATTTGGCTTTCTGGATTCTTTTAGGCGGATTGGCTGGCGCTCGCCTCTCCTTTGTCTTTTATAACTGGCCGCTTTTTACTTTTAATCCTTGGGAAGCTTTTGCTGTTTGGGAAGGGGGCTTGAGTTTTTACGGTGGGCTGGCTGGGGGTCTAATATCTGGCTTGGCTTTTGTTTACTGGAAGAACCTCCCCATTGATGATTTATTTGACATTGTAGGTCTGGTTTTGCCACTGGGAATTTCCATTGGTCGAATTGGCTGCTTTCTCAATGGTTGTTGTTACGGAAAGCCCACACGGCTATTCTGGGGCATTGCTTTCCCTTCTTTAGGTTATAAAGTTCATCCGACTCAGCTTTATGAATTCCTTTACGCCTTCTTTATTTTTTTGTTTCTTTATTATTTTCGTTATCAAATAGGGCGGGGCAATGTCTTTTTTGCTTTCCTTTTATTTTATTCCTTCTTTCGCTTTTTCAATGAGTTTTTCCGTGTCAACCCACCTTTAGTATTGGGTTTAAGCGGTTCTCAACTGGTAAGCATTTTAGCTTTTGCTTTTTCAGCTGTTTTTCTTGCCGTTCGTCTAAAAGGAGGGAAGGGTGAAGGTTTTGCCGGAAGAGGCGGGGAAAAGGATTGACACCTTTTTAGCCGAACGAGAAATTGTTTCCTCTCGTTCATTTGCAGCCCGTCTGGTTTTAGCGGGAAAAGTGATGGTTGATGGAAGGCAAGTAAATAAAAACTATCGCTTGAAGGCTGGTCAGGAAGTTGAAGTAGATTTTGAGGGGGAAGAGGCAAGATTATTACCTGAAAATTTGTCGGTTAAAGTTTACTACGAAGATGAGTGGCTGGCAGTAGTTGAAAAACCAGCGGGAATGGTTGTTCACCTTGACGCCCATCACCAAAAGGGCACTCTGGTTAACTTTCTTTTCTTTCGTTTTAGAGAGTTACCATCGGTTACTCCCTACGAGAGAAAAGGGATAGTCCACCGCCTTGATAAAGAAACTTCCGGGCTTTTAATAGTAGCAAAGCAAGATCGAAGTTATCTGGAGCTCGTCCAAGCTTTCAAAGAGAGAAGAATTGATAAAGGATACTTAGCTTTGCTGGTCGGTGAGATACCACACCAAGCAGGAGAAATTGAGGCGCCTTTAGGAAAGAGGATGAAAAGTAAGGGGTTTAAAATAGGAGTTAATCTAATTTCTGGTAAAGAAGCTGTTACTGAGTTTAAAGTAAAAGAAAGACTAAAAGGTTTTACTTTGGTTGAGGTAAAACTAAAAACCGGTCGAACCCACCAAATCAGGGCTCATTTTAGTTTTTTAGGTTATCCGTTAGCTGGAGATCGTGAATACGGGGGGCAGAAGGCGGGTCAAAAAATCGGTTTAAAGAGGCAGTTTCTTCATGCTCATCGATTGAGTTTTGTCCATCCAATTAGCAATCAGAAACTGGATTTTAAAAGTGAACTGCCTCAGGATTTAAAGTCTGCTCTTGAATTTGCTCGAAAGCTATGAAGATCTTAATGGTGGTTAACCCGGAAGCTGGGGGTGGGAAAGGCGCAAAAATTAGCAGGTTAGCGGTGGATGAATTTCTTTCTCACGCTTGCGAAGTCCTTGAGATTCGAACTGAAGTCAAAAGAAAAGTCAAAGAAACAATCGAGTATGGTTGGGAGGAGTTTTTTAAAAAGTTTACTCAGCCACCTGATTGCTTGGTAGTTGTTGGCGGTGACGGAACGCTAAATGAAGTGGTAAATGGTTTAACCAATAGAGTTCCACTAGCTTTTATTCCAGCTGGGACAGCTAATGTTTTTGCTAAAGAGACAGGGATACCTATTGATGTTTCTCAAGCGGTGGGGGTCGTTTTAAGGGGTGAAAAAAAACTAATCGATGTTGGTCTGGTGAACCAGAGAAAATTCTTGCTAATGGCAGGAGTAGGGATTGATGCCCAAGTGATCGATGAAGTTTCAGAAGTAGAGAAGAAATTTTTAGGGAAAACTCCTTTTGTAGCCAAAGCTTTTTGGGAAGGAATAAGGTTTAAACCGCCAAGGATTAGTGTTAAATGTGGTAGCCGAAAAGAAGAATGTTCTTTCTTGGTAATAGCGAACTCGTCTTTTTACGGAGGAGGTTTAAAGATAGCTCCGTGGGCTTTACTTGATGATGGCTGGCTTGAGGTTTGCCTTTTTAAAGGTAAGAATGCCTGGCATTTTTTTCATTTTGCTTTTTCAGTGGTATTGAGCCGACAAGAGAATTTGCCGACATTTGATTTTTTCCGAGCTCGGGAGCTCGAAGTTACTTCTGATCGAGAAGTTCTGGTTCAGTGCGACGGGGAAGTAATTGGGGCTACGCCAGTTAAAATTAACTTACTACCGCAGCATTTAGAAGTAATTGTTCCAAAATAAAATTATCAAAAGTATTAAAAAGCTAACTGCTGAGGTCTTTTTCTAACTTCCTTAACTCGTTTTCTATCTTTTCTCGCTCTTTTTTGAGCGCCTTGTATTTCTTAAACTTCGCGAATATTTCATCGATTTCAACCTGGCTTTTGTCTGACTTTTCCGGGCAAATAATTTTAAAATCACACCAGTTACAAAATTTATTGGGCCTTGCTTCAAGGTCTTTGCCTTTTTCCTTTTTATCTTTTAAGTCCTTTTCTATCGATTTCAAAGTTTCATAAAGCGTTTCTTCAACTTTTTTTACTTCATCGTCTTCCAAGCTAAAAGAATAACGGCGATGGTGTTTTTCATCTGGATTTTTTTTATTAAAAGGGTTTAAAAAGTAAAGAGTTAGTCGGTGAGGTCTTGAGTTCCACTTTTTTTCTGCGGCTAAATGGTAAATTGGAAGTTGAAGGTCGGCTCTTAGTTCCTTTTCATCCGGCACAAACTGGCCAGTTTTGTAATCAATTATCTCTAAACCTTCTGGTGTTTCATCTACTCGGTCAATGACTCCGGTTAAAAGAAAGCCATCAAATTGAATTTCGAAGCGTTCTTCAATAGCTAAAGGCGCTTTGAATGAATTTTTATTTTCCTCATAGTAGACTTGAAGAATTTTTTTCCCTTCCAGATACTTTTCTTTCTCTTCTTCTTTATCGTGGTATCCATCAGAAGACCAATTCAACCAAAAATAGTGAAGCAGTCTTTTTGCCGATGGAGGAGTGAAAAGTGGGAGAGAAAGGGTGTTGCTCGATGAATTGTGATAAGAAGAATTAACTTTTTCTTCCAGCTCTTTTATCTCCCGGTAAAAATCGGCAAGGGCAGCGTGAATACTTTGGCCAAAACTTAAAGCTGGTTTGGGCAAAGTGGGCAACCACTCAATATAGGAAAACTGATAGGAACGGGGGCAGTTGCGATAAGTTGAAACCGAAGAATAGCTTAGTTTCATAATTTCTCCTTTCAATCTTTTTTAATTTTAAATTTTGGGTATAACAAATGGGCACTCTTTCAATAACTTTTTGACAAAGTGAAAAAAGTGTAGTACTTTGAACATAGCAAGTTTTGCGAGTTTTAGTTTAAAAGGAGGTTAGGAAGTGCCTAAAGGAGTAGTAAAGTGGTTCAGTGCTGAGAAAGGCTATGGGTTCATCTCCCAGGAAGACGGGGAGGATGTTTTTGTTCATTTCTCAGCCATTGAAGGATCTGGCTTTCGTTCGCTAGAAGAAGGCCAGGAGGTCGATTTTGACATCGTCGATGGACCTAAGGGATTGCAAGCTGCTAATGTTAGAAAAGCAGAGTAAAGAAAGCACTTTGACCACGAAAAAAAAGAACCCCGCCTTTTAAAGGGTGGGGTTTTTCATATCTAAGACAGAATTTTCTATTATTATAGAATAGATGTGGAGAAGGGAGGAAACTTGGAGATAGTATACAAGGTTAAAGGTTTCAAGCTTACTTCGGAAGTCAAAGGCTACACCCAGAAAAAGCTTAATCGGTTGGAGAAGTATTTTAAGGAGATTGAGCGAGCTGAAGTAAAATTTCAGGTCGAAAGCAATCCGAGGATTAAGGATAAAACCACTGTTGAAGCAATATTAATTGTCAAAGGTTCTTTAATTAAAGCCAAGGCAAGCTCAAGTGCTGTTTTTGCTGCTATTGATTTACTTTATGAAAAATTGGAAAAGCAGTTAACCAAGCATCGAACTAAAGTTTACTCAAGCCTATCGCGGACAAACTCAAAACTTTTGGAGAGCAAGAGTAAAGCACCCTCTCCGGCTATTAAAAAAAGGAAGCAATTTATCATTAAACTGATGGGTGAAGAAGAAGCAATTCGGAAATTGGAAAACTTAAATCATGATTTTTTCATCTTTGCCAAAGATGAAACAAGCAACATTTGCGTTCTTTATCGACGCAAAGATGGTGCCTATGGTTTGATCGAAGCGATTCTTGAGTAAAGCATGGAAGACAAAAAAGCGACAGATCTTAAAAAAGTTGGTTTTGATGCAGTTCGTTATTTAACTTCTCTTTTCTTTCTCTATTTAATTTTCATTAGGCTCAACTTGAGCTGGGAGGTAATATTTTTTATTTTTCTGGCAGTCTGGCTTCAGCTAAGTAAGCTTGAGATTCCTTACTTTGGAGGGCAGGTTTACCACTGGTTTCTCTGGAGCTTGTTTTTTTCTTCTAGCCTTTCAAACGCTTTAGTAACTTTTTTTGTAAGCTTTTTCTTCCAGAAAGATTTAAAAGTCCAGGAATGGCGCCGCTATTTTAACCGTTTTGTAAACGTTTTACTCCCATTCTCTCTTTTTGGCTTTCTTTACCTTTATCTTTCTAACTTTTTAACTTTCTTCCCTTTTCGTTTTTTTATTTTCCTTATTTTTTCTCAATTTTTCTGGTTATTTTGGTATTTTCTTGATAGTTTAGAGGAAAACTTGGTTTTCAAACCTTTGCATTCGATTAAGAATCTTTTTTATCGCTCAATAGCTGGAGCTGGATTAACATCGCTTTTCGCCTTAACAACTTATTTAGTTGGGGTCGGAGGGGCTTTAGCTTCTTTGCTTATTTTGTCTCTCGCTGGCTCAATTTATAGTGAAATTAAAGAGAAAGAAGGGGTTTTTGAAAGTAATTTAGAGTTAATTTCTGCGATCGAGAAGGAACTCCTTCATCAACCAGAGCAAACAAAAAAAGTTATTTGCGAAGCCTTAAGTTTAGGCGAAAGTTTGCATCTTTCACCAAAAGAGCTATCAGACTTAAAAAAGGCAGCTTTGTTTCATAATATAGGGATGTTGAAAGCAGCATCTTTTATCTACCGACAAGGACCGCTTGAAGAAAAGGAGTTTGAGAAATTAAAAGAACACACAAAGGTTTTAGATAATCTTGGAGAGCCTGAGGACTGGTTGGATTATGTTTACTATCATCACGAACATTTTGATGGCACGGGGTATCCTGAGGGAATGATTGGTGAGTCAATTCCTTTGCCGGCTCGCATTTTAGCTTTATCTCAGGCTTTTGTTGCTCTTACTGCTGCCCGTCCGTACCGCGGAGCTTTTTTTGAAGGTGAAGCTTTAGAAGAGCTGAAAAGAGGCGAAGGAACAAAATATGATGCTGTTTTGCTCAGGGCTTATGTAAGGACAAAAAAAGAAAATGTGGAAAAAGAGTTATAACTGGGTTTTCTGGGGTTTGATTATAGCAGCGACTATTTGGTCGCTCAGATTGCTTTCTTTAGATGCTATTCTTTCTCTTTCACCTTTCTTTGTTTTGTCCCTTATTTTCTCTCTTTTAAGATTAAAAAAAGAAAGTTTGGTTTTAGGAAAAAAAGTTATTTTTCCTTTTCTGGCAGCGATTTCTTTCCCGCTGGCTCTAACTGCTCCTTTTTACTTTATCTTCTTCGCCTTGTTGCTTCCTCAGCTTTTTGTTTTCTGGGAAAGAAACCTGCCCTGGAGCGATTTTTCCAATTCTTTTTTAGAAGAGTTCTTACCTGTTAGCCTTGTTTATCTTGCTTTTCACATTTTAAGTCCAATTGGTTGGTTAGCCGATACCCCTTCTCTTCTTGCTTTTTTGCTCTTAATTATATTCTTTTTGGCTCGTCTAATCTTCCAGGCGATATCGAATTTGCCTTCTTCTAACTATTCTTTTTCGGCTTATTGTCGCTATGAATTTGATTTTTCCGGCCGTGATTTGATTTTTTCTCTTCTACTTGGTTACCTTTTTTACCTTCTTTTTCTTGATTATCGTTTCTTGTCTTCAATAGTTTATCTTCTTTACTTGCCCTACTTATTTCTCTGGATTAATAATAACCAACTTACTAAAGAAAATGAGGAGTTTTTATTGGCTATTTATTATTCAATTAAGACTTCAGACTCGGGATTAAGCGAGCAGATCGACAGAGTTAAAAACCTGGTTTCAAAGATAGGTTTTTCTTTGGGTCTTCCTCTGCATTCTATATTTAATCTTATTTTAAGTTCAGGCCTTGTTCATCTGGCTGAAATTTCTTTAGACCGTTTTTCTTTGGAGTCTTTTTTAGAGAGAGACAACGAAGAGGAGGGTGTTCCCTATCATGCTCGCCTCGGAGCTAAAGTTTTGGAATCAGCAACATCGACCAGAAAGCTAGCTCAGATTGTTTATAATCACCATCGACCTTTTTTTCTCCACAAAAGTAGGGTTAGAGAGGAAGGAAGCCTTCCTTTGGAGGCCCGGATTATTTTTTTGGCCAGTGCTTTTGATGAACTTGTTCATGATAGCCGCAATCCGCTACGGCCAGAGGAAGCCTGGAGAACAATTCAAAAAGATCAGGGCTTTCTATACGACCCGAAGCTGGTGCGCCAGTTGCGGAAAGTCTTAGAAGAGGAAGGTTTTTTTAGGTTTCGCAAAAGCATAGACTAAAATTTCGGTCTCTTGCTTGCGGTTACGGGTTAAATCATAAGGTATAATTATTAATTATGAAAGTATTGGAACGCTTTTCTCGTTTTCTCGAAGAAAAGAAAATCAAAAAACTGATGGAAATTGTCGGCGAGGTTAATACCCTTGAAGATAAATTTTTAAAGCTTTCCGATGTTGATTTAAAAAAATACTCAGACAAACTGCGAGAGGAAGTTAAGAAAGGCGCCAGCCTTGATGATTTGCTAGTTGAGGCTTACGCTTTGGTTAGGGAAGTAGGCAAACGCACTATTGGATTGAGAATGTTTGATGTTCAAATTATGGGTGGCATAGCTCTTCATCAGGGAAAAGTGGCTGAAATGAAAACGGGTGAAGGAAAAACTTTGGTTGCTACTCTCCCGGTTTATTTAAATGCTTTAACGGGCAAAGGAGTTCACGTAGTAACTGTTAATGACTACCTTGCTAAACGTGATGTTCAGTGGATGGGGCCTATTTATAATTTTTTGGGTTTGTCGGTCGGGGTTCTTCAGCAAGATGCTACTTTTCTTTATGAACCGGGTTCTAAAGCAGATGATGAGAGGTTTAAGGATTTGAAGGCGGTGAGTCGTAAAGAGGCTTACTTGGCTGATGTAACTTACGGAACTAACAGCGAGTTTGGTTTTGATTATTTGCGAGACAACATGGTTTACGACCCGGAAGATATTGTTCAGCGAGGTCATTATTTTGCTATTGTTGATGAAGTTGATAGCATACTAATTGACGAAGCTCGGACACCTCTAATCATTTCTGGTCCATCAGAAAGGTCAGCTAGCCTTTACAAAACTTTTGCCCGAATTGTTCCTCTATTGAAGGAAGAAATTGATTTTAAAATTGACCACAAAAGCCGGGCTATTGTTTTAACGGAAGAGGGAGTGGAAAAGATTGAAAAGATGCTCAAAGTAGATAATCTTTATGATATTCGCAACAAGCATTTAGTTGACCATCTTTTGCCTGCTCTTAAAGCCCAGTTTATGTTTAAAAAGGATGTTGATTACATTGTTAAAAATGGAGAAGTAATAATAGTGGATGAGTTTACCGGTCGCCTGATGCCTGGTAGAAGATATTCAGAAGGACTTCACCAGGCAATTGAAGCTAAGGAAGGAGTGGCAATTCGGGAAGAAAGCCAGACCTGGGCGACCATTACTCTTCAAAACTATTTTCGCAAGTACGAAAAATTAGCCGGTATGACTGGTACAGCTGCTACCGAAGCCGAGGAGTTTATGCATATTTATGGGCTCGAGGTGGTGGTTATACCTCCCAACAAGCCTGTTATTAGGAATGATTTTCCCGATGTAATCTATAAAACAGAGAGTGCGAAGTATCGGGCAGTGGTCGAAGAAATAGCTCAATTACACCAGCGTGGTCAACCCGTTTTAGTAGGGACAGTGTCGATTGAAAGAAATGAAATGCTTAGCGAGATGCTGAAGAGAAGAGGCATTCCACATCAAGTACTCAATGCTAAACATCATGAAAGGGAGGCAGCAATTATTGCTCAAGCTGGTCGTTTGGGAGCGGTTACCGTAGCTACTAATATGGCTGGAAGAGGGGTGGATATTATTTTAGGCGGAAATCCTCCTGTTCCTTCTGAGGCTCAAAAAGTTGTTGAGTTAGGGGGTCTACATGTAATCGGAACTGAAAGACACGAAGCTCGAAGAATCGATAATCAGCTAAGAGGGCGCTCTGGCCGTCAGGGAGATCCAGGGTCTTCTCGCTTTTATCTTTCACTGGAGGACGACCTGCTGAAGGCTATGGGTTCTGAGAGAGTTAAGTCTCTAATGGATCGACTTGAACTACCTGACAATGAACCACTGGAACATCCCTTAATTGCTAGAACAATTGAGATGGCACAAAAACAGATTGAGTCCCAGAATTTTACAATTAGAAAACATCTTCTTGAATATGACGATGTTCTTAATAAGCAACGCGAAGCTGTTTATGCTTTACGTCAGTCTTTTTTGAAAAAGAAAGACCTGGAAGAGGAGGTTTTTAAATTAATTGAGGGTTGGGTTGAGGAAGCGGTCAATTATTATTTCAGAGTATTGCAAGCTGATTCGGAAGCTGATGAAGAAACACTAAAGTCTGAAATAGTGAACGTTTTTGGCCAAGAGCTCTCATCTCTATCTAAACTTGAGGGTAAGAGTTCAGAGGAAATAAAAGAAATGATTTTTGAGGAAGCTAAATCTCTCTTTTATCAAAAGAAAGAAGGCGTTGGTCGGGAGGCAATGGATGAGATATGCCGCTTTTTTTATTTGCAGGTTATTGATTATCACTGGCGCGAGTTTTTGGTGAGCATGGATTATTTCCGCGAAGGAATATACTTGCGCTCGATGGCTCAGCGCGACCCTCTGGTAGAATACAAAACCGAAGGCTTTCAGCTTTTTCAGGAAATGCTTTCTAATGTCAGGGAAGATTTTTTGCGCTATCTTTTCCACGCTGAGATTAAGACGCAGGCTGAGGAAGTTGTTCAGTTAGCAGCTTCGGTGCACAGTGGGGAAATGGTTTCCCAAAAGGTTGCTCCTGTAGCCTCAAAAAAAGTTGGTCGAAACGAGCCTTGCCCCTGCGGTAGCGGCAAGAAATATAAAAAATGTTGTGGGAGGTCCAATTAGGAAACAAATGGGAGAAGTAGATTATCGTGAAAGTTTAGAGAATATACACGAAAGAATAAAACAGGTAGGCGATTATCTTTGACTTGGCTTCAGCTAAAAAGGAAATTAGTAGGCTCGAGCTTAGGGCTTCACAACCCACTTTTTGGTCAAATCCGAAGGAGGCTCGAAAAGTTACAAGTCGTCTGAACGATTTAAAAGAAAAGATTGAAGAATGGAACAAACTAAATGAGCTTTATGAGGAAGCCGAAGTGATGCTTCAGCTATACGAAGAAGGTGAGGAAGAAAGCGAAAAAGCTTTAGCTGAAGCGGTTGGCAGGTTAGAAGTAGAGTTGGAAGAAGCTGAGATAAGGAGTCTTTTTTTTGAGCCGTTTGATATTAAAGACGCCATTTTAACAATTCATGCTGGCGCGGGTGGAACTGAAGCTTGCGACTGGGTTGAGATGCTTGCACGGATGTACTCAAGATGGGCTGAAGAGCATGGTTATCAAGTTGAAATTACTGATTATTTATCGGGTGAAGAAGCAGGCCTGAAAAATATTACTATGGTAGTGAAGGGGAAATATGCTTATGGACATTTAAAATCAGAAAAAGGGGTTCATCGATTGGTTAGAATTTCTCCTTTCGATTTCAATCGCCGACGCCATACTTCTTTTGCTTCTGTTGATGTCATACCGGCTATTGGCGAAGAAATAAAAGTTGAAGTTGACCCAAAAGAATTAAAAATTGAAACCTTCCGAGCAAGTGGTCCGGGTGGCCAACATGTTAATGTGACTGATTCAGCAGTCCGCATAACTCATCTTCCGACCGGAATCACTTCGCAATGCCAAAGCGAGCGCTCACAGTTTCAGAACCGCGAAAAAGCCATAGAAATACTTAAATCTAAGCTATTTGAATACCAAAAGAAGGCTCGAGAAGAAGAGATGGAAAAAATTAGAGGAGAGAAAAAGGAAATCGCCTGGGGAAGCCAGATTCGGTCTTACATACTCCACCCGTATAATTTGGTTAAAGACCACCGTACAGAATTGGAAGAGCCGAGGGCCGAAGCAGTGCTTGATGGGATGCTAAGCCACTTTATGCTGGCTTTTTTAAGAAAAGAAGCAAAGGAGAGGTCAAGATGAGAAAAACATTTTTTTTATTATTAGGAATATTTTCAGTTTTTTTGTTACTAGCAGGTTGTGGCTTGAAAGTCCCAAAGCCTTCAAAGACGGTTCAGAAGTATTATAGTCTGCTTTCAAAAAAACAATTTTCAAAAGCCTACGATTTAATTTTACCGGAAAACCCTCCCGCAATCACTAAGGAAGGATATATTAATGAGCTTAAAAAATTGGATAAGAAATTCTCACTTAAAGAAGTGAAAGTGGTTAATGAAGAAATAAAAGGAGACCGGGCTGAAGTTACAGTTGAGATAACAGAGTTGGATAAGCAACAGGGATTTTTCGTGACTTCCCAGGCAAAAATTTCTTTGAAATTAATAGATTCAAAATGGTATCTCATTTGGCCTAAAAAAGGAAAAGAGGGAAAAGAAGATAGAAGCAAAAAAAATTAAGTCGCCACAGTTCTTTCTGCTGCTTTTTAGTCTAAGGTCCTAAATACCAAACCGGTCCAGAGCTTTGGATAAAAGTAAGAAGTTTTTTCCGGCAAGCGCAGGCCGCTTTTGGCTATCTCCCAGATGGTTTTTACGCCGACTGGATTAAGAGCAATCAAAAAACTGAATTCACCTTTGTTTACCAGTTTGATTGCTTGCTGAAAATCGTCAATATATTGAATATCTCCTTTTTTCAGCGCTTTTCTTTCTTCAAGTTTTTTGATAATAAGCTCTTGCGCTAAAAAAGACCCTAAATCTAAGTATTTAGAGTGAGGAGAGAAAATCGACTTAAGAGCTTCTTTTTTGGGCACAAGCCAGTAAGATTGGGATTTAATATAAAGTCCAAGAGATTGTTTGATTTTTTTTAAATTTTTTTCTAGCAAGTGCGAGTCGGTTAGCTGGGTTAAGTCAAATTCGGCTTTAACCAGGGATAAAATTTCGTCGGGAGAAAGAGAAACTTTGACCAGGCGGTGATAGCCATATATAGTTGGGTTTTCATTTATATTTACCAGGGTCATCATGACATAGTTCCAGGGAGCTTCCAGCGATGGATTTTCTTTTTTCATTAGCTGGCAGTAGTTCAGGGCTGTTTCATATCGGTGGTGACCGTCAGCGAGGAGAATCTGCTTATTTTCAAAAAACTTCTGGATATTTTGAATAAGTTCAGAGTCGCAAATTTTCCAGAGTGAATGTTTAACTCCTTGCTGGTCGGTGAACTCAAGATAGGGCCCAAGAGTTCGAAAGATTGCTGCTTTCAAAGAGTTGTTTATTATTCGGCTTTCGTCCTGGTAGAGGCCGAAGATGGGGCTTATATTTGCTTTAACAGTTTTAAGCAGTTCCAGACGGTCTGCTTTGGGTTTGCTCATAGTTTTCTCATGGGGCAAAATAATTCCCTTTTCGAAATCTTCTAATCTTACCAGTGCAACTAAGCCAATTCTTTCTTTTAGCTCTTGATTTTTGCTCACATACTCTTGCGCGTAAATATAAATATGAGGCATATCTTCTTTAAAAAGGACCTTCTTCTTTAACCAATCTTGAAGGTATCTCTTTGCTCGCTGATACTTATTTTCTTTTTCATTGTCTCCATCAAATTCTTTCCCAAGTTCTAATCGAATAACATTGTAGTCGGAGAGATTATAAAAATTCTCCTGGCTTTCAGGAGTAATGACGTCGTAAGGAGGACAAACTACCCTACTAATGTCAACCTTTTCTATATTATAAGTGATTCCTCGGAAAGGTTTTATCTTTGCCAATTCGCTTTCTATTTTAATTTAAGTTGCTACTTGTGAGCAACCAAATAGTTTGTTAATTTTTCTAACGGTCTTTATAATTAAGTTTGTTAATTTAGTGGGATTAAATAAAGGAGCGAGCAGGTTGTCGAAAGTTTACAATTGGTTTGTCAAAGGCAAGAGGCTTTTGGAAAAAGGCGATTATACTCGTTCTATTTTTTATTTTGAGCAAGCTAAGTTGGAAATGCCTCAAAAAGGCTCAATAAGAGAAGCATTAGCTCGAGCTTATTATAATTCGGGGCAATTAGAAAAGGCAAAAAATGAGTTTGAGGCAGCTTTAGAAATTGACCCGACCAATAGCTTTGCTTATTTTGGGCTGGGCTTGTGCTTAATAAAAATGGGAAAGCCGGTTTTGGCTCTGGCGCCGCTGAAGCTTTGCTGTGCCTTATCACCTGATGAAGGACGCTACCAGAGAAGTTTGGCGCGAGCAAAATCAATGCTTAAATCAGAGAAAAAAATATGAGCTTTTTTGAAATTTTCTGGTTAGCTTTTTTAGCGTTTTCTCTGGGGCCGTTAATAAGGCAGAGAATTATTGAAACTCAACGCTATCACTTAATGAGAGAAATACAGAAAAAAAGGAAGTCTCGACTGATAACCTTGATTCATCGGCAAGAAGCTATTAGCTTTTTAGGAATACCAATTTTTCGCTATATCGATATTGAAGACTCTGAAGAAATTTTGCGGGTTATTCGAATGACTCCGCCTGAAGTGACAATTGATCTTGTTCTTCACACCCCTGGAGGCTTAGCTTTAGCAGCTGAGCAAATTGCTCTGGCTTTAAGTAAGCATCCAGCTAAAGTGACAGTTTTTATTCCCCATTACGCAATGTCGGGCGGTACGCTGGTTGCTTTAGCAGCCGATGAGATAGTTATGGATGAAAATGCAGTTTTAGGTCCGCTGGATCCTCAACTTGGCGAATTTCCAGCGGTTTCGGTGCTTAGAGCGGTACGAAGGAAGAAACTAGAAAACATTGATGATAAGACTTTAATTCTGGCTGACGTTGCTGAAAAAGCTGTTTCTCAAGTTCAGGAGTTAGTTGCTAAAGTTTTATCTCGAAGATTAAGCAAACCAAAAGCCTTAAAGCTGGCTCGGATTTTAACCAGTGGCAACTGGACGCACGATTATCCAATTACTTATGAACAAGCTCGAAAGCTGGATTTGCCAGTAAACAATGAGATGCCGTCAGAAATTTACTTTTTAATGAGACTTTACCCACAGTCCCCTCAGAAGAGGCCTTCTGTTCAGTATGTTCCTATTGCCGAAGGTAAGGAAGAAGGTAGTTGATAAGTTTATTTTCTATTTTTTGGTTAAGTTTTTTAATTGCCCTTTCAGGTGCGGTAGCGCCTGGTCCCTTGCTAACTTTAACCATCAAAAGAGTTTACCGAGAGGGGTTTTTGGTTGGTCCTCTACTAATTGTTGGACACGGTTTTTTAGAAAGCTTAATGGTTGTGCTTTTGATTGCTGGCTTAAAACCACTTTTATTCAATGATTATCTGATTTTTATAATTTCGCTGGCTGGAGGAATTTTTCTTTTATGGATGGCTTGGCCGATGCTGAGGGAAAAGATTGAGGAGTTAAACATTATCAGAGAGAAAAAAAGTAAAAAGGAACTTCCAGCTCTTGCTGCTGGTGCTCTGATTAGCTTGAGTAACCCTTACTGGTTTATTTGGTGGGTAAGCATTGGAGCGGCTCTCCTTTACTCTTCAAACCGAGCAGGCTTGGCTGGATTGGTTTCTTTCTTTACTGGCCATCTAACTGGTGATCTTGCCTGGTACTCTCTAGTGTCTTTTTTGATTGTTAAGGGAAAAGACTTGCTTCACAGCCGCTTTTATTTTTATCTTTTAAAAGCTTGCGGTATTTTTCTAGTCATTTTTGGTTTTTCCTTTTTTTATCTGGCTTATCAGAAAATTTTTTAGCCTATTCGCTTTCTTTTTCTTTCGCTGCTTGCTCGATTATTTTTTTGGCTAGCTCGAAGGGGACTTCTTCATAGTGAGAAAACTCGGCTACGAATGACCCTTCGCCATGGGTTAGAGATCGAAGCTCGGTGGCATATTTTGACATTTCCGCTAAAGGCACCTGTGCTTTTACTGTCTGGTACTTCCCTTTTGATTCCATTCCCAAAACTTTTCCCCGCTTGCTGCTAATGTCACCCATGACATCTCCCATATATTTTTCGGGGACGGTCACTTCCATTAACATAATTGGCTCTAATAGGATTGGGGATGCTTCTGAAGCTGCTTTGCGAAAACCCATTGAACCGGCAATTTTAAAAGCCATATCAGAGGAGTCAACCGGGTGATAAGAACCATCATACAGGGTGACTTTTACATCAACTACAGGATAACCAGCTATAATTCCGTTTTCCATTGCTTCTTTTACTCCCTTTTCAACGGCTGGGACATAGTTTTTTGGGACAACTCCGCCGACTATTTTGTCGACAAACTCAAATCCGCTGCCTCGAGGAAGAGGCTCAACTTCCAGCCAGACATCTCCATACTGGCCACGACCTCCGCTCTGTCTTTTGTATTTTCCTTGCGCTTTAGCTGAGGTCTTTATGGTTTCCTTATAAGGAATGCGTGGTTCAAGAAGCCTGGCTTCAACTTTGAATTTTCGATTTAACCTTTCAGTTAGAATCTCAAGATGTAAGTCACCTAATCCGGCGACCACGGTTTGTTTGGTTTCGGTATTTCTACTGACCCGCAGAGTTAAGTCTTCTTCGGCTAGTTTCTGCAGGCAGGTGGAAAGTTTCTCTTCATCGCCCTGAGTTTTTGGTTCGATGGCTACTGAAAAAACGGGCGTTGGAAACTTAGGTGGGGGAATTATTAATTTATTTTTTTCTTCAGTCAGGGTGTCGCCAGTGAAAGTTTCACTGAGCTTGGGAATGCTTAAAATATCTCCGGATATTGCTTCTTCTATTTCTTCTTGATGCTTACCTCTTAGAAGATAAAGATGGCTTATTCTTTCTTTTTTCTCCTGATTAACATTGTAAATCTGATTCTCTCTTTTTATTGTGCCTGAAAAGACTCTGACGTAGCTGAGCTTGCCAACATAAGGGTCAGTGACAGTCTTAAAAACCAGGGCAGCTAAACTGGTGTCTTTGGGGTTTATGGTTATTTCCTGGCCTTCTTTTAATCCTTTAACAACAATTTCGAGGGGGGAGGGAAAAATCTGAACAATTAAGTTTAATAAAGGTTTGAGTCCGCACAGCTTCGTTGAAGAACCACAAAAAACAGGAAAGAATGAGCCAGCCGCAAAGGCTTTCTTTAAACCTCTAATAACTTCTTCCTCAGTTAATTCACCTTCTGAAAGATACTTTTCTAATAGCTCGTCTTCTCCTTCGGCTGCCGCTTCGATGATGCTTTCTCTTAAGGTAGCAGCTTTTTCTTTTTGGTCGGTCGGTATTTCTTCTTCCTTTTCTTCTTTTTCTCCAGGCGAATAGAACTTTTGCGAGAGAAGGTCGACTACTCCTTTGAAACCGGCACCTTCACCAAGGGGAAACTGAAAAATAACTGGTTTAATTTCAAGTATCTCTTTGATTGATTGGAGAGAATCTTCAAAGCTGGCGTGTTCTTTGTCGAGCTTATTAATGAAAAAAGCGACTGGTTTTCCTTCAGCCAGACGAAAAACCTTTTCGGTTTGAACTTGAGCTCCACTCAAAGCGTCAACAACAATTATTAAAGAGTCAGCTGCTGATAGACCGCTAACAACTTCTCCAATAAAGTCAGCATAACCTGGAGTGTCGAGAAAATTTATTTTATTTCCTTGATGAAAAAGAGGAGCGAGAGCCAGACTAATTGAAATTTGCCTTTTAGTTTCCTCTGGTTCGAAGTCGCTTGTGGTATTGCCTTCTTCAACTTTTCCCAACCGATTTATTTGCCCGCTGACAAAAAGTAACGCTTCAATTAGAGATGTTTTCCCACTGCCTCCGTGTCCAGCCAGGGCAATATTTCTTATTTTTTCAATCTCTACCTTCTCCATCTAACCTCCTCTTTCCCGAAACTTAAAGAAATATACTATCACAATCTTAAGTTTCAAGGGGACGTGATATAATTAAAAAGTAGTTTGTTTTTGATTATTTTTTGATTTTAGGTGGGCGGAAATAATGATTAGAGCTTTCAAAGGTTTTCTTTTTTTGATTATCTTCTTGACTTTGGTGTATTTAGCTTTGGTAGCCATTTACTTTTCTTATCCTAGGCAATTTATTCAACAAAAGCCGGCAAATTTTTCTGTTTTAAATCATCAAAGGGTTGAGGTGGAACTTTTTATCCCCACTTTACCGGGGCTGGAATGGAAGTTTAAAGAAATTCAGGTTGATGGCGTTTCTTTTCCACGCAACTACTTTAAGGGGAACTGGCGAAAAAAAGCTGATTTTATTCTTTCCGAAGGAAAACATTGTGTTCAGATTGTCGGTTTAGTTGAGATAGCCGGAAGGTACAAGAAGAAAGTCTCTTTTAATCATAATTATTATCTTGATGTTACTCCGCCTTTTTTTAAGGTGGCTAATAGTTTAAATGAAAATGTTTATTACCCTACTTCAACCTGGAACTTCGAGGCTCAGACTGAGCCCTTGGCCAGCGTTTATGTTTTTTCGCCTACTTCTCATTCCTATCTGTTGAAATCAGATAAGAATGGGAAGTTAGAGGGGGAGATTTTTTTAGCCAGTGGCGAAAATGATTTAATTATTAAGGTTTTTGATAGAGCCGGTAATACTTCGGTTTTTCGCAAGCGGGTGTTCGTTGATCCTATTAGTCCGTATATCGGTTTGGTTTCGCCGGCACCCGGTGAGCTTTATCAGGCAAGTAGTATCTATCTTCAAGTTGAGGTTTCAGATAATTTGGCTTTGCGCGGTGGAAGTTTTTTGGTTAATGGGAAGCCTTTAAAAGGTTTATTAAAGCCTGAAGAAAAAATTTTAGTTTCCGCCCTTCCTTTAACTCAAGACGGTACTTACACGGTCAGGGCAAAAGTTAGAGATTTGGCAGGTAACACTGCTATAAAAAAGTGGAGCTTTTATCTCGACACTACTTATATAATTGTTGATTTATCTGAGCGTCGGCTTTATCTTTACCGCAATGGTAAAGTTATCAAGACTTACCGGGTAGCAATTGGGCGTTTTGACTTTCCAACTCCAGTTGGTGACTGGAAAATTATTGGTAAGAGAAGAAATCCTGTCTGGCGAAATCCTCATATGAACTGGTCGAAAGATATGCCAGAGTTTATACCCCCCGGTCCTGGCAATCCTCTTGGCCCTCGAGCTCTTGACCTTTCAGCTCCCCTGGTGCGAATTCACGGGACTCCTCAGATAGGTTCAATTGGCCATGCGGCTTCCCATGGCTGCATCAGAATGTATCCCTGGAATGTTATTGAACTTTTTGATTTAGTTAAAGTTGGGACTCCAGTTAAGATTCGATGGTAAAATTCGATGATAAAAGAAGTTTGTCGACATATTGTATACGGGATTAATTTTTTTAGAAAAAATGTCGATAAATTAAATAAAATAAAGTTGGAAAGGGAAGGCTAAATGGCTAACGAACTCGACCCACAGTTGGAGCAGTTTATCATGGAATATTTAGATTCTTTTGTTAGCTGGGATTTGATACTCTTCTTTTATCATAATCCCGGGGTAGTTGATGGAGCTTTTGGTTTAGCAGCCCGGCTGGGTCGTTCAGTGCAAAGCATTGAGGAAGCACTCGAGAAGCTGGAAGCAAAAGGAGTAGTCCAGAAAAGAGGGGGAGGAAATGTTATTTATTCATACACGCCCAGTGAGGATTTTGCCGAAAAAGTTCGACTTTTTGATCAAGCTCTGGAAAATCGCCTTTTGCGCTTAAAAATTCTTTCACTTTTGCTGAAAAAAGGTGTAAGATAATTATAGGTATTGCTTCCTGGGAGGGAGCAATGGGTGAAAGAGTTGAGATAGGGGTTAAAATCTTAGACAAAATGCTTGGAGGGGGTTTACACTCAGGCTCTATCGGGGTAGTTAAGGGACCTCCTGGCTCTGGAAAAACAACTCTGGGCTTAACTTTTCTGGCTCAGGGGGCGAAATCAAAGGAAAAGGGTCTTTTTATTACTTTTGAACATTTTCCTAAAGACCTCTATCGCGATGCTTTGTCAATTGGAATTGACCTTAAAAATCTTGAAAAGAAAGATGCAATTAAAATTATTTTTACTTCTCCAGAGGCTTTTCAGTCATTGCTTTTCGAAACCGATGGGGAGTTTGATCGATTAATAAGTGAGAATGAGTTTCAACGAATTTTTCTTGATTCTGTCAATCACTTTGAGCGCCTTTTTAAAGACCCCGGGGAATTGAGGGAATGTATTTATGCTCTTTTTAATGCTTTTCGTCGACATAATTTAACAGTTTTAGTAGCTCAGGAAGATGATGTTTTAACTGGTTGTCTGAGTGTAACTCCGTATGGCCTGTCTTACATGGTGGATACTTTAATTCAACTCCGATTGGTGGAAGTGAACTCCAATCTTGAAAAGGCTTTGCTTATCATTAAGCATCGGGCAAGCGAACACGATACCCGTATTCGTAGGCTGGTAATAACCGAGAAGGGAGCTGAAGTCAAGGATGAGTTTAAGGGACTTGAAGGAATATTATCAGGGGTTTCATCGCACTATCCCTTTTCAAGCTCTTTAAAGCTAGCAAAAAAACTTTTTGAGGCAGATTAGAGGGAGAACAAAGTGCTACATTTAGTCTGGGTTTTCTTGGAAGCTCTCTTGCTTCAAGGATTAGTTTTCTTAACGATGGCTTTTAGAAAAAAATTTGGTCCATGCTTGGCTTTAGCTTTAGCTGTATCAAGCTATTTTATTGCTAACATTTCTGCTTCTCTGGTTATCCAAAAATTTTTTAACTGGGAAATAAGTCTTGGTTCAACTGCCACCTTTGTCCTGGTGCTTTTTCTGATTTTATTTTTTTATGACTTCGAAGGCATCAGAGGGGCTCGCCGATATTTTCAAGTAATCGTTCTTGGCGGTTTTTTTCAGATTGCCTTATCCCTCCTTTTTTATTTTCGCTTGTCCTACTTACCTTACGCAAATCTAGTTTTTCCCGGTTTGCAAATGGAGAAAATGTTTTTACTGTTTTCCAAAACGACCTTCTTTTCGCTTATTGCCTTTATTATTGATGGTTTCTTCCTTATTTTACTTTATAACTATTTGGGTCTAAGGTTTGCTAACTGGCCACGTGAAACTACTGTCTTTATTTCGTTAATTTCAGTACTCTGGCTTGATAGTCTGGTTTTTGTTTTAACCAATTTCTACTCCAGTCCCGCGGTTTTTGAAATTTTAATTGGCCACCTTTTAGCTAAGTCGTTGCTAGCGGTTTTATTTTGCCTTTTTTATTCTGTTTTAAAAAGAATGTATGGCTTAAGAGAGGGAGTTGAAAAGGTAATAGACCGCCTGCCGCTGGCATCTTAATAGTAGTAATCTCGATAGTATTGCCTTCTTCTTATTTTTTTTCTAAGCATTAGCGCGATGAATAAACCAGCCAAAAAACCACCAATATGAGCAAACCAGGCAATACCGCCACTATTTCCTGAGGAAACAGCGAGGAAGCTATTAGCTACTTGTAACAAAAACCAAAAACCAATTACAACTAAAGCTGGCAGTTCGACTATTTCCCAAAAGAAGAACAAAGGGATTAAAGTAACTATCTGAGCTCCAGGGAAAAAGATTAAGTAAGCAGCTAGGATTCCTGATATAGCACCGCTGGCTCCCACTGCCGGTATGGTGGAGGAAGGGTTGGCGAGCCCGTGGGCAAGATTGGCTGCAACGCCACAAAAGAAGTAAAAAAGCAGAAAAGGAAGGTGACCAAGAGCATCTTCAATATTGTTGCCAAAAATCCAGAGGAAAAGCATGTTTCCGCCAAGGTGCAAAAGGCTTCCGTGAAGAAAAAGAGAAGTAAATAAGGGAATAAAAATTTCTTGACTAAAGTTGCCCTTAAGTAAAGGGAGAAAGAAACCAGCTGGTGTAAAACCATAAGTAAGAATAATCTCTCTCTCAAGGGTTTTTCCTATTGTGAGCTGATAGAGGAAGATTAACGAATTAACAATAATCAGAATAACTGTAAAAAAAGCAACTCTTTTAGTTGGGTTTCGGTCTCGAAGCGGCAACATAGTATATAATTATATATAATTGGCAAAGAAAAATAATATTTTTTGTGAGAAAATCTTAAGTGCTTGAAAGGAGGCAGCATGGGTTTAGGTATGGTGTTTTTGGGTTTAGTATTCGTTTTAATTCTGGCAGTTATTGCTATCTTTAATCGCTTAGTTGTTTTGAGGAATCGCTGCCGCAATGCCTGGCACCAAATTGATGTTCAGCTTAAGAGGCGTTATGACCTAATTCCTAATTTGGTGGAAACGGTTAAAGGCTACGCTTCCCACGAAAAGGAGCTTTTTGAAAGGGTTACTGAGGCTAGGGCTAAAGCTATTCAAGCTCAAGGGGTGAAAGAACAAGCTGAGGCAGAAAATTTTCTTAGCTCAACTTTAAAGACTCTTTTTGCAGTGGCCGAAAACTATCCAGACCTCAAAGCAAATCAAAACTTTATGATGTTGCAAGAGGAACTAGCCGGAACTGAAAGCAAAATTGCCTATGCGCGGCAGTTTTATAACGATAGCGTTATGTCTTACGACAATGCTATTCAAGTTTTTCCTTCAAATATTGTTGCTTCGATTTTTGGCTTTCAGCCAGCAGAGTACTTTGAAATAGAAGAGGGAGAAAAAGAAGCAGTAAAAGTCCAGTTTTAGTTAGTTTTGGAATGATTTACGAAGAGATTTCCCGAAACAAATTTCGTAGCTGGCTTTTGATTATATTTTTTGTTGCTTTTGTTCTCGGGCTGGGTTGGCTTTTTGGAAAATTGGCTGGGAATGGTTGGTTGGGCTTAATTTTAGCTCTGATAGTAGCTACTACGATGAGTTTTGGCAGTTATTATTTTAGCGACCGGTTAGTGTTAGCGATTTCTGGAGCTCACCCGGTTTCTCACAACGAGGAGCCGTATCTATACAATGTGGTTGAAAGCTTAGCAATTGCTGCTGGAATGCCAAAACCTAAAGCTTACATAATCGAAAGTGAGGCTATTAATGCTTTTGCTACTGGAAGAAACCCTGAAAACTCAGCTATTGCTATTACTCGAGGGCTTTTAAGAAAGCTAAACCGGGTAGAATTGGAAGGAGTTATAGCTCATGAAATGTCTCATATTGCTAATTATGACATAAAAATAGCTACTCTGGCTGCGGTTCTGGTTGGGACGGTGGCTTTAATTTCCGAGTGGTTTCTACGTTTACTTTTCTGGGGCGATTCGGATGATGAACGGCAGGCTTCGCCTATACTGGCTCTTATTGCTTTTATCCTAGCACTTTTAGCTCCTCTTTTTGCTACTTTGATACAGTTAGCTTTATCCCGTCGGCGAGAGTTTTTAGCCGATGCTGAAGCAGCAAAGTTAACTCGATACCCCGAAGGTTTAGCTAGCGCCTTAGAAAAGATTGCTAAGGACTCAACGCCTTTACCTCAAGCAACTTCAGCTACTTCTCATCTCTTCATTGCTAATCCCTTTAAAGATGAGAAGTTTTTTTCCAAGCTTTTTTCTACTCATCCCCCAATAGAAGAAAGAATTGCTCGTTTGAGGTCAATGTGAATAAACTTTTTCAGAGATTAAAAATCACTTTTGTTATCTTGACACCAGTTTTTGTTCTTTTGTTTATTGGTTTGGTGATGTTCAGACAAAATTTAGTTTTAAAAAGCACCAGGTTGCCAAAGACTGAGTGGGAAAAATTTCAAGAGGCAGTGGAGAAAATAAAACAGGAGAAATGGCAGTCAGAAGAAGAACCACCTTTTAAATTTTATTATCATCGAGAAGTTGATTTTGAGAGAGCCCGTTCCTCTTTTTTCCCGGCGCTTTCAGTAGTGGAAAGAGCTTTCTCCCGGCGTTTTAATCAGCCTTTGGATATTTTTCTTCTTAAACCAAGTGATGCAGAAAAGATTTTAGGCAAGGAGAAGTCTTATGTTTCTTTAAAGAAAAACCCCTTCGCTTTACTTTCAGTTGATTTTTCTAAAGAAGATGTGGATTTATTAGCTTCTCGTCTCGTCTGTTATAGTTTATCAGACGCCGATGATTCTTACTGGTTTCGAGAAGGGTTAGCCCGTTATTTTGCCTTTAATGTTATCAACAACAAGGATGATGATTTTCCCCTTAGCAAGGCTTCAAGCTATTATGAATGGCGCCAGTTGGAAGAAACGAAAGATATTTTTTGTTTAAGCGAAAATAAAAGAGAAGATTTCTGCCAGCTATCTGCCAACATTGTAAGTTATATTGTGAAAAAAGTCGGATGGAAAAAACTTCCGCTTCTGGTCGATTCTTTATCGGCTGGAAGTAGTGGTCGAGCTTCAATTTCCTATCTTACCGGCGAAAGCGCAGCCAAGCTGGAAAAAGAGTGGAGAGAAGAGTTTCTTTCAAGAGAAAATTCCAATTTAGATAAGGATAAGAAGGAAAATCGTGGTAAAGAATTAAGCCGCATCGCTTTTAGTTTTTATTTAATTACTTTTTGGGCAATTCTTTTAGGTTCAATTTTAACTTACTATTTTAACTACCGCTGGCGAGACTGATGCCTGAACTACCAGAAGTTGAGACAATCGTTAATCAGTTAAATGCCAAGATTAAAGGAAAAGTGATTGATAGAGTCGAGCTTCCTTCTTTTGAAGTCTTAAGAGATGTTAACAAAGATGTTTTTCAAACTCTGGTTGAAGGCAAAAAAGTATTGAGGGTTTATCGTCGAGGGAAGCTTATTTTGATTGAGCTTTCTGGAAGCCTGACCATCATAATCCATCTTAAACTTACGGGTCGGATTATTGAGTTTAAAGGGAAGCAAGCGAAAATTAGTCCGTCGACTCGGGCAGTTTTTTATTTTGACAAAATGGGCTTTACCTTTGAGGATTTAAGAAAGTTTGGCAGTTTAAGACTGGTTGAGCCACCAGGAAAGAAAGCAATACTTTCTAAATTGGGTCCTGAACCTCTTGAGGGTTCGTTTGGTCGAGAAATGTTTTTTAATATGCTCCGCCGGCAAAGTAGAAAAAAAATTAAACCTCTCTTAATGGACCAGAGTTTTATAGCTGGCATCGGAAATATTTATGCTGACGAGGTTCTTTATTTTGCCAGAGTTCAGCCTGACCGGTTTGTTTTTACTTTAACAGAAGAGGAAATGGAAAGAATTTTTAACGGAATAAAAAAGGTTTTAAGTGAAGCTGTTGAGGCAAAGGGAACTACTTTTCGAGATTATGTTGATTTTTCCGGGGAAAGAGGAAATTATTTTTACAAATTAAAAGTTTATCGTCGGGAGGGCGCTCCTTGTTATAGTTGCGGGCTACCAGTTAAAAAGATTCGTCTGGGCGGAAGAGGCACTCATTTCTGTTCTCGTTGCCAGAAATAACCTTTTTAAGGAAAGACAGGAGTTTTAAACCTTTCCGGCGGGTAAGATTTACCGTTTTCGTCAATAACTTTGATTTTTAAATCTCCTTTTTCGGCGACAACCAGCACAAAGTGAGCTAAGCCACCATGGGAAAAATCAGCGTAAGGTGAAGACCCGGCACAGCCAGTGATAATTTGTTTTAAACCCTGGAAATTACTTTGATTGAAAAAATGTTCATGGCCAGCAAAAACTATTTTAACTTTGGCTTTTTTTAGTATTGACACAAGCTGGTCTCTGTTTTTCAGGTCAACAAAGGAAAGGTGTTTGTTTTTTTCGGCTTGAGGGTTCATCAAAGAAAAAGGCGGACGGTGAAGAAAAACAAAAATATTTGAGGATTTGGATTTTTTCAGTGTTTCTTTTAACCATTGTAGTTGTTTTTTATTTACTTTTCCTGGTTGAGTTTCAGTGTCAAGAACAATAAAAAGTGCTTCATTTATTTTGAAAGAAAAGTAAGTTTCAGGGCTAAAGTATTTTTGGTAAAGTTTGATTCCTTCTTTGCTTCGGGAATCGTGGTTGCCCAGGGCTACAAAAAAAGGAAGTTTGACTTCTTCAATCAAGGAAACAAACTCCTGATATTGCTTTTCGTAAGTGTAACGGTCAAGGGAGCCATAAACTGAGTCACCAGTAGAAATCACCACATCAGGGTGGTGTTTTTTAATTTGAGTTAGAATTTTTTTAAAAGTTCGAGGTTGCGAAAAGAGAGGAGAAGAGGGACGATTGTCACCAAAAACAGCGAAAGTTATTTTTTCAGTTACTTTAACTGATGTTGCAGAATGAAACTGGTTTATTTGAGATTGAGGAAGATAAGGCGGTCCAGCTTTCTTTCCAGCTTTCTTACATCCTGGAAGAAAAGCAAAAGAAGATAGTAAGAGAAAGAGAAAAACATAGATAAAATATCTTTTTCCTGTTGTTGAAGCCGGAATCATAACGCAATAAGTTTAATGGATTGCGATTATTTATTTAAGTTCCTATTAAGATTGACCTTCTTGTCCTTTTTCTTTTTTGAAGGGTTTGATAGAATAAAGGCGTTTACTTCGGTTTGAAAGGAGCTACATGTCAGAGGGAAAACCATTTACCATAGCTCAAATTTCTGATTTTCATGCTGGCTCTCAGTATTTTGTCTCTAATCTTTTGTCGCAAACGATAAAAGAAGTTAATAACTACCACCCTGACTTAGTAATTGTAACCGGTGATTTAACTGAGATGGGCTTTCGCCAGGAGTTTAAAACGGCCGCTTCTTTTTTGGAGCAGCTTGAGTGCTCGGAGTTGGTAGTGATACCTGGGAATCACGACTCTCGCAATGTTGGTTATCTCCACTTTGAAGAGATTTTTGGAGAACGAAATATTTTTCTTAAACTCAAAAAGGTTATTTTAGCGGCGCTCGATTCGACCCAGCCTGACCTCGATGATGGTCGAATAGGAAGAGAACGATATCGATGGCTCGAGCAAAATTTTACTGGACAAAAGGGTTTCAAAATTGTAGCCCTTCACCATCATTTAATTCCCATTCCAGGGACGGGACGAGAAAGAAATATTATTTATGACGCTGGTGATTTCCTGGAGGTTTTGGTTCAAAGTGGTGTTAACCTTGTTCTCAGTGGACATAAGCATGTTCCTTATCTCTGGAGGGTTGAAGATATTTATATCTTAACCGCAGGGACTACTTCATCTTTGCGATTGAGAGGTTATACTCGACCTTGCTATAATCTCATTTATATTTACCCGAGCAAAGTTTTAATTTATCGCTGCTTTCCTTTTGAGGGAAAAGAATTGACGGCAAAATTTGATCTAAAGCCGCTTGAGTACTGCTTGGTCCCGATGGCTGAAAAGGAGGAGAAAAAATCGCAAGGATAGTTGTTTTGATCGACGGTGAGCATTATTTTTCGGTGGTGGAATCGGCTCTGGAAGAGATAAAAAACTGGGGCGATGAAATAGCCGGCATTGTTTTTTTGGGTGGAACAGAAAAACTTTCTTCTTACAATTTTGAAGCTTTTAAAGCCCCGGTTTTCAAAGAGGAAGATTACTTAAAGAGTGTAAAGAAGGCAATTCAGGAAGTTCAGCCAGAAATGGTTGTTGACTTAAGTGACGAGCCTATTCTTGGCTACCGAGAGCGGTTCCAGCTTGCCAGTCTTATCCTTTCGCTGGGAGTTAGCTATATGGGTTCAGACTTCCGCTTTGACCCTCCAGTCTTTTATCAAATGGTGAAAAAACCATCAGTTGCTTTAATTGGTACGGGCAAACGAGTGGGTAAGACGGCGATTTCTGCTTATTTTTCTCGCCTTTTAAAGGCTAATAATTACTGGCCAATTGTGGTTGCCATGGGCCGAGGAGGACCAGCTGAGCCGGAATTTCTCAGGGGAGATGAGGAAAATATCGATCCAGGCTATCTTTTGAAAGCCTGGAAAGAGGGGAAACACGCAGCTTCTGATTACTTTGAAGATGCTCTGGTGAGCCAGGTGAAAACAATTGGTGCCCGTCGATGTGGTGGGGGGTTGGCTGGCATGCCTTTTGTTACCAATGTTCAGAAAGCAGCGGCAATGGCTAACACTTTGAATGGGAAAATAGTCATTTTTGAGGGCAGTGGAGCTTCAATTCCGCCTATTAAAGTTAATAAGACTGTTCTAGTTGCGGCAGCTAATCAGCCGCTTGAATATATGCTAGGATTTCTCGGCCCTTATCGTCTTTACCTTTCTGACCTTGTAGTTTTAACGCAATGTGAAGAACCCCTGGCCAATTCTGATAAGATTAAAACAATAACAGATGGCTTAAAAAGAATAAAACCAGGCATTCAGGTAATTTGGACGAAATTTCGCCCTCGGCCGCTTGAAAGTATTAAAGGGGAGAAAGTATTCTTAGTTTTAACTGCTTCTTCTTTAATTCGTGACAAATTAAAAGTCTATGTCGAAGAAAAATTTGACTGTGAAGTAGTTGGAATTAGTACCAACTTGTCCAATCAAGAGCTGTTGAAAAACGAGCTCAATCTTTACGCTGATAAGTGCAGTCTGGTTTTAACTGAATTAAAGGCTACAGCGGTTGAACTGGTTACTCACTTTGCTCTTGAAAAAGGGTTAAAAATTGTTTATACTGATAACGAACCAGAAACAATCGGCGGCGATCTGCCACTGGAGAAAGCCCTTCTTAAGTTATCTCAAGAGGCTATAGCAAATTTTAAGCAATGAGAAAAAGGACTCTCACTCCAAAGCATATAATCGTGACTGGCGAAAAGCATGGCCTTCCTTATTCTAAGGGGTTAATGGCTTCGACAATTATGGCTACCGGTTTGTCACCCATGCATGCTTATAGTGTGGCTCAAAAAGTGGAAAACGAATTAAAGTCCGGTAAGATTTTTCAGCTTACCATTGAAGAGCTTAACAAGCGGGTGGCAAAGATTTTAGCTGAAGATGTGGGGTCCGAGTTTGCCGAGCGTTTTAAGAAGTGGGTGGCTTTTGAAAAGTTAGACAAATCGCTTATTTTGATGGTAGGAGGAACAACTGGAGTTGGGAAATCAACTTTAGCCTCTGAAGTTGCCCATCGGCTTGGTATAACCCGTATAGTTTCTACCGATGCTATTAGAGAAATTATGAGAATGGTTTATCCAGCCGAAGTTATTCCGGCTCTTCATGTTTCTTCTTTTGAAGCTGACAAAGTTTTGAGAATTCCTGTCCCACCTGGTGCTGATCCTTTGATTCTGGGTTTTAGAGAACAAACTTCTATTGTTGTTCAAGGAATAAAAGCAGAAGTTAAAAGAGTTATAACCGAAGGCTTACATGTGGTGGTTGAAGGGGTTCATGTTGTCCCAGGTTATATAGATTTTATTAAAGATTTAGAAGACAAGGCAGTGGTGATTCCAATAATTGTCTGGATGGAAGACGAGGATGCTCATCGCAGTCACTTTTTTTTGAGAGAGATTGACACTGAGGGGCGAAGACCTTATGAAAAGTATCGGCAGAATTTTGAGCGCATTCGTAAAATTGGAGAGTTTGTGAAAGGTCTGGCATTAGAAAGAGGGATACCCGTAATAAACTTTTCTTACCTTGACACTGCCGTTAATGATGTGTTACAAATAGTTTTTCAGCGAGTTTTTGCCTCTTCCGAAATCATTAAGGAACCCATTGAATTAAAAGAGGGGGTTGATTTAGTTTGAAAATATTTCTTGATACAGCCAATATTGAAGAGATAAGAGAAGGTGTTTCCTGGGGAGTGGTAAGTGGTGTGACTACCAATCCTACTCTGGCTTCCAAGGAAGGTCTTTCTTTCAGGGAGTTGATTAAGGAAATTTGCCAGATTGTCGATGGCTCGGTTAGTGCCGAAGCAGTTTCTCTTAAAGCTGAAGAAATAGTTCCCGAAGCTCGGGAGCTTTCTGAAATTGCTCCAAATATAGTAGTAAAGATTCCGATTACGCCTGATGGTTTGAAAGCTACTAAACTGTTAAGTCAAGAAGGAGTAAAAGTTAATATGACCCTTGTTTTTTCTCTTAATCAAGCTTTGTTTGCTGCTCAGGCAGGTGCTGCTTTTGTCAGCCCTTTTATCGGGCGAATTGATGATATTGGTTATGATGGTCTTTCAGTTTTAGCAGATATAGTTGAATGCTATAATTATTATGGCTTTGAAACGGAAGTAATTGCTGCCAGTATTCGGCATCCCTTACATGTAGTGGAAGCAGCCAAGATAGGAGCAGACATTGTTACTGTTCCCTTTGCTGTTTTAAAGCAAATGGTCAATCACCCACTAACTGATCTCGGAATTAAAAAATTTCTTGAAGACTGGGAAAAGATAAAAGACCTGGGCTAATAAAAATTAAGAGGTGGTAAATGGAACAAACAAAAATGGAAACTTTGACTCGAGAAGGCTTGGGAAAAGAAAAGAGAACTTATCTTGTTACCCTGGCTAAGAAACTCGGAGTTAAGAACGCTGTACGGTTAGCTAAAGCTGATTTAATTGAAGCCATTGTTTCCAGCCAATCTGAAAAAGGCAAAAATGGCTACGAGGGTGGGAGAGAAAAAATAGCGATGGTTGTTTCTGAAAGGGAAACAGAAAAGAAAGAAGTACGAGCTCCCTCGGAGGGAATTGTAAAGAAAGGCGTTCTTGACATTTTACCAGAAGGCTATGGCTTTCTGCGTGTCAGAGGCTATCTTCCCAGCGAGGAAGATGTTTATGTTTCACTTTCGCAGATTCGGCGCTTTGGTTTGCGGCGGGGGGATGAAGTAGAAGGGCAGGTTAGACCCCCTAAGGATAGTGAAAAGTACTATGCTTTGTTGAGAATTGAGTCGGTAAACAAAAAGGACCCGGAAGGAGCGCGCGACCGCAAACCATTTGAGAGGTTAACTCCTCTTTTCCCGGTGGAAAGATTGCGTCTTGAGGTTCCGGGGGGAGAAGTAGCTCCTAGGATAATTGATTTAATTGCTCCAATTGGGAAAGGTCAGCGTGGCTTAATTGTTTCTCCACCAAAAGCTGGAAAAACCACCATTTTAAAACAAATTGCTAACAGCATTGCTGTTAATAATCCTGAAGTCCACCTGATGGTTCTTCTAGTAGATGAAAGGCCAGAAGAAGTCACTGATTGGGAAAGATCGGTTAAGGCGGAGGTGGTAAGCTCAACTTTTGATAAGCCTTCCGACAACCATGTTCAAGTTGCTGAACTTGTCTTAGAAAGGTCTAAAAGATTGGTAGAACATGGCTACGATGTGGTTATTTTGCTTGACAGCATTACCCGACTGGCTCGTGCTTACAACTTAACCGTTCCAACTAGCGGGCGAATTCTTTCGGGTGGAGTTGACTCAACTGCTCTTTATCCTCCCAAGCGCTTTTTTGGTGCTGCTCGCAATATAGAGGGAGGGGGTAGTTTAACAATTATCGCCACTGCTTTGGTTGAAACTGGCAGTCGAATGGATGAAGTCATTTATGAGGAGTTTAAAGGCACCGGAAATATGGAAATTCATCTCGATCGCAAACTAGCAGACAAGAGGATCTTCCCGGCTATTGAAATTGAGCGTTCAGGTACCCGTAAAGAAGAACTTCTGATGAGTCCTCAGGAGGCTCAAATGGTCTGGAAGTTGCGTCGAGTTTTGCTGGCACTTGATTCAGCTCAGGCTCTCGAGCTTTTAATTGATAAACTTAGAGAGACAAAAAAGAATGTTGATTTTCTGATTGAAGTGGCGAAGTCTGCTGTTGCCGAAAATTACTAAAAATTTAAAGGGGGATAAAATGAAGAAAAAAATTCATCCAGCATATGGACCTGCGGTAGTTGTTTGTGCCTGCGGCGAAAAATTTGAAACCCGCTCGACCAAAGCGGAAATTCATGTGGAAGTTTGCTCAAAATGCCACCCCTTCTTTACTGGTCAACAAAAGTTTATTGACACTGCTGGGCGGGTTCAGAAATTTAGAGAAAAGTATGGTTTAGATTCCGACAAGAAAAAGTAGCCTGTTGTTAAGTTTCTTTATTAAACCTTTCTTTAATATTATTTACCTTGTTCTGTCAAGTTGCTTATAATCATTTTTTAAAATGAGAAACAAAAACTTGAGAATGTTTATCTTAAAGTGTCAAAAATTTAGTTTAGGGGTTAAATAAATAGTGGACATTGGAGGTCAAGCTGTTTTCGAGGGTGTTATGATGCGCGGCAAGCATTTCTGGGTGGTAGCTGTCCGCAACTCTGCAAATGAGATTCTGGTGAAGGAAGAAAAAATTCCAGATTCTATTGCCAATAACCGCTTTTTTCAATTACCTTTTATTAGAGGGGTTTTTGTTTTATTTGACACCATTATTCTGGGCTGGAAAGCTTTAAGCTTTTCCATTCAGGTTTTTGAAGAGGAGGCACCAAGCGAAAAAGAAATGTATGGCGCTTTTTTCCTGGCTTTTTTGATAGTGATCAGTGTTTTTATCCTCATTCCGGCTGGAATCAGTCAGTATCTAATTGGCTCTTTTCCCTTTTTAGAAAGTCCGATTTTGCGGAATTTAATTGAGGGTGTAATCAGAATTTTGCTTTTCCTCAGTTATTTGCTAGCCATATCGCTGGTTGGCGACATTAGAAAGGTTTTTCAATATCATGGCGCTGAGCATAAAAGTATTAATTCCTTTGAGAAATCAGGGAAAATAGACCCGGAAATTGCCAGTCAATTCAGTCGATTTCATGTCAGCTGTGGAACGAGCTTCATAATCTTAAGTCTGGTAGTTATGGTTGTTATCTATACTTTCATAGATGTTGATAGTTTCTTTTTGCGGTTTTTGCTTCGCCTGGCTTTATTGCCGATTGTAGTTGGTGTTTCTTATGAGATTATAAAATTAGCCCGGCGCTTCAGGGAGAGCTGGTTTGTAAAACTTATTGCCTTCCCTGGTCTTGCAATGCAGTATCTAACCACTCGCGAACCTGAAAGACCCCAAATAGAAGTTGCTTTGACTTCTTTATCTCGTCTGATTGAACTGGAGAGTCATGGTGCTTAATTTGAATCAGCTGGAAGAGATTGAGAAAAAATATGAAAGCTTAAATGAGAAAATGGCTTCAGAGGAGGTTCTTACTGATTTTGAGCTTTTGACTCGGATTAGGCGAGAGCAAGCGTCTCTGGTGGATTTAGTTGAGAAAATCAAGAGCTACAAAAAAGTGTTAAAAGATATTGAGGCTGCTGAAGAGATGATCAGGGATAGCAAAGAAGAAGGAGAAGAAGCTTATCTTAAAGAAGAGCTAAAGATTCTTAAAGAAACAAAGGAGAAGCTGGAAGAAGAGATTAAAGAACTAATTATCGGTCGTGACCCTAATGATGAAAAAGATGTTATAGTTGAAATTCGGGCAGGGACCGGCGGTGAAGAGGCTGGCCTTTTTGCTGCTGATCTTTACCGGGTTTACCAGCGATACGCGGAAAATAGAGGTTGGAAGACAGAAGTTATTGATGTTAGCACCAGCAACATGGGTGGTTTTAAAGAAATCATTTTTGAAGTGAGAGGCAAAGGAGCCTACAGTAAGCTTAAGTTCGAATCTGGCGTTCATCGCGTTCAAAGAATTCCAGTGACTGAGTCAAGTGGTCGTATACATACTTCAGCTGCTACGGTAGCTGTTCTTCCGGAAGCTGATGAGGTAGAAGTAAAAATTGACCCTAAAGATTTAAAGATTGAAACTTTTAGAGCAAGTGGACCTGGCGGACAGCATGTTAATGTGACTGATTCGGCAGTTAGAATTACTCACCTTCCCACTGGAATGGTTGTTCAGTGTCAGGAAGAACGTTCTCAACTTCAAAACCGAGAAAAAGCTTTGAGATTGTTGAGAGCCAGACTTTACGAGCATTTACAAAAAGAACAAGCCGAAAAAATAGCTCAAGAAAGAAGAAAGCAAGTTGGGACTGGAGACCGTAGCGAACGAATACGAACTTATAACTTTCCTCAAAACCGTGTCACTGACCATAGGATAAACCTTACTCTTTACAATCTAGAACAGGTTATGGAAGGAAACCTTGATGAAATAATTGAAGCTCTAGCAGCTGCTGAGCGCGCTAAAAAGCTGGAGGAAGCAAGTTAAATTGGAGAAGAATTTGTTAAATAAATTTCCAGAAAGTGCTATTGCTTGGAAAGAAATCACTGGCCAGAGTCTCTCAGGCTTATTGTTAAAGAAAAAGATTTCTTTAGTGGAAAAAAAGGCTCTGGCTTTAGGCTTAAGGTGTTACTGGGCTGGCCTTCCTTTATCTTATATTACCGGTGAAACCTGTTTTGCTGGGCGGGTTTTTAAGGTTCGTCCTGGAGTTTTTCTCCCTCGCCAGGAGAGTGAAATTTTGCTTGAGGCGGCGATTAAAGAGATTCCATTTAATTCGAAGGTTCTGGAAATTGGAACAGGAACAGGGGCACTAATAGTTTCTTTACTTTTGAGCCGCACTGACCTTGAAGGAATAGGCTTGGACGTTTCTTCTGAAGCGGTTGCACTAACTTGCGAGAATGCTAACCTTTATCGCCTTGGGTGTCGTTTGAAAGTAATTAATCAGGATTTTAAAAGTTTTAAGGGAGAAAAGTTTGAAGCAGTTATTACTAATCCTCCCTATATTTCTTCTTATGAAATTATGGCATTGCCTTCTTCAGTAAGGTATTATGAACCTCGGGTTGCTTTAGATGGCGGAAATTCTGGTCTTGAGTTTTATGAAAAGCTCAGAGTTAAAATTAACCAACTTCTTTTGCCTGGCGGACTAATGCTTGTGGAGGTTGGGAAGAGACAGTCGGATATGGTGAAAGAGATTTTTGCTTCTTTTATGAATTGGGAAAAGTCATTTTATGATGGTTTGGGAATAGAAAGGGTTTTATTATTTCGCTTAAAATGAGAATTTTGGAATATCTTAAAAAAATTGATCCTGAAATAGCTGATGCTATAAAAAGGGAACTTTTGCGCCAAAGGCGAACCCTGGAACTCATTTCTTCAGAAAACTTTACTAGTCTTGCAGTTCTTGAAGCTCAGGGTTCGGTTTTAACGAATAAGTATGCTGAAGGCTATCCTGAGAGACGGTACTACGGTGGTTGTCAGTTTGTTGATGTAGCTGAAAGTTTAGCTATTGAGCGGGCAAAAAAGCTTTTTTCCGCTGAATATGCTAATGTTCAACCTCATTCTGGATCTCAAGCAAACATGGCTGCTTATTTTACTTTAATCAAACCAGGAGACAAAGTTTTAGGTTTCGACCTACGGCATGGTGGACATCTCACTCACGGCAGCCCGGTAAACTTCTCCGGTCAGCTTTATCAGTTCGTTTCATACGGAGTAAATCGGGAAACCGAAAAGCTTGATTACGATGAAATAAGAGAAATTGCCAAAAGAGAAAGACCAAGACTCATTGTTGCTGGAGCCAGTGCATATTCGAGAATAATTGACTTTAAGGCTTTTAAAGAAATAGCTGATGAAGTTGAAGCTTTTTTGATGGTGGATATGGCGCACATAGCTGGCCTGGTAGCTGCTGGGCTTCATCCCAATCCTGTTTTTTATTCTCAGGTGGTTACATCAACGACTCATAAAACTTTGCGGGGCCCTCGCGCTGGCTTTATTCTAGCTAAGGAAGAGTTTGGGCCCCGAATTGACAAGGCGGTCTTTCCAGGGGTTCAAGGAGGTCCATTGATGCATGTAATTGCGGCTAAAGCCGTAGCTTTTAAAGAAGCAATGACTGAAGAATTTAAGACTTATCAGCAGCAAATAGTAAGAAATGCACAAACACTGGCTTCTATATTGCAAGAAGAGGGATTGAGGGTTGTTAGTGGTGGTACGGATAATCATCTTTTTCTATTAGATTTAACTCCGATAAATTTGACCGGTCGTGAAGGTCAAGAGCTGTTAGATGAAGTGGGGATTACGGTCAATAAAAATGCCATACCTTTTGATACGAAAAGCCCTATTGTAACCAGTGGTTTAAGAATTGGAACACCAGCGGTAACTACTCGAGGTCTTAAAGAAAGAGAAATGGTGCAAATTGGGCAGTTAATTGCTCGCGTATTGAAGAATCCTCAAAAAAGCGATGTTCGAGAGGAAGCTCGAAAAACTGTTCAAGATTTAGTTGAAGCCTTTCCGCTTTATCCTGAGTTAGATGAGACGATTTGAGCTTGACCTTCATGTCCACACTCTGGCATCCGGTCATGCTTTTAGCACTATAATTGAGTCAGTAGAAGCTGCTCGAAAAAAAGGTTTAAAGGGGATTGCTTTTTTAGAACATGGTCCAGCTTTGCCGGGAGGCGCTCATTCTTACTACTTTTCTAATTTAAGAGTGTTGCCCCGAGAGATAAATGGAATTCGGATTTTTTCCGGAGCAGAAGCAAATATTATTGATGATAAAGGCCGTTTAGACCTAGAAGATAGTGTTCTATCCGAATTAGATTTGGTAGGGGTGGCTTTTCATCCCCGCTGTGGTTACGAGAATCAAGGGGCAGCTAAAAACACAGAAACTTTGCTCAAAGCTCTAACCAATCCTTATGTAGATATGGTGGTTCATCCTGCTAATCAGGCTTTTCCTCTGGAAATTGAGCCAGTGCTTGAGGCAGCTAAAGAGAGAAGAATTATTATTGAAATAAACAACAGTTCACTTTTGCCTACTACAACCCGAAAAGGGGCTAAAGAGCTAACTCTGGAGTTTGCTTTAAAATGCTTTGAGAAACAAGTTTTAACTGCTTTAAACTCAGATGCTCATTATGCTGACCTAATTGGGGAAGTTGAAGAAGCTTATAGCTTGATAAAAGAAAAGAATATATCAACAGAGCTGATTGTTAACTCTCATCTGGAAATATTTTTAAGCTATTTGAGAAAAAAGGGAAAAGAGAAAAGATGAAGCGGGCTCTGGTTTTTTTTCTCCTTCTCTCCCTTGTTTTTGTTTTTTTAATTTACCCTATTCTCATTACTTATTTTTTTAAGACGCTTATTAAGAGCGAGCTTTCCCGCCGATTTAAAGGGTTGGAAATTGAAGTTAAAGTAGAAACCACTCCCTTTTTCATTTTCTCTAACCAATTTGACATAGTGGAAGGCAAGATCTCTTCTTCTCCCTATGTTGATACTAAATTTGAATTTGTTAAGTTTCGACTTGATGAAGTGAAAGTAATAGTCGGAGCTTTACTTAGCGGCCGTTCTGCTGTTAACTCAATTACTTGGAAAAGATTTTATTTATCTGGAAGTTCGACATTGGAACAAGCTAATTCATTTATTGATAGCCAAGGTCTTCCTTTGCAGATTGAAATCAACAATGGGAAAATATTGGCGACTCCACTAGGAGTTAAATTGCCTTGGCTTTTTGGTGACCAGGAACGAATAGTACTTTTTGATCCTAATAAAAAGGAGAAAAGTCTGGAAAATTTATTGAAGATAGTGAGCGAAGGTTTTTCGGCTGATCTTGACCAGGTAACTTTTAATAAAATACAGGCTTCAACCGGAAGAATAGATTGGGAGATTGAAATCAGGGCTCGGGACTCATTAGCTTTACAAAATTTTCTGGAGGGATTCCAATGAAAATTACCTTATCTGAACTTAAGCAATTAGAAAAAAAAGCTTGTCAATTGCGCTGGAATGTGGTGAAGATGATTGGAGAGGCGGGCTCTGGTCACCCTGGAGGTTCTCTTTCAGCAGTTGAAATTGTTACGACTCTTTATTTCTACTTAATGCGCCATAAGCCGGAGTTTCCAGAGTGGGAAGATCGTGACCGCTTTGTGTTAAGCAAAGGACATGCTGCTCCGCTTCTTTATGCAGCTTTAGCTGAAAGTGGTTATTTTCCCCGAGAAAAACTTTGGTCTTTAAGAAAACTTGGTTCAATTCTTCAAGGGCATCCGGATATGAAAAGGACACCTGGGGTGGAAATTTCAACTGGCTCCCTTGGACAGGGTTTCTCGGTTGCTTGTGGGATGGCTTTAGCCGGCAAGATGGACAAGAAAAACTATCGAGTGTTTGCTTTGCTTGGAGATGGAGAAACTCAAGCTGGAATTGTTTGGGAATCGGCAATGTTTGCTGCACACTACCAACTTGATAACTTGTGTGCCTTTGTTGACTTAAATCATCTTCAAATTGACGGTCCGGTGGAAGAGGTAATGAACATTGAACCAGTAGTTGAGAAATGGAAAGCTTTTGGTTGGTGGACCAAAAAAATCAATGGTCACTCAATACCGGAAATTATTGAGGCTGTTGAAGAGTCAAATGAAGTCAAGGGCAAACCGCAAGTGATAATTGCGGAGACTCTCAAAGGTAAAGGAGTTGCTTGCATGGAAGGTGTTGTTGACTTTCACGGCAAGCCGCCAAGCTATGAACAAATGGTTGAAGCTTTGAAGAACTTTGAAGAAATGATGGGTGATATTGGTGACTGAAGAAAAGCTAAGGGCAACTCGAGAAGCTTTGGGCGAGGCCCTTTTGGAGTTGGCTGAAACAAATCCTCGGGTGGTGGCTCTTGATGCTGATCTGGCAAAGTCGACTTATACAATTAAGTTTGCTCAAAAATATCCTGATCGATTTGTTGAGTGCGGCATTCAGGAGCAAAATATGATGGGAGTGGCTGCCGGTCTAGCCAGGTCAGGAAAGATTTGTTTTACTGGCTCTTTTGCTATTTTCGCCTGCGGTAGAGCTTTTGAAATAGTTCGGAATATTATTGGTTATTGCCGACTGAATGTTAAGCTCTGTCCTACTCATGCGGGAGTAAGCGTTGGAGAGGACGGCTCTTCACACCAAACTTATGAAGATATTGCTTTGATGAGGACAATTCCTGGAATGAAAGTTATAGTGCCGGCAGATTATAACGAGGCAAAGTCGGCGATTTTAAAAGCAGCAGAGATAGAAGGCCCAGTTTTTATTCGATTGGGCAGACCAGCTGTGCCAATGATCTTTCCTTCTAATTATCAATTTGATATTGGCAAATATCCCGTCTTGTGTTCAGGCAAAGATGTCTCAATCTTAGCTTGCGGTTTGATGGTTAGTGCCTCACTTGAAGCGGCTGAAAAACTGAAGAAAGAAGGGATAGAAGCCGAGGTTATAAATGCTTCAACGATTAAACCTCTTAACGAAGAGGCAATCATTAAAAGTGTAGAAAAAACAGGAAAGTTAATTACTGCTGAGGAGCACAGTGTTATTGGGGGGCTTGGAAGTGCAGTTTCCGAATTTTTAACTGAAAAAATTCCTTTCAAAATGAGAAAAGTCGGAATAAAAGATTCCTTTGGTCAATCAGGCTCAGTCGGTGAATTGTTAAAATTTTATGGTTTAACTGCCGACGATGTTTATCGAGCAACCTTGGAACTACTCAAGTAAGTTTTATTGGCTGATAAATTTGGTATAATATAGCTTTTAATAAGGAGAAGGAGTATTTGATTACTTTAAAAAATGTAACAAAATATTATCCTAACCATAAAGAGCCAGCAGTTCGCGATATCTCTTTTCACATAAAACGAGGGGAGTTTGTTTTTTTGGTTGGCCCAAGTGGCTCAGGAAAGACCACTTTAATTAAATTGATGCTCAGAGAAATATTACCAACTTCAGGTGAAATTTATATTGCTGGGATTGATGTTGTCCACTTGCGTGGTTGGAAAGTTCCCTACCTTAGGCGCAATATCGGCTGTGTTTTTCAGGATTTTAAGCTCCTTCCCAATAAGACAATTTTTGAAAATGTTGCTTTTGCTTTGGAAGTAATTGGCAAGCCAAGAGCTGTTATCGAAGCTCAGGTTCCTGAGGTTTTAAAATTAGTTGGGTTGGGCGAGAAACTTCATAAATTTCCTGGTGAACTTTCCGGTGGCGAGCAGCAAAGAGTGTCTTTAGCTCGGGCCATTGTTAATAGGCCACCGATTATTTTAGCTGATGAGCCAACTGGAAACCTTGATCCAGCAACTTCTCTTGATTTAATGGCTTTGTTTGACCGAATAAACAAACTGGAAACAACTGTAGTAGTGGCGACACACGATAAAGATATGGTTGATGCTATGCGGAAAAGAGTAATAGCACTGGAAAGCGGAAAGATAACGAGAGACCAGGCAAGGGGAGTTTACGGTCATGAGAGTTAGTTGGTTTTTAGGGGAAGCAATTACTTCTCTTAAGCGTAACTGGGAAATCAGCCTGGCAGCAATTTACAATGTGGCCCTTTCTTTGCTAATCGTTGGTGTTTTTTCTCTTGTTGTTTTGACTTTAAATCAGTTTGTTACTCGCTTGGAAAATCAAGTTGAAATTGAAGCTTTTCTGGTTGATGGTGCTAGTTTTGATACGATTCAAGCTTTGCAGGATAAGATTATTAGCTGGGCGGAGGTAAAAGATGTCAAGTATATTTCTAAAGAAGAAGCCTTGGAAAGATTTAAGCAGCTTTACAAGGACCAACCTGATATGTGGAAAAACCTTAGCGGCAACCCTCTTCCAGCTTCTTATCAGATTACTCTGAAAAACCCTCGGGATGTGGAAGAAGTTGCTTCTCGCTTAAGGAAAGAACAAGTGGTTGAAAGTCTCGATTATGGCCAGCAAATTGTTAAACGACTCTTCTCGGTGACCTCGACATTGCGCACAGTTGGTTTGGTTTTTATTATTTTGCAGGGTTTTGTTTCTATTTCTTTGATTGGATTAACTATTAGGTTGGCAATTTATGCTCGCCGAAATGAAGTAGCTATAATGAGACTAGTTGGAGCTTCAAATTGGTTTATCAGGCTTCCTTTCCTTTTAGAGGGAATGCTTCAGGGGATTATTGGTTCTATGGTAGCAATTATTGTTATTTACTTTTTAAAAATTGGTTTCTTTGAGTCAATAGTTCAGCAGTTAAAGTTTTTAAATATTACTTTTGCTTCTGCTCTTTTTATTAAGGTTTCTATAGGTTTACTGCTGGGCGGAATGGCTATTGGAGCTTTTGGCAGCACCCTTTCCCTTCGACGCTACTTAAAAGTTTAAGTATTTCTTCTATCAAATTAACCAGCCAGTGATTCCTTTAAAGAATTATGTTTTCATTTTCAATATTAGTAAAAAGTAGCCGTATTTAACACTTGATTTGCATATTGCTTCGATTTGCTTTATGGTGAACTATGTTAATTTAATTTAGGAGGTGCTTTAGTGCTGGCAAAAAAAGGTGATGTGGTTCGACTTCATTACACTGGTAAGTTTGAGGACGGAATGGAGTTTGATAGCAGTAAAGGCGGAGAGCCAATAACTTTTGAGGTTGGCAGTGGAGAAATAATTCCCGGAGTTGATGAGGCAGTAGAAGGAATGAAAGTTGGTGAGATAAAAAAAGTTTCTGTTTCACCAGACAAGGCTTATGGTGAGCGGCGGGAGGACTTAGTAAGAGAATTCCCAATCAGTGTTTTAGCTGGTGCCGCTGTAATTGAAGGGCAGCCCATTCAGCTTCAAACCGATGAAGGTCAGATTGTTTCCGCTATTGTTGAAAAGCTAACAGCGGAAACTGTAACTTTTGATTTCAACCATCCGTTGGCCGGAAAAGTTTTGAATTTCGAGTTAGAGTTAGTCGAGATTGTGAAATAGCTAAAGCTTCATTCTTCTTATAATTCCTCATTTCTCAATTCCACTAATCTTAATAATAAATCGCACTCTTCCCTGAGCACCATCAGGTTTTCCTAAAAAAGTGTCGTAGTTTTCAGCTTCATTTTCCATTGCTTCTTTAATGGCTTTGCCTTTTCTCATTTCTTCAAGGCCTTTACCCAAACCGCCTGAAGTTTGTTTTAAAGCATTACCGACTGTGTTCAGACCTGGAAGGTGATGTCCTCGAAAACCTCCACCCTCAGCCAAGGCATTCAGTACTTCTTTAAACTCTGTCATCAAGTCGGAAACATTCCCTAATTTGTTCATTTTGCTATTCATTCCTGATAAACCCTTTTCCATTTTTTCTAAACCATTGGAAATTCCTTTTAAACCTTCAAGAGTAAATTTAAGACCAGGTAAGTAATTGCTGTTGAGATTTCCACCGTTTTTTAAGGTTTCAAGTGAGCTTTTAAAGTTTTTAAAAGCTTCCGGTATCTGGTTCAGAGTTACGGCTTGTTCTGAGATTGCTTGCAAGCCATTGATTAACTCATTCAATCCTCGGGAAATATTTTCCAGGTTTGATTTGACATCTTTTAATCCCAAAAGATCTCCCTGACCAGGTATATCTCCTCCGTTAATTAATGATTCAATGGTTTGGCTTTGAGCTTTAAGACCGTTGATTAACTCGGTCGAAGTTGTTTCTTCTGCTAAGGAAATTAAGTTGTCATTGGATTCTTTTAGTCCTTCCAAAACAGATATCTGGCCTTGAAGTAAATCTATCAGACCGTCAATCCCTTCTTGGCTAGATTCTAAACCCGATAGCAGGTTTTGGAGAGCTGAAGCTAACTCAGCGAGGCTCTCAAACTGTCCGGTGTCAATCCCATTAATTATTGCCTGAAGCATGGTTAGTTGAACGCTCATTAAGTCAGAAAGTTTGTCTGTTCCTTCTCTCGTTTTCTTGATACCATTGTAAAGAAGTGTCAGTCCACTTGTAGCTGAAGAAAATTCCTCAAACTGTGAAGGGTCAAATTTTTCTGACAAACCTTTTAAAATTTTGGCTTGAACGGAAGAAAGAAGCCCAAGCCTTTCCATTCCTTCCTTCATTTTTTTAAAATCTTCTTCCAGTTCAATGCTGGGAGCATCTGGCATTTTTGGGATAACTGAGACAATCAGGGGACTAGTTTCAATGTCTTTTCCATCCATTTCAATAGTTGCTGTTGCTTCGGGTTGAGGAAAAATCATCCAGGTGTATTTCATAGTTCCTCCGCTAACTGAAAGCATGCTATTTTTGGTTTCGATGTTACTAAATTTGGCTGCTTTTAGGTCGAGGTTAACAATTACCATTAAAGGCAAATATATTTCTTCAACCTCTTCTTTGTAACTTTCTTCATCAGAACTTAAATAGGAAACTTTTACCTTCTTTTTAATTTTATTTTTTACAGTGAGCTCAATTTTTAAGCGACCATCGCGACCCGCAATTTTTTCTGGTGGGAATTTCTCGTTGTCTAGAAAATAACTGATGTTTAAATCAACGGGAAGCTCTTTTTCGGTTTCAGCACGGTAGTAAAAGTCTTTTTCATCATCAACCTGGATTTTCCAAATAATGTCGTCCTTTATTAACTCTGGCTTTACGTTGTCTTTTAAGGCCTCGACATTTTTTACCTCGCCGTGATCAATAACTTCTAACAAGCCTTTACCTTCTAAACGCAACCAGTCAATTACGATTGTCTTGCTTGGTTTTCCGTCAGGCTCGAGTAAAGCGTAAACAGTTTCATCATCAATTATTCTTTGGGGTTTAACTGGAAGAGGTGCTGAGTACAGAGTGGTGGAAAGAAAAACTGAGGTAAGCAAAAGGAATGCTAGAACAGCATTAAGACTTTTTCTATTTTTTTTCATTTAAAACCCTCCTTGATTTTTTTCAATTGGCCACTTAATGGAAGTCTTTTCAAAAATAGGTTGCCCAATGACTAAGAGAGCAGGTAAAAGAAAAATTACCACTCCCATGCTAATTAAGGCACCACGGCAAATCAGGGTGGCCAGTCCTTTCAACATTCCAATTTTGCTTAAGGTAGCCATTCCAATTGTAGCGGCAAACATTGTTCCGGCACTTACTAGAATTGACTGCGATGATTCCTCAACGGCTTTTTTAATTGCCTGGAAGCGGTTTTGACACTTTTTAACTTCTTCTTCAAAGCGGGAAATCATTAAAATTGCGTAATCCACAGTTGATCCAAGCTGTATAGCTCCAATGGCTAAAGCAGCTATAAAGGAAACTTTGCTTCCGGTGAAGGCTGAAATACTTTGGTTTAAGAAGATAGCTAACTCAATTGCACTGATCATTATTATAGGTATGGTGATTGAACGAAAAGCTATGGCTACTATAAGGAATATTGCAATAAGAGAGACAAAGTTTACTCGGTTAACATCTTCCTCAAAGATTTTTTCTAAATCTTTTAATAGCACTGCCGAGCCAGTAATATAAGTTTGGGTAGAGTTTTTGTCGGCAACTTTCTGGAGGGATTTTATTGTTTTTTCCGCTCTATTATCAGTTCCTCGGAATTTTAAGTCAACTGAGCAATAGGTATAGTTGTCAGAGAAAAAAGCTTTTTTTGCATCTTCTGGAATGAATTCCTGAGGCAGTAAAGGGTCAACAAGTTTTGGATAACCAAAGACTGCGCTCACGCCGCTAATTTTTTCTGCCTTCGATACCGTATCGTAAAGCTGGTTTAAAGTAAAGGGCTCTTTCATAACCAAAAAAATAGTTTCTCTTTTTCCGAACTTCTCTCCCAAGAGGTCTTGAGCTTTGATTGAAGGAAGGTCTTTAGGCATGCCTTCTTCAAGATTAAAGCTTTTCTCAACTTTAATGTATCCAAAAATGGCAGGAATAAATAGGAATAAAAAGATTGCACCAATGAGTGCTGAGTGTTTTGCTATAAACTGCCCTACCCATTTAAAGTTAGGAATATAGGACCGATGGGCTATTTTTTGAATCATAGGGTCGAAGACGAGAAGAAGAGCGGGCAAAATCGTGAGATTGCAGAGAAGGGTAATGAAAACGCCTCTTGCCAGCGTAAGACCCATATCAACTCCTAAACCAAGCTGCATGGCTGATAGAGCCAAAAATCCAGCCACTGTGGTTAGAGAAGCAGAAGAAATAGCCTTAAAGGTCGCAACAACTGCTTTTTCCATTGCTTCTTCATCAGGTAGCTTTTCTCTCTCTTCTTCGAAGCGATGGTAAAGAAAAAGTGCATAGTCCATTGTTACAGCAAACTGAAGCGAAAAAACGATAGCACTGGTAAGATAAGATAGCTCCTGGTTTAGATAGAAGGAAAGCCCGAGATTGTAAATAACGCCAAAACAAATGGTTATAACAAAGAGAAATGGGACAATGATTGAGGGAATGGTCAGCACAAGAACCAGCCCTACAAGCAACAAAGAAGTCAAACTGTATTTTACCCGGTCACTTTTCATCACTTCTTCGAGGTCAAGAGAAGAAGCTATCGTTCCCGCAAGGTAAGCTTTTTTTCCTTTTAAGAGCGCTTTGATTTTTTTAAAAGCTTCTTTGGTTGATGGAGCAGAAGGTGAGTCTTTAAAGCTTACCTGCATGAGGGTCGCATTTTTGCTGTAATAATTATTTATTACTTCTTTTTGCCAGAATTCTCGAGGAATGGTAACGTCTGTAAAATCAGTAACCCAGGAAACCTTTTTAACTCCAGGTATTGCTTCAATCTCTTTCTTTATTCTTTCCGCTTGAATATCTGAGATATTTTCAATGATGAGCTGGGTAGTTGCACCAAGACCAAATTTCTCCCGAATTATTTTCAGGCCCTTAACTGAATCAAGCCTCTCAGGCAAATAGGAAAGTATATCGTAGTTTACCCGCGTATTTAGAATTCCAAATATTCCTAAAACTGCCAGAAAAATGGCTAACAAGAGGATTTCCACCCGTTTTTGGACTACTTGATGAGCAAGAAATCTAATCATTTCTTAATAATTCCATGAAGAAATATTTCGGTGTTAATTTTAGAAAGTTTTTTAGCAGAATAGGTTTTGAGTTCGCTTGGTGGAATTTGTCGGCCGAAAACATTTCGAGCAGCTACATAAGTGGTTAACATTCCAAAGAGGGAAATAGCGGAAATTCTGGGGCTAAAGTCGCGAAAAGCTCCTTTTTTTATCCCTTCTTCAATTATTGAGGCTAAAATATCAATTATTTTCCGGCTTTGCTTGATTACAAAAGCGGCTGTTTCGCTTTCTGGGTTTGAAGTTTCTCTCGCTAAAATTTGAATTAAGTGCTCTTCATTAAGTAATAGCTCAAAGTAGCTTTTAACGAATTCTTCAATTTTTTTAGTAGGGCTTTTTTGAGATGCGATAGCTTTTTTTAGTTGCACCAATACCAGATCAAGGCTCTTGCTTAAAAGTTTTTGGTAAAGTTCTTTCTTGTCTTTAAAGTAGTAAAAAATTAAACTTTTGGAAATGCCAGCTGTCTCAGCAATTTCTTGCAGAGAAACGCCGCGATAACCATTTTTGGCAAAAGATTCTTCAGCTACTTTTAAGATATTATCAAGGTTGTTTTTCCTTTCCAAGTTCATGTCCTCTTCAATGTATTTGACTGACCAGTCAGTCAATAAGTTTTATTATACTAAATTTTTTTTTGTTTTTTGCCATCAGTTTTTAATAAAATAGCCTAAGAAACTTTAATACTCTCTACATTCTCTTTAGTTAAGCTTTCTTTTTTTCCACAACATTTTCTTCCATAGCAAGAGACATATAATTTTATAAGCAAAAACATATGTTTTCCCTATGCCTTTGATTTGCTTGAAAGCGACCTGAGTTGTTCTCTTTTCAAGTAAAAATTTTGTTTTAAGCAATAAGATTTCAAATAGTTTTTTTGGGGTAATTCGAAGTATTAACTCGAAGTATTTTTGTGTTGTATTAAAATTTGTGTTGCATCAAAATTAAAAA
>CAYRQL010000002.1:143573-168482 GCA_964426525.1 uncultured Actinomycetota bacterium | reverse complement strand
GTAGTTTTGTATTTCGTTGGTTTGATTATTGGGAGTGGCCTATTGTCTCCTGTTTTCTTGCTAAACCTCAAAAGCGTTAGAAACTCAATCGCTTATACAGGGTCAACAGAAGTTAGCACAACCACCTTTGAATTAGCAAGATTAATTAAAATTTTTACTTCACTTTGGAACATCTATCCTTACAAAGCTATTGCGATAGCCATCTTGTTAGGAATTTTTTATCTCTATAAGTATAAGAAAATTGAGTCAAGGTATCTTTTGTTTATTGTGCCATTTTTGCCTCTGGTTTCTCAAGGATTTAATATTAATCCTTGCGCAAATTCTATGGTCTATGTTTTTTTAGTCTCAGTCTTTGCTCCATATCTTTTTTTACTTATACCAAAAAATAAACAAAGCCGCCTGCTCCTAATTTCTGTTTGGTTGCCATCTTTTATTGCTGGAATATTGACAGCTTACTTAAGTGGGAGCGGGTATTTGAAAGCTGGGGTAGGGTCTTTACCGGCTTGCATTGTGAGTTTTATTTTTTTGATCAAGACCTTAGAATCCTCAAAGATTGCTCCAGAGATTCGGAAGCTTTTAGTTTATTTTGTTTTGATTGGCTTCTTAAGTATTTTCTTGTTTTTTCAATTTAGAGTTTTTTACAGGGAAGACGAATTACCAAAATTGAGATCAGAAGTAAAAGAAGGAATATTTAGAGGAATTTACACAACTGATGCAAAAGTTGGGTATCTCGAACAGCTAAGGAAAGACTTGGAGAAAGTTTCAAAAGGAGCTAAAACTATATTTTTTTATGATAAGTTCCCTGTGGGTTATTTCTTGACTGATTTAAAACCTCTGGCAAATACGATGTGGGTCTATCCTAAATTTTCAAATCCGCACTTGAAGGAAGATTTTGTTATAGACTATTTTAGAAAAAAAAAGCGCAACCCGGATGTGGTGGTCAGAATCAGAAAGATTTTCTTTTCAACTGACAAATTTTATTATATTTCTTACCCATCTAACCATGCTCTCAACAACTACTTTATTAAAGAAAAAAAATATCGCTTGGTGCTTCGGCGGCCAAATTATGATATTTTCCGCCATCCAGCCCCAAATTTTCAAAGCTTATTGGATTGAAGGGCAAATGAGTCATTATTCGAACTATAGTTTCATTCAAAGCAAAACTAAGATTGTAACGTCTGAATTTTTTTGTGAGTTACTTTTCTTGACAGCTGGCGGCGAAAAATGCTAATATAAGTAACAAAACCGCAGTTAGACAAATTTTGTCAACAGGAGGAACTCTTGGAAGTAGAAATCGGTCGAGGGAGAGTTGCCCGCGTTTCATATGGATTTGACGATATAGCTATTGTTCCCAGCCGCAGAACACGTGATGCTGAAGATATTGAAATAACCTGGCAAATCGCTGGTTTTAAGTTTGAGCTACCTTTGCTTGCTTCCGCTATGGATTCGGTTGTTTCTCCTGCGGTTGCTATTGAACTTGGGAAGTTAGGAGCGGCTGGCGTACTAAATCTTGAAGGTCTTTGGACCAAATACGAAGACCCTTTGCCAATGTATGAAAAAATTGCTTCCCTACCAAAAGAAAAGGCGACGCGCGGAATCCAAGAGATTTATCAAGAACCTGTTAAACCGGAGTTGATAACTCAACGAGTGAAGGAAATTAAACAAGCCGGCGTTGTAGCTATCGCTTCTCTGACTCCTCAAAAAGTAGCTCGTTATTATAAGTATGCTCTTGAAGGTGGATTAGATATTTTAGTTATTCAGGGAACAGTGGTTTCAGCTGAACATGTTTCCAAGAGAACTGAACCATTAAATCTTTACGAATTTATTAAAGAAGTAGGAGTTCCAGTTATAGTTGGTGGTTGTTGTTCTTACTCAACCGCTTTACACTTGATGCGAACGGGTGCGGTAGGAGTTTTGGTTGGAGTTGGTCCAGGCGCTGCTTGCACTACTCGGCGAGTTTTAGGAATCGGCGTTCCTCAGGCAACTGCCATAGTTGATGCAGCGGCTGCTCGCACTCGCTATCTTGAGGAAACTGGTCGCTATGTTCATGTCATTGCCGATGGCGGAATGTCAACTGGCGGTGATATCGCGAAAGCGATTGCTTGCGGAGCTGATGCGGTGATGATTGGGTCGCCGCTTTCTCGGGCTGCCGAGGCACCTGGTAAGGGTTTTCATTGGGGAATGGCTACCTTTCATCCAACCTTACCGCGTGGGACTCGAATTCAAGTTGGAGTAAAAGCAACTTTAAAAGAAATTTTGCTTGGTCCAGCTCACGAAAATGATGGTACTCTGAACTTAATGGGAGCTTTAAGGGCTTCAATGGCTACTGCTGGCTATGAGGATATCAAAGACTTTCACCGAGCTGAGTTAATGGTTGCTCCAGCTTTGCAAACCGAGGGTAAAGCTTCTCAGTTTGCCCAAGGCGTTGGTCAGGGCGCCCGGGGTTAATCTCCATTATTTTTAAAAAAAAAAGGGGCACATTGAGAATTTTTTGTCTTCTCCCTTTTTTAATCTTTCTTTGTTTAATCCCCCTTAGCCTCCCTTATTCTAAGGGGGAAAACATGATAGCTTATAAATAAGGGGGAAAGACAGGAGAGCTTATAAATAAGTGGGAGATACATTTGAAAGACTTATAAATAAAAGGGAAAAAATAAAGCAGCCAAACCATCAAAAAAGCAACATATAGCGGAAACCTTTAGGTTTCCAAAAGGTTTCCAAAAGAAATCAGCGGCCTTTAGGTCGCTGCTACATTTTCAAAAATAAGTCGGGGGAGATTTAAAATTTTCTCTTCAAGCTACCAATTTTTCATTTCAGCGAGTTACAAGGTGTGAAACACCAAAGGGTTAAGAAGTTACAATCTCATCAAAATCGTAGAGAGTTTTTCGAGTTGATTGTAGTATAATCCCAATATGGAGAGCAAAAAAAATTTTGATAAGATTTTGATTTTAAATTTTGGAGCTCAATATGCCCAATTAATTGCCCGTCGAATAAGAGAATGTAAAGTTTATTCAGAAATTGTTCCTTACACTATAACAGTTGAACAAATCAAAAAAATAAAGCCGAAAGCTTTGATTTTTTCAGGTGGCCCCACAAGTGTTTATGCTACTAACGCTTACCAGAGCGACCCGGAAATTTTAAAACTGGGAATTCCTTTGCTTGGAATTTGTTATGGAATGCAATTGATGGCTTTCCAGCTTGGTGGTTCTGTTAAAAAAACAGGTCGGAGTGAGTTTGGCAAGACTGGATTAAAGGTTATTTCGGATTCGTTATTGTTTTCTGATTTACCTTCCAAACAAGTTGTCTGGATGAGCCATCGGGATGCGGTGGTGAAACCACCGGCTGGATTTAAATCGGTTGCTCAAACCGAGGCCAGTCCAGTGGCCGCTTTTGAAAATCAGCAAGAAAAGCTGTATGGGGTTCAGTTCCATCCTGAAGTTTTTCATACACCTTACGGAATGGATATTTTAAAGAACTTTCTTTATAAAGCAGCTGGTTGCACTCCTAGCTGGACGAGGATTTCTATTATTGAAGAGGCAGTTGCTCAAATTCGAGAAAAAGTGGGAGACAGGAAGGCACTTTGTGCACTTTCGGGCGGCGTAGATTCATCAGTGGCAGCGTTGTTGGTTCACAAAGCTATTGGAGAGAACTTGACCTGCGTTTTTGTAAACCATGGGTTGCTTAGGGCTGGCGAAGCTGACCAAGTAGTTGAAACTTTTCAGAAGCATTTTCAAATTGACTTGCGTTATGTTGATGCTGAAGAGAGGTTCTTAAATCGACTTAAAGGTCTTACTGATCCAGAACAAAAACGAAAAATAGTAGGCGAAGAATTTGTTCGAGTTTTTGAGGAAGAAGCAAGAAAGATCGGACAGGTTGATTACCTTGTTCAAGGAACCCTTTATCCTGATGTCATTGAAAGCGGGACCAGGGAAGCGGCTAAGATAAAAACTCATCATAATGTTGGCGGTCTGCCAACTGATATGGAGTTTAAAGAAGTGATTGAACCTCTGAGAATGCTTTTCAAAGATGAGGTCAGAGCTATAGGTGAGGAATTAGGTTTATCAGAGGAAATAGTTTGGCGCCACCCATTTCCAGGCCCAGGTTTAGCTATCAGGATAATTGGGGAGGTGACTAAGGAAAAGTTAGAAATTTTGCGACAAGCAGATGCTATTGTAATCGAAGAAATTAAGAAAGCTGGCTTGTATAGGAAAATCTGGCAAGCTTTTGCTGTTTTACCAGATGTGAAAAGTGTCGGAGTAATGGGAGATGAGAGAACATACGCTTATCCAGTAGTGGTCAGAGCAGTAACAAGCGAAGATGCGATGACGGCTGATTGGGCAAGGCTTCCTCACGATTTGATGGCAAAGATTTCTACCCGAATAATTAATGAGGTCAAGGGAGTTAACCGAGTTGTTTATGATATTAGCTCTAAACCACCGGCTACAATTGAATGGGAATAGGCCGGGGGTAATTTTTTAAATTGGTTTCTGAGGGGGTAAGATGAAAAAAGAGTTGGAAGATAAGATAGAAGAGTTAAGAAAAGAAATTGACAGAATAGACCAGCAAATTGTGGAAAACTTAAATGAGCGGGCAAAAATTGTTTTGGCTATTCGCAGTTTGAAAAAAAGAGCGGGATTGTCAGTTTATGACCCCAAACGAGAAGAGGAAATTTTTAATCACCTTTCTTCAGTTAACAAGGGCCCTCTTTATAACGACGATATCAGGGACATTTACGAAGAGATTCTCAGGGTGATGAAGGAAATTGAGAAATAATTTTTTTCAGAAAAACCAGGTTGTTATTGTCTCCGGTCCCTGTGCTGTTGAGTCATATGAGCAATTATTGGAAACTGGAAAGGCGATAAAAGATCTTGGTTTGACTTTTTTTCGAGGTGGGGCATTTAAACCTCGAACCTCTCCTTATTCTTTTCAAGGATTGGAAGAAGAAGGCTTGAAACTGTTAAGCAAAATTAAGGAAAAGTTTGGTTTTAAAATTGTCACTGAGCTGACCGAGACTGATTATTTAGATTTGATGCTTAAATATGTTGATGTTATTCAGATTGGGGCTCGAAATATGGATAACTATTCCTTGCTAAAAAAAGTTGGTCAGGCAACGGCTGAAGACCAAAGGCCGGTTCTTTTGAAAAGAAGTTTTGCGGCCACAGTTGAGGAGTGGTTGCTGGCAAGTGAATATATAACTTCGGCTGGCAATCAAAATGTTATTCTTTGCGAACGAGGGATTAGAACTTTTGAAAAAGCCACTCGTTTTACTCTTGATTTAAATGCCGTTCCAGTAGTCAAGAAGCTCTCTCGCTTGCCAATTTTAGTGGATACCAGCCACGGGACCGGACATGCTGAGTTTGTTATTCCCCTTTCTCGAGCAGCAGTAGCGGCTGGGGCAGACGGAATAATGGTAGAGGTTCATCCTAATCCGCGGCAAGCTTTGTGTGACGGCGCTCAGTCGCTTGATTTGAAAGAATTTAAAAATTTGTTTGAAGAAGTTAAAAAAATAGCTGAGGTTTTCGATAAAAAAGTAGTTTAATTTGGCTATTTTTCAAAGTTAATTTTTATTTTTCCTGCCAGTTGGAAGAAATTAGTTTGTAAGCTTCTTCTAAAGATTGAGATAAAACTTTGGTGTTGCTAAGGACGGGCATAAAATTGGTGTCGCCATTCCAGCGGGGAACGATATGGAAGTGAAGGTGCTCGTCATAACCGGCGCCAGCGGTTCGACCAAGGTTCATACCGATATTGAAATTTTCCGCTTTCATACTTTTTCTTAAGGTAAGTTCGGCTTGAGCTAAAAACTTCATCAGCTCCGAGTTCTCTTCATCATTTAAGGCAGCAAGGGTAGCAATGTGCCGGTAAGGAGCTATCATCAGGTGGCCGTTGTTGTAAGGATAAATATTTAGAATAACAAAAGCAGTTTCTCCACGGCGAACAATAAAATTTTTTTCATCCTGGGTTTCTTTAGGTAAATCGCAAAAAATACAACCGCCTTCGCCGCTTTGAGCTTTCAAAATGTAATTATTGCGCCAGGGGGCCCACAGTCTTTCCACGGAATAATTTTAGCTTTGTTAAGGGCAGTTGTCATCTTTATTGATTCCCTTCAGCTTTTAAGGGCTCAATAAGATTTAAATCCGGACGGCAAATTTTTTGGTCAGGATAAGGGCTGGCTCCAGCGTAATTAATTCGGTCGATATAATTTAAAATCAAAGGCATAAGGTCTTGACCTCTCAAATGACCAAGCAAACCAGAAGCGCAACTAAATTCATCAAAAGAAGTTACTTTGTCAGCGCCGGTCATTTTACCAATCATTAAGACCGGAACAGGTTCGCCAGAGTGGATAAGGTTTCCTCTTGAGGCAGTAGCGTGGTCGGAAGTGATAACTAAAAGGTTCTGCTGGCTCCATTCTTTTAGCGGTAATCGGACTAAAGCCTGGTCAATTTCTTCAATAACTTTTTTTTTCTTTTTTGGGTTTTTGAGGTGAGCCGCCTCGTCAGGGGCTTTGGTGTGGACAAAGACAAAATCATAGTCTTTTCCTAATTTTTCAAAAGCCAATTTTATTTTGGAGTGGAGGTCAGCTGAAACCGATTTCTTTTTTATTTGGAAAAAATCCAGACCAACAAGACGCGATAGCCCTTTAAGCATTTTTGAAGAAGCTATCATCGCTCCTTTTAAACCAAATTTTTCAGAAAACCCGGCAAATGATAAAGGAACTCTCGCTGCCCATTTAGTAACGATGAAGTTAAGAGGCTCTTTTCTATTTTTATTGACCGGGTGATGAGAAAGAATTTTATAGGTTGAAAGTAGGAAATCGTTAACTATCTGAGCGGTTTGTCGAGTAATGGACGGGTTTTTGGCTTCAACTAATGGCTGAACTTTGAGGACTGGTAAGTTTGGGAAGAAAGGGTCGGAGTCAGTGATTTCCGAGCTCACTTCGCCTTTTAAATAAAGCAAGCCCTGACGTTGGCTGTTGTAAACGAATCTGAGAGAAATACCGTTTTTTTTATATGGTTTCAGAGCTTTTGAGAGCTCAACCAGTTCTTCTTCGGTAAATAAAGGAATTCTTTTTTTGATTATGAATTCATTTTCTTTTTTAGCGACCGAAACAAAACTTCCCCTTATTACTACTTCGTTTTGAGCCACTTCAAAACCTTCTCCCCAGGCTTCAAGCAAACCCCGCCCTGGAAAATCTTCAAGCTTATATCCTAAAAGGGCGAAGTGTGCTAGTTCTGTTGAGGGAGCGAGGCCAGGGAAAAGAGTAAACATTAAACCATTTATGCCTTCATTTGCTAATCTGTTTAAAACAGGGGTTTGAGCAGCTTGGAGTGGCGTTTTGTTGTCTAGCTCTGGAGCTGGTCGATCTGCCAATCCATCAAGCAAAATGACTAAAGCTTTCAACTTCCTGCCCACTTTTTTTTCAAATAGCTTTCTATTTCTAAGAAGTAGTCAGAGTTATTTTCTAGCTTAGCTTGGGCAATTATTTTCCCAACCGGAATTAAAAATTCCTTCAGATAAGGCTTGATGATGTCAACTTTAACTAAAATCTGGCTTTCGATTGAGCAGTAATTGTTTTTAAAAGCGCAGCTGAGTTGATCTTGCCCTTCTTCCCACTCTTTTCCTAAAAGTTTCTCTACTTCTTCATTAGAAAAGACCTTGCGGAGCGGAAAAACCAAATCCAAACCGATATGGGCTAAAACTTCTTTATAAGAGTCCAGAGCTTCAGGTGTTTGATTGATTTTAATTTTCTGTTCGTGAAGCTCTCTTTCACCAGAGATGATTTTAGTAATCCCTTTATTTAAAGCGGGCTCAATTCGCATCAGATGAAAGTAGAGATGGCAGCCAATACAAGGCGTGTAAAAACCGTAGCGTTGAGTAATTTCTGAGAGATAGCGCCCGTTTAGTATCCACCATAGCTTTTGGTCTTCAATAATTAAGGGTTCAGACAAGCAAACAAAAGTGTTAGTAAGCTTTTCTTTTACCCAATCTAACTGGTCAATTACTGTTTTAAGCGAGCCGTATTCAGGAGGAGCCTTGACGATAGTAGGTATAATCTCTTTTACTTTATTGCTTTCAAGATATTTAAGTAGAGCAGAAAAGCTATCACGACCAGCAAGCTCAATTATAACTCTATCGCTCAAATCAAATCTCCTTTAAGATTAGCTCCTCAAGCTTTAGGCGAGAACTTTTTCGCAATTCGTCAGCTGGATAGCCAAGACAAACGGCCGCGACCATTTCATATTCTTCACTAACTCCGAGTTTCTTTTCAACTTCCTCTCGACGATTTAGTATCTCGCCTAACCAGCAAGTTCCCAAGCCTAAAGAGTGGGCTTCAAGGAGCATGTTTTGAATGCAAGCACCTATTGCCATTAAGTCTTTGGTCCGATTGTAGGAGCTTTTTTTGTCAAGAAAGACTACGATTAGGCAAAAAGCTTCTTCTATTATTTGAGAATCAGTGGTGAAGTTCTTAATCTCTTCTTTCTGTTCTTTTGAAGTAATAACGATAAAACGCCAGGGCTGATTGTTAAGGCCAGAGGGAGCCCAGCGGCCAGCTTCCAAGATTTTTTTGATCAGTTCTTGGCTAACTTTCTTTGACGAGTAGGAACGGACGCTGCGTCGGTTTTTAATTAAATCCAGAATTTCCATAAGATGATTTTATCATTAAGTTTTTAAGCTTAAAATTTAGGTTTTGGTCTGCCTTAAACGAAATGGCAATAAAAAACTTTTAATCTTTTTTGCTTAAAAACTCATTTTTTATTTATATTTTAACTGGTTTTTGGTTTAATAAATCAATAGAAAAAATGTCACTTTGTTATTTCTTTAGGTCTTCAATTAAACACCCACTTGCTGAAGTAAAGCCGTGCTGTGAAGTTAAAAAACTTGTTTTACTTGATGACCTTCTTCCTTATGTAAAACTACTTGACCTTTCTTTAGGCACGATTAAAACCCGATTGGGAAGGGGGGATAGTTGTTATCTGGCATTTATTGAGGGCAAGGCGGTTCATCGAAGCTGGGTTACTTCTACTTCCTGTTGGGTAAAAGACGCTAAAGCGATTTTTAAACCCTTGAAAAACGAATTTTACATTTATGATAGCTACACCTTACCTCGTTACCGTTCTCAAGGTGCATTTACTTCCACTTTAATAAGGATTCTTGCTGACTATCAAGCTCGCGGAAGCTCGATTTGGATTGCAGTTAGAAATGACAATCTGCCCTCAAGGAGAGCAATTGAGAAAGTAGGGTTCAAAAAAACATTTGCCCTTAGCTTCCGCCGAGTATTATTTTTCAAACATTATGATTTTTTAGAAATTAACAAAAATTTTCCCGAAACAGAAATAAAGGAAAGAATTATCTTAACCTGAGTTTTAAGTAGCAAAGAATTAGAGCTCCAGCTCAAAAAAGAAAAATCTTCACTTGAAAATCACTAGAAAGTGTTGTATGTTCAACTTTGAGCTAAAAGATGGCGAACCACAACCGATAATTAGAAAGGGAAAGGAGATGTTGGTTGTGGTAACGATACAGTGTCCAAACTGTGGCAAAAAAAACGCAAAGATGATGGGGCGCTGTAAGCTTTGTTTTAAAGAAGTTTGTCAGCATTGTGGCAATCTGGAGTTTATCCAAGGCCAGGAAGTGCCGGTTCACAACCAGTGCTTTGTTGAAAAATTTGCATTGATAGCCCCGGCTTTCAAGTTTATAAAACCCAAAACAAAATAGTCATTATTTCTTCTAAAGCCATACTGATAGTCAACGCTCTGCCTTATAATATATGTTTGTGGATGTTTTAGAATCTGAAGAGTTAAATCCAGCTCAAAAAGATGCGGTTTCGCATTTAAGTGGACCTCTCTTAATCCTGGCGGGAGCGGGTAGCGGTAAAACCCGCGTTTTGACTTATCGGGTGGCCTATTTGATTCAAAAAGGTATTCCTTACGGAGAAATTTTAGCTATTACTTTTACTAATAAAGCTGCCGAAGAGATGAAAGAAAGAATTGTTCAGCTGGTGGGTTCTATGGCGAGCAGGATGTGGATTATGACCTTCCATTCTTTTTGTGCTCGAATACTAAGGCAGGAAATTGAAAGACTTGGTTACAAAAAAAACTTTGTTTTGTACGATGACGAGGATTCTAAGAGGTTAGTTAAGAACTGCCTCAAGGAATTAAACTTTGACAGCAAAAGATTTACCCCTTTAGGGGTTTATTCAGCTATTTCCCTGGCTAAAAATGAGCTGGTTAGCCCTCAGGATTATGCGGTTGATGCCATTTCTCCTTACGAGAAAGTGGTTTCTGAAGTTTACCGTCTTTACCAGGAAAAACTTTTTAAGAGTAACGCTTTGGACTTTGACGATCTTCTGGTTTTAACTGTCAATCTTTTCGAACTCTTTCCTTCGGTTCTTGAGCATTATCAAGAGAAGTTTAAGTACATTTTAATTGATGAATATCAAGACACCAATCAAGCTCAATATCGACTGGTCAAACTTTTGGCTGGTCGCTACCGAAATATTTGTGTTGTAGGAGATGATGACCAATGTGTTTATCAATGGCGAGGGGCAAATATCCGAAATATTTTGAATTTCGAAAAGGATTTTCCTGAAGCAAAAGTTATTAAACTTGAACAAAATTATCGTTCAACTCAACTAATTTTAGAAGCAGCTAATTATGTTATCAGTCACAATCGGGGCCGGAAACCGAAAACTCTCTGGACGGTTAATGCTCGAGGAGAAGCAATTACTACCTATCAAGCTGAAGATGAGCACGATGAAGCGAACTTTGTGGCTACTGAAATTGAAAGGGTTATTTCTTTAGAATCTCGAAAGTATCGGGATTTTGCCGTTTTTTATCGAACCCACGCTCAGTCTCGACTTTTTGAGGAAAGTTTTATGCGTTTTGGCATTCCTTATCAGATTATTGGTGGTTTAAAGTTCTATGAACGGAAAGAAATAAAAGACATTTTGGCTTATCTGAGAGTGGTGCTCAATTCAGAAGATGTGATATCTCTAAAGCGAATAATTAATACGCCCCGGAGAAAAATTGGGGAGACGACGATAGAGGCTTTAGACTGGTGGGCAAGTCAGAAAGCCTTGACTTTCTGGCAATCTTTGTTGGAGGTTGATAACAATCCCCGCCTTAGTACGAAAACTAAAGAAGAAGTGAAAAACTTTGTTTTGTTAGTTAAGAAATGGCAGGAAGAAGCAGAAAAAATTTCTCTCAAGGAGCTCACGTCTAAAATCATTGAGGAGTCAGGTTATTTGAAAGCCCTTCGGGAAGAGAAGACTTTTGAGGCCGAAGGGAGAATGGAAAATCTGGCTGAATTTATCAATGTGGTGGAAGAGTTTGAAAGAATGCGTCCAGAAGGAACTCTGGATGAATTTTTAGAGAGAGTTTCTTTGATAACTGATGTGGATTCTTTCCGTGAAGGTGATATGGTTACTTTGATGACACTACATAACGCTAAAGGCCTCGAGTTTCCCGTGGTGTTTATAGTTGGAATGGAAGAGGGAATTTTCCCTCACTTTCGCTCTTTGACGGCAACTGATGAATTAGAAGAGGAAAGGAGGCTTTGTTATGTAGGAATTACCCGAGCTAAAGAGCGCCTTTATCTTAGCTATGCTTTTAGTCGTCATCTCTGGGGAGCTAGAAACTTAGCAATGCCCTCTCGTTTCCTGGAAGAAATTCCGGAGAACTTGCGCCAGCTGGCTGGGGAGAAAAAAGCAGAAATCAAAACGGCGCCCATTTCAGCTCGAACAGAAAATTTTAAAGTTGGTGACCTGGTTTTTCATAAAGTGTTTGGCGAAGGAAAAATCGCGGCTATTAAAGGCAATGACCAGGTAGTTATTCATTTCCCTCAATTAGGGGAGAAAACTTTTCTTCTTGATTACGCGCCAATAAAAAAAGTTGGATAGCTTTCTTAGATTGGAAGGATGCCCTTTCTTTTTATTTTCTCGCTCTTGCTCAGCCTTAATGATTGAGTTAAATTGTTTTTTATGGAAAGCAAGATTTTTCAAATAAAAATTGGTTTTAAATTAGTTGTAAATGCTGGGAACCCACCGAGTTTTCAAGTTGTGAGCGAGAGTGGCAGACTTGTTTTTTTCGGTGAAATTCTTCCTCTGGAAAGTCGGAGAGTCAGACGCTGCTGGATAGCTAAAAACTGGATTTTTCTTGACAACAGCGGTCAGTTTGCTCGAAGTGGTAAGGAGGCGGAAGATTTGGTAGAGAAAAAAATTTCTGAACTCTGGGGCAATCCCTATTCAGCGGCGACTCCCGACTGGGCAACGGGGCAAACTTGAAAAATAAGTTAGGGGTTTTTCAGCCGACAGGAATTGGTAGTTTACCCTATCGAAAGGCAAAAAAGGCTGTTAATTTCATTCTTGATAACTTTTCGGAAATTCCATTTTGGCCGCAACTTCCTCGCCGCGATTTTAAGGAAAATATGTATGTCCAGTACAGCGAGGGATTACCAGGATTTACAGTCAATGAGGAAGAACAAAAAGTGTTTGTTGACTTTTCAAGTGATTGGCTGACCCAGCTTGAACGCTTTTATCAAGCATATCTTGATGGCGATGACAGATTTTTTGCTTTATCACCTGACTACGCAGCTGGTTTTTTTGAATTTCTTGAGCAAATTTCCAACCTAAAAGAAAAACCTCCTTTTTTAAAGGGTCACGTTACCGGTCCAATAAGTTTTGGTTTAACCGTTACCGATCAGGATAAAAAGCCAATAATTTATCAAGAGACAGCTAGAGATGTTTTGGTTAAATTACTAGCTCAAAAGGGAGCCTGGCAGGAAAAAAAGTTAAAAGAGGCTTTACCTTCGTCAGAAACAATAATTTTTTATGATGAACCTTATCTTTCATCATTTGGATCAGCTTATGTGAAACTGCAAAGAGAAGAGGTAGAAGATATATTGTCTGAACTCCGGCAGTCGATCTCTGGTAAGCTGGGAGTTCATTGCTGTGGCAATACTGACTGGAGCTTACTTCTCGGTTCGGATGTCGACATTTTAAGTTTCGACGCCTTTAGCTACTCAGAAAGATTTCTTCTTTACAAAAAGGAAATAAAGAAGTTTTTAGACCGAGGGGGTTTGATTGCTTGGGGGATTGTTCCTACACTCACACCTGAACCAGAACAGGTTTTAAAAGAGACGGCTGAAAGTTTGGCGAGTAAAATTTTTATTTTGGTAGATGAATTGGTAAACGATGGGATTGAGCGAGACCAAGTTTTGAATCAAAGCTTGCTGACGCCTAATTGCGGCACTGGTGGTATGGAAATTGAACTGGCTGAAAGAGCTTTAAAGTTAACAGTTGAAACTTCGATGTTTATAAGAGGCAAGTTTGGTTTAGGGGGTTTTTAATTGTTTTAATCCCCCTTATAAACAAGGGGGAGACACGTTTGAGTATTTATAAAATCCCCTTTAATCTTCCTTATAAATAAAAGGGGGAGAGACAGTTGAGTATTTATAAATCTCCCCTTATTCCTTTTATTCCAGGGGAAAGACACGTTTGAAAAACTTTATTCCCCTTTATCCCCCTTATAAATAAGGGGGAGAGACAGTTGAAATATTCTAAGTGGGAGATAATTTACTCCTCCCTTTTTTAATCTCCCTTAATCCCCCTTATGAACAAGGGGGAAAAATTAGACTCCTCCCTTTTCTTAAAGGGAGGTCGGGAGGGATTTCTACACTTTGCACCCTTTTTGACTTTACCTGAAAGTAGTTAGGTTGATTAACGCTTACAAGCTGATTAAACTTTCTTTATGACTTACGAACCGCGGCTTTATCGTCGACAACATTTAGCCAAGGACCTTGTGTCGTTTGAAGTTGTTTTCAAAGAGACTGACCTCTGGATTGCTTCACATTTTAATCTTTCAGAGAAAGCAATGGAAAAGGTAAAAGAATTAAGAGTAGAAATTGAAGGTTTTATTGCCTCTTTTCCTTTGTTTGCTTCTTCTTTTTCGCCTCTTTCGGTGCCCGAATCTGCTCCAGCTATTATCAAAAAGATGGCTAAGGCTGGAGAAACTGCGGGTGTTGGGCCAATGGCAGCAGTTGCCGGGGTTATTGCGGAGGAAGTTGGGCGAGATTTGCTTCAATATTCACCAGAAGTAATTGTTGAAAACGGCGGCGACCTTTTTTTAAAAACTGACAAAGAGCGCTTTGTGGCTGTTTTTGCTGGCGACTCTCCATTTTCAAATTGTTTAGCGATTAAAATAGAACCTGAGAAAACTCCTCTTGGAGTTTGCACTTCTTCGGGTAAAATTGGCCATTCTTTTAGTTTTGGTCAAGCAGATGCAGTGGTGGCTGTTTCTTCTGATGCAGCTTTAGCTGATGCTGCGGCAACAGCGATAGGAAATAAGGTAGGTAGTCCAGAAGATATTGAGAAGGGCATAGAAAAAGCACAGCAAATACCAGGTCTTGATGGCGCTTTGCTGATTGCTGGTCAAAAGATGGCGGTTTGGGGTTCCATTGAACTGGTATATATTTGAAGGAATTTTAAAATGAAATTGGTGTTATTTGTTTGTGTTGAAAACAAAGCGCGAAGTCAAATAGCAGAAGCTTTATTTAATAAATTAGCTGAGAAAAGCAACATTGGCTGGCGAGCCATGAGCGCAGGAACCTTACCGGGGGAAGATGTTTATTCTGAAACCAGAAAAGTGCTTGAAGAAGAAGGAATAAGTTTTAAAGGGAAACCAAAAATCTTAAATCAAGAAATGATAAAAAAAGCAAGTTTAATAATAACTATGGGTTGCGGAGTAGAAGCGACTTGTCCGGCAGTTTCTTTTCCGTCGGAGGATTGGAACCTTCCTGATCTGAAAGATAAGAGTTTGGAAGAATTCCGCGAGCTGAAAGAAGAAATAAAAAGGCGAGTGAAATTATTGATTGAGAGGCTTAAAGGGTTTTAAATTTCTTGCCTCTTTTTCTTTAGCTGAGTAACAGTAGCTATATTGCTGTTTGGTATGATATGAATGTTACCTTCATGATCTTCAATGTAAGTGGCCCTTAAAGTCATTTTTTTGACTTTACCCTCTGCATCAGCAATTTTCACAAAATCACCAACATTAAACTGGTTTTCTAATAGAATTAAAAAACCAGAAATTAAATCTTTAATAAAAGTTTGAGCGCCAAAACCCAGGGCCACTCCAACAATCCCGGCGCTGGCAATTAAAGGGGTGGGGTCTAAGCCCCAGATTCTTAAAAGCATCATCAAGGAAATTATGATAAACAAAAACTTCAGAAAGCTGGTTGTCAGATAAGTTAAGGTGGTAAGTCTTTGAGATGCAGCTTCTTTCTTTAGGTTAGTTCCTTTTTGAGCTATTTGTAAGCTTTTCGAAAGCAGGTTTTTGAAGAAGTGATAACTGATAAAAATAAGAATAACTAACAGCAGGCTTTTTGATAGCCGGTAAAACATCTGTTTTGAAATCAATTCCCAGTCGATATTCATCAGCTTATATAATATTTTAAACTTGCTCAAGCGAATTTTCCAAAAACTTGCGGGCTGTTTTCATATAAAAGAGTTTTTTTGAAGATAATTTTAGGAAAATAACCGTTAACCGACAAAAATGCACCGCTTATCTAAAAAAAATTGTTATCGCTTGTTTTTGCTTTATATTTATAAGTTAAGTTTTTATTGTAAACCAAATACTGAATTATTACAGGAGGAAAGATGGAAGAAAAAGGGATAAAAGTTCTTTATTATGGCGAGGAGAAAATCCCGCCTCCCTCAGATTTTTCAGCCAAAGCACACATAAAATCTATGGCGGAGTATGAGGCAATTTATCGCCGTTCAGTAGAGGAACTGGAAGGTTTTTGGGCAGAAAAAGCAGAAGAGTTTGTTGATTGGTACGAAAAGTGGGATAAGATTCTGGATTATAGCTTTAAGGACAAAATCTATATCAAGTGGTTTATAAATGGAAAACTAAATGTTTCCTATAACTGCCTTGATCGGCATTTAAAAACCTGGCGGAAGAACAAGGCGGCGATAATTTGGGAAGGGGACGATGGCTCTTACAAAACTTATACTTATAAACAGCTTTATTATGAAGTTAATAAGTTTGCTAATGTACTTAAAAAGCTTGGTATTAAAAAAGGGGACAGAGTAGCTATTTACTTACCTATGATTCCTGAATTGCCGATTGCCATGCTTGCTTGCGCTCGTATTGGGGCTATTCATTCGGTCGTATTTGGCGGCTTCTCTTCACAATCGTTGAGGGAGAGGATAAACGATTGCCAGGCGAAGTTATTGATTACGGCTGACGAAGGGGTCAGGGGTGGTCGGTTTGTTCCGCTCAAAGCAAACTCTGATGAGGCTTTACTCGAGTGCCCTACTATTAAAAACATGATAGTTGTCAAGCGGACTAACAACACAGTTGATATGGAACCTAGTCGGGACCTTTACTGGGACGAGCTAATGGCCGATCCGGAGATTAAACCTTATTGTGAACCGGAAGTGATGGATTCTGAAGATCCTCTTTTTATTCTTTATACTTCTGGTTCAACTGGTAAGCCAAAGGGAGTCCTGCATACGTGTGGTGGGTATTTAGTTTATACAAGCGTTACTTTTAAATGGATATTTGATTATCATGATGAAGATGTTTATTTCTGCACAGCAGATATTGGCTGGGTTACTGGTCACAGTTATGTAGTTTATGGGCCACTTTCTCAGGGAGCAACTTCTTTAATGTTTGAAGGTATTCCTACTTATCCCGATCCATCTCGTTTCTGGGAAATTGTAGAAAAACACAAAGTGAATATTTTTTACACCGCTCCAACAGCTATAAGAGCTTTAATGAAGGAAGGTGAAGAGTGGACAAACAAGCATGACCTCTCTTCATTACGCTTGTTAGGTTCAGTTGGCGAGCCGATCAATCCGGAAGCCTGGCTCTGGTATCATAGAAACGTTGGTAAAGGTCGGTGCCCAATTGTTGATACCTGGTGGCAAACCGAGACTGGTGGTATTTTGATTGCTCCCCTTCCGGGAGCAATGACTTTAAAACCCGGCTCAGCCAGCCGTCCATTTCCGGGCGTTTTTCCAAAAGTCTTAAAAGAAGACGGAACAGAGGCTTCAGTTAACGAAGGTGGCTATTTGGTGATTGAAAAGCCCTGGCCGGGAATACTACGGGGAACCTGGGGCGACCCGGAGAATGAAAGAATTAAGGAGATTTACTTCAGCCGTTTTCCTGGTTGCTACTTTGCTGGTGATGGCTGCCGAATTGATGAAGATGGAGACTACTGGCTGCTTGGCCGCATTGACGATGTTTTGAATGTATCGGGTCATCGTCTGGCAACGGCTGAGGTTGAAAGCGCTCTTGTTTCTCACGAGTCAGTAGCTGAAGCCGCTGTTGTTGGCTATCCACACGAAATCAAAGGTGAAGGTATTTATGCTTATGTAATTCTTAAAGATGGTTATGAAGCCTCTGAAGATTTGAGTAAAGTCCTTGAAGGTCATGTTAGGCAGGTGATTGGTCCTATTGCCAAACCAGACGTAATTCTTTTCACTCCTGGTCTTCCTAAGACTCGAAGTGGCAAGATTATGCGTCGAATTTTAAGAAAGATTGCCCGTGGAGAATTTGAAGACCTGGGAGACACTTCTACTTTAGCTGATCCGTCTGTGGTAGAATTTTTAATTCAAGCTGGAAAAGAAATTCACGAAAGAAGATAAAACAAGCTGCTCGTTTAGCGTACTTCAGGGCTGGCGTGAGCCAGCCCTTTTTTAATCCCCCTTAATCCCCCTTATGAATTAGACTCCTCCCTTTTTTAAAAGGAGGTTGGGAGGGTTTTTTATTATGGTTTTTTATTATACTGACGAGCCGAACGAAATGAGGCGAAGCCATCTATGATTTCCCGGCGATTACTTTGACTCCAGAGTTAAAACTAAAGGATTTACAATTTCAGATAAGAGAACATTTATTTTGAAGCATTAGGCTACTTTTTATTTTCTTCAAGGTGTTTTTCAATGAAACTTTGATATTCTTTTAAAAGTTTTTCTGAAGTGGCTTCAAATCGCATAACCAAAGCTGCCTGGGTGTTAGAGGCCCTAATCAGGCCCCAACCATTTTCAAAAGTAATCCTTACTCCATCAATAAAGTTTAAATCTTTGATGGTGGGCGAGAGCTTTACTTGCTGATGTTGCAAAAGTTCTTTTTTTATATTTTCAACTAACCGGTTTTTATCTTCTTCACTGCAGTCGACTCTTATCTCTGGGGTAGAAAAAGTTAGTGGTAAATGGGCGTAAAGATGGCTGAGTTTCACTTTTGGTCGGTTTGTTTTCTTTTTTTTCAAAATTTCTACTAACCTTAAGGCAGCGTAAAGAGCGTCATCGTAGCCGAAATAACTATCAGCAAAGAAAAAGTGGCCACTCATTTCACCTGCCAGTAGGGCTTTTTCTTCTTTCATTTTCTTTTTAATTAACGAATGGCCGGTTTTCCACATAATTGGCCTTCCGCCCAGTCTTTCTATTTCTTGATAGAGTAGGTGGGAGCCTTTCACTTCTGATATAACTTTAGCTTGCGGGTTTTCTTTCAGGATGCTGGCGGCAAAAATAGCCAACAGTTTATCGCCAAAAACAACTTCTCCATTTTCATTGACTACTCCTAGTCGGTCAGCATCTCCGTCAAAAGCAATGCCAAAGTCACATTTTTCTTTTTTCACCGTTTCTTGCAGTTCTTTAAGATTTTCAATCACTGTTGGGTCTGGATGATGATTTGGAAAGTTGCCATTGGGTTCAGAAAAAAGTTCTATTACCTGGCAACCAACCTTTCTTAAGATTTCTGGAGCTATCAATCCAGCAGTGCCATTACCGCAGTCCACGGCAATCTTTAATCCTGGAAGTTTTTGAAGGTAAGCAAATTCTTCCTCCATATACGATAGGTATTGCTGAATAATGTCGATTTTTTCAACTTTAGTCAGAAGGTTAGTTTCGGTTTTTACTTCTGGATTTACTTGATAAAAAAAATCTTTAAGTTCCTGAATTTCTTTCCCGCTAATAGTTTCTTTTCCCACACAAACTTTAAAACCATTGTATTCTGGCGGGTTGTGGCTGCCAGTTATCATTATTCCACCGTCAACGGGCAGATTAAAAAGAGAAAAATAAAGCAAAGGAGTCGGACAAACTCCAAGTTCAAACACTTTAACATTATTTTCAGTAAGACCTTGAACCAAGCTTTTAGCCAAAAGAGGAGAGTTTAAACGGGCATCTTGAGCAACTGAAACTTTAAGCTTTTTTTTCTTTACTCGATTTTTTAAAAAATCAGCATAAGCCCAACCCAGGCGACGAGCAAAGACTTCATCAAGACCTTCGTTTTCGGTCCCCCTCAAATCATACTGGCGAAATATAACTTCAAAGTTTCTCATCTCGGCCATAGATATCATCAAACCTCACTATGTCGTCCTCTTCCACATAATCTCCAATTTGAACTTCAATGAGCTTGAGCATTCTTTTGCCCCGGTTTTCCAATCGATGGGGAGTCGAAGGGGGAATAAAAGCACTCTCATTGGGATGAAGTTCAAAAACTTCTTTTTCTCGCGTTATTCGAGCTGTTCCAGAAATTATTACCCAGTGTTCGCTTCGGTGTTTGTGGAGTTGATAGCTTAATTTTCCTTGCGGTTTGACTTTAACCAGCTTTATTTTGTAACCTTGTCCTTTTTCTAAAACGGTGTAGCTTCCCCAGGGCCTTTCAACTGTTCGTGGCGAAAAATATTCCTCAGCTTTTTTCTTTTTCAAGGTCTCTACAACTTTTTTTACTTCCTGGAGCCTATTTTTGGGGGCAATCAAGGTAGCATCATGGGTATCAATTACTGCCATATCGTTAAGCCCAATGGTGGCAACCAACTTTTCTTCGGCAAAAATAATTGAGTTTTGAGAGTCAAGGTCTATAACATTTCCTTTGATAACATTTCCTTTCTTGTCGCGTGGGTTAAATTCTTCAAGGGAAAGTAAAGTGCCGACATCGCTCCAGGGGAAATCAACTGGTATTAAAGCAACTTTCTTTGACTTTTCCATCACGCCGTAATCAATTGAAATGGGGGTAATTTTTTCGAAAAGCATTGATTTCTCTTCGGGTGTTAGAGCTTCATTTTCCATTTTTTTCAAGGTCTGGAGAAGTTCGGGCATCAAGTTTTTCAATTCTTCAAGCATAAGTTCTGCTTTAAAAATAAAAATCCCACCATTCCAGTAGTGATTTTTGCTTTGATAAAATTTTTCAGCCAGTTCAATTGGCGGTTTTTCAACAAACTTTTCAGCTCGAAAGGCGGCAAAGTTGAGTTCAGCGATCGCTTTGCCAGCTTTTATATAGCCAAAACCGATTTCTGGCCTGGTAGGTTTAATTCCAAAAGTTACTAGATAATTTAAGGAAGCGAGCTGGTAAGCTTCGCTCAAGGCTTTAGCAAATTTTTTATTATCTCCAATGTAGTGGTCAGAGGGGAAAACAGCAACGATAGCTTCAGGTTCGGATTTGAATATTTGTTGAGTGGCTAGAGCAATAGCGGGAGCGGTATTTCGAGGTGCTGGTTCGACAATATATTTTATTTTTTGCAGAGGTTTTGATTGGTTTTTAAGGTGAGTTTTTATCTCGCGAACTAAATTTTGGCTGGCAACCAAATGAATTTTTTCTTCTTCGGTTAGGTGGAGTAGTCGTCTAACCGTTTGAACTATCAGGCTTTCTGTCCCAAATAAGGAAAGAAGCTGTTTTGGATTGAGCTCGCGGCTTAAAGGCCAGAGGCGAGTGCCAGAGCCACCGGCTAAAATCAGTGGATAAAAATTTTTAAGCTTAATCATTGAGAAAATTATCTCTCATTTTGGTGATATAAGCATTATAATAAAAGTTTAGAAGCAAAGGATAGTCATTAGTTTGCTTCCTCAAAAATATTGAAAGGTTGGGTGCTGTTGCCAAAAGTTCTTTTTGATTTAAGAATGTGGGACTGGACAGGGGTGGGGCGCTACTCTACCAATTTATTTACCAGTTTAGTTGAGCAGACTACTTTAAAAGGGGAAGCCGAAGCATTCTCGCTTCAAGCCTTAATTAATTCTAAGGAAAATCTCTCTTCTAAGCTAAAGGAGTTTATTGAAGAAAAGTCAGTAGCTACGGTTGAAACCAAAATTAAACCTTTTTCAGTTGGCAATTTTTTAGGAAGAAGTCAAATTTTTTCAAATGAGGCTGAGCTCTTTCATATTCCCCACTTCACGCTCCCTTTGAATCAAAGCTTGCCTTCGGTGGTTACTATCCACGACCTTATCCCTTTAAGATATCCAGTAATGAGTTGGTGGAAAAAAAAGATTTATTTTGAGTGGAACAAAAAAGCTATCTTTCAGTCAAATGTCATAATCGCTGTCTCCAGTTTTACTGCTGACCTCATTCATCGGCTTTTTCCCATTCCTTTCGAAAAAGTAATAGTTATTTATGAAGCTCCAGACCCTGTATTTTATTCGGAAGGAAAGGAAGAGGAGGTAGGAGAATTCATTGAAGAGCCTTATTTTTTGGCATTTGCGAGCTGGCGCTATCACAAGGGACTTGATGTACTTTTAAAGGGCTTTTCTATTGCTCGGGTTCGAGCAAAGCTCGTTTTGGTTGGCAATGAACCTTTGCCCGGAGAAGTCAACAAAGGACTTATGAAGTCGGTTCGTAGACTAAAAAGAGAAAAAAGACTAATTTTTACCGGGAGAGTTGAAGATGAAAAATTGGTTGCTCTTTATAGGAATGCGCTGGCTTTTATTCATCCATCTCGCGAAGAAGGCTTTGGATTGCCGCCACTGGAAGCAATGGCGACTGGAGCACCAGTGATTTCCGCTGATATTCCGGTCTCGAGGGAAATTTTAGCTGAAGCAGCCATTTATTATCCAGTAGAAAACTATCAGGAGTTATCTTTTGTTTTAGAAAAGATGGAAAAAGACTTTGTTTTAAAAAAGGAGTATGCTTCTCGGAGTAAGGAAAGGGCTAGCTTGTTTTCCTGGGAGAGAGCATCACGGGAAACTTTTGAAATTTATCAAAAAGCGCTCAGGCAGTAACTCTTGCTATAACAATCTCTGGGTTTCTTGTTATGTTTGTTAATAAAGTTGTTTGTTAATAAAAGTATTTGGACGATATTAGATAATATTTTTTGCTGAAAAAGATTTTTTGCTGAAAAAGAGAGAAGAAAAAAATTTAACTATTTTAGAATAAATTCACTATTCCTTTTAAGCCAACAGTAGCAATGGTAACAATAGTGCTGGCGATAATAATTCCGATTAAACAGGCTAAAATAATTCGGTGTGGTTTTAATTCAAGAAGAAATCCTGCCAGACAACCGCTCCAGGCGCCAGTCATTGGAAGGGGAATACCAACAAATAAAATTAGACCTATGAACTCAAGCTCCTCAACTTGCTTACTTCTCGCTCTAACTCTGTTAGACCACCAGATAAAAGCTTTGTTGTACCATTTAAATTTCATTAAGTGTTTGTGGAGATTATTTAGGAACCAGAGAAAAGGAATGATGAAAGAAAAATTACCAAGAGCTGCAATCAAGAAAGACTTTGCAATACTGAAATCGTAGGCGGTCAGGGCAACTGGTATTGCTCCTCGAACTTCGGATATGGGCATGGCGGCAAGGATTAAAACAACAATTTCTTCAGGCAATCCGGTGAGATAGACAATGATTTTTTCAATCATCCTTTTAACCTCGTTTTTTATGTTATTTAAAGCAGTCGAAATTCATCTGATGAGCCTGCTTTTATGATTTTGAACTTTTAACTGCAGAACTCAACAATTTTATCTGAAATAAAAAGGTGTTTCAACAAAGTGTCAATAAAGCAAAATAAAACGCTTAAAAAATTGCTACAGTAGTTTAGAGCGGATGAAAGGGTTTGACTTCATATCTTTAAAAGTTGTTGATTTTTTTAATCAATTGCTATAGAGAAAAACGGCAATAACCTTCATCTTAAATGCTTATTACTTGCTTAGCTTTACCTGTGTTGGTTTATCTCGCCTTCTCCTTCTTAAGTTTTTTGCATAAATTTATTAATGTAGCGTGGCTTGTTAAGCGGTTTTTTATCGCCAATATTTGCACAGTGTTAACAGTGTTAATCAGTGTTTGGCTATTGCTGAGATTTTAAAAAAGCAACGAGGTTAATCGGGCCTCAATCAAACGAGTACAGTGTTAAGTGGCTTATAAAAGTGCGGTTTGTTCAGTAAGACTTATTTTAGTGGTGCCGAAGGCGGGAGTCGAACCCGCACGGGCGCGAAGCCCACTGGATTTTGAGTCCAGCGCGTCTGCCAGTTCCACCACTTCGGCACGCTGACAAAATTAAATTCTATTTTTTTGGCTCATTTTTTGCAACTTTAGAAAAAAATCTGAATTGAACATTTATTATTTTGTTGCTTTCTCTTCAGCCCGAAAGATTTTTAAAAGATTTAAAAGAAGGCAAATAATGAAAGATTTAGCTTTTAACCAAGGAACTTTCTTACCCAGGCGGCTTCGATTACGAGCTCTTTAATATCTTCGCCTTTTTCTAACTTTTCAATGATTTTACTGGTTATTTTGAAGTGAGTTTTGTTGGTCTGGTAATCAACTAATTTTAGCACTGCCTTAATGTTTTTCTTAAAGGAGGGCAGGAGTTTTAGAGAGTCAGAGTTAAAGTAAGCAAGAGAATCAGCTAAATCTTCTTCAAAATCAGGATAAACCCTTCTTGCTAGCTTAATTTCTTCTGGGGTTAGATTAGCCAGTCCAAGTATTTCGGGCGGGAAACCAATAGAGTATAAGGCAGCACAGAAAGAAATGGCTCGGGGGAGAGTAATTTTTTTACTTGTCTCGCGCGAGTAGCCAAACAAACCAATGTGGAGCTTTCGCAAGCGACGGGGCGGAATATAAGGTGAAACTTTAGAAACAAGAGGAGCAATTAGCTCAAGTTCTGATTGGTAAATTCGAGAAGATTTTTTAGCCAATTCAATTACCTTTTTTTCGTCTTCAACCGGTATAGCTTTTTTTCTTTTTGTTTGGTTGAGTTTTTTTATTGCCTCAACAACTTGTTCGGGTGGATAGTCGTATTTAAAAGCGGACTGAATAGTAAAAGTTTGGACACTTGGATAACCTTTTAAACAGTTTTCAATGTTGGTCGGTTTCAGGTTCCCCCTGAAAGGGCAGGAACCAACACCAACAATCGGATAAATAGGCTTTCCCCACTTTTTTTCCAGTTTTTCCAGCTGGAAAAGAGCAACTTTTAGCGAAAGGATGGCGGATAAATGTCCGTAATTTAAGGCAGGGTCTGAGCGAGCCAAAAAAACTCGCTGATATGCGAGGTCTTTGTTTCTTAAGTATTCTTCAACAATTTTGGCTGAATTAAGCAAGCTTTCCATATCCTCAAAAAGAGGAATAACCTCGATTTTTGAAGGGGCAAACTCACCAATCCAGCTTTTTAACTTAGCCCCATCAGGGAAAGTGAATTCACCTTTGCCGCCAACAAATTTTTCATAATAAAAATAAACTCTCTCAATTTCCTTACTGCTTTGGGTCATCGGGATAATAACCTCAAAAATAGGAGGATTAGCCTTCGGATTGATGAGTTTCGCTGAATCGTAAGAACGAGGAATACTTTCTAAAACTTCAAGCAAAACCTTGCCTTCAGTTTTTTCCACTGAAGGATTGGGAACTCGCAAGGTAAGGAAGTATTTTTCTCCCAACAGATTTTCTTTAAAGAAATGAGGATAGCGAGAAAGCAATTTTCGAACCACAAATTCATCTACTTCTTTGCCTTCAAAATCCCACATTTGCTCATCGCAACCAAGGTGAGAGAATACGTAGTAAGCTTCTGTTATTTCGTCTTCGCCACCAATCGGCTGGCTTTCCGCAAAAAAGGGCAAGTTGACATTATCCGGGTGTTGAGTGCTCATTGTTCTTGGAATTTTTCGCATAACTTAATTTTACTTTTTTGCAAGCAACTATGGAAGAAAAAAAAGTGGCGAC
>CAYRQL010000002.1:77304-143563 GCA_964426525.1 uncultured Actinomycetota bacterium | reverse complement strand
CGCAGGTCGCCACTTTTAAGGTCGTCGCTTTCGCTTGAGATGGATTTTAACCGATAGCTTCTCTTCCTCGTTCGCCAGTTCTAATTCTAATACACTCCATCAAATCGAGGACAAATATTTTTCCGTCACCAATATTTCCAGTTCGAGCTCCCTTAATAATAGCTTTAATAGTGGGTTCAACAAAGTCTTCATTGACTGCAATTTCCAGCCTTATCTTTTTAAGTAAGTTTACTTCTTCTTTAACGCCCCGATAAACTTCTGTGTATCCTCCTTGCTGGCCGCAACCCAGTGCGTTGGTTACGGTCATTTTGTAAACTTTGGCTTCGTGCAAGGCTTTCTTAACATCAGGAAGCTTATGAGGTTGAATCATAGCTATTACCAACTTCATCTTCTTCACCTCCTATTCAGTCATAAATATCTGGAAGCCACCATAGGACTCAATGCTGTGTTCGCCGATGTCAAGACCCTTAAGCTCTTCTTCTCTGGTTACTCTCAGTCCTATGACGAGGTCAATTATTTTGAAAACTATTGTCATTGCTATCAGAATAAAAAGAGCTACAGAGAAAACACCAAGAGCTTGAACGCCTAACTGTGTTAATCCTCCTCCAAGAAATAGCCCATTACCAGTGGCTCCTAAAGCCTTCTCTCCAAACAGACCAACAGCCAAAGTTCCCCAGATTCCGTTTATTCCATGAACAGGAAATGCTCCCACTGGGTCATCGATTTGAAGTTTATCTAATAGGTAAACTCCGCCAACCACAAGGAATCCGCCGACGGCACCAATAATGATTGCCGCATATGGCGAAACAAAGGCACAAGGTGCGGTAATGGCAACCAGACCAGCTAAGGCGCCGTTCATAGTCATTGTAAGGTCAGGAGTGCCAAACCATAGCCAAGCGGTTAATAAAGCTACTAAGGCACCAGTGGCAGCTGCTAAATTAGTGTTGATTGCTATTTGAGCGATTAAATCACCATTGCCAACACTTAGGGTTGAACCAGGATTAAACCCAAACCAGCCAAACCAGAGAATTAAAACGCCAAGGGAAGCCAGGGGAATTGAATGGCCAGCTATGATATTTGCCGAACCGTCTTTGTTAAACTTTCCTATTCTTGGCCCAAGGAGTATAGTTCCAATTAAAGCAGCTACACCTCCAGTAGCGTGCACAACAGTGGAACCAGCGAAATCAAGGAAGCCAAGCTTGCTAAGCCAACCGCCGCCCCAGATCCAGTGGCCAACAACTGGATAGATGAAAGCAGAAATTAGAAAGGAATAAGTCAAGTAAGCAGGAAATCTCATTCGTTCAGCCATTCCACCGGCTACGATTGTAGCGGCTGCTCCACAAAAAACCGCTTGAAAAAGCCAGAAGGCAAACAACGGTAGGTCAACGCTGGATTTTGCTCCAATTAATGCCCAACCTTTAGTTCCGAAAAAGTCATTTCCGGGGCCAAACATAATGGCGTAGCCAAACAGGAAAAAACCCAAGGAAGCCATGCAGAAATCAAGGAAGTTTTTCATCAGGATGTTGGCAGTGTTTTTAGCCCTTATAAGGCCCGCTTCCAGCATTCCGAAACCAGCTTGCATAAAGAAGACTAGAAAAGAAGCGATCAAAACCCAAACGGTATCCAGACCGCGAGCGATTTCAGCTGTTTTATCTGCTGTAGCTTGGCTTGCAAATGCTGTTCCGGTGCTTATTAGAAGCAATGTTAAGAAAGTAATAGCAAGAAACTTATTGTTTTGTCTCATTAAACTCATCCTCCTTTAAAGTTTTTATTCCTTAACTTAAAGACACCTTTGTCGTGTGCTCAGCCACTGATAAGGAAATTAAATTTTGTTAGGCTGAACTAATCGGAGGACGCCCTTGTCTAATTTGCTGTCTTCTTTGACAGCTAACTCACCTAATTTGCTGGTTAGCTATGAATTGAAGTTTTGTAATTTCTATTTTTTTGAATGTTAAAAATAACCATCTCAGTCGTCTTCCAATTCCTTAAAGGATGGAGAAGTACTTTTTGATTTCCCAAGGAGTTACCTGCAAGCGGTACTCGTCCCATTCTTTCCTTTTCAGCTCGATGTATCGCGTGAAGATATGTTCTCCAAGTGTTTTTTTCATCAGTTCAGAGCTTTCAAGGTGGTCAATTGCTTCTGAGAGATTGTTGGGTAGCGATTCTACCCCCATTTCTCGTCTTTCTTTTTCTGAGAGTTCATAAAGGTTTTTATCGATGGGTTCTGGCATTTCATAACCTTTTTCAATTCCTTCTAATCCAGCAGCTAACATAGCAGCAAAAGTGAGATAAGGGTTACAAGCCGGGTCAGCAGCTCTAAACTCGGCTCGAGTTGCCTGTTCCTTTCCTGGATGGTAAAAAGGAACTCTAATCAAAGCAGAACGGTTACGCTGACTCCAGGCAATGTAAACTGGTGCTTCATAACCTGGCACTAACCTTTTGTAAGAGTTTACCCATTGGGCAAATATTGGGCAGATTTCTTTGGCATGCTTTAAAAGTCCGGCAATAAATCCTTTGGCAGTTTTTGAAAGATGGTATTTGTCATCTGGGTCAAAGAAAGCATTAGTATTGTTTTTAAACAGGGACTGGTGAGTGTGCATTCCAGAACCATTCTCACCAAAGAGTGGTTTGGGCATAAAGGTTGCATAAAACCCATACTTATTAGCTATTTCTTTCACCACTATGCGGTAGGTTACAGCATTGTCAGCCATCTTAAGAGCGTCAGCGAAACGCATATCAATTTCGTGCTGGCTGGGAGCTACTTCATGGTGGCTATATTCAACTCTTATACCCATCTCTTCTAAGGTTAGTATTGTGTCTCGCCTCAAATCGGAAGCGGCGTCGAGAGTGGTAAGGTCAAAGTAACCGCCTTCGTCTATTATTTCCGGAGAATTGTTGCTTTTGAAATAGAAATATTCAAGCTCCGGACCCACATAATAATTATCAAATCCCATATCCTTCATTCTTTCCAGAGTTCGCCGAAGAACATATCGAGGGTCTCCTTCATAAGGTTCGCCACCTGGCTGCAAGATATCGCAGAACATCCTGGCGACAGCGTTTTCTTTTGGTCTCCAGGGTAGGATAGCAAAGGTTTCCGGATCGGGCATAGCAATCATATCTGATTCTTCAATTGACTGATAACCGGTGATTGAAGAGCCATCAAATCCCATCCCATTTTCCAGTGCTCCTTCAAGTTCTTTATCAGTGATGGCAAAGCTTTTGAGCTGACCGAAAATGTCAACAAACCAAAGCCTGATAAACTTAACTTTTTCCTCCTTCACTTTGCTTAAAACTTCTTCCTTGAGTTTCGTTTTCTCAGTCATTTTTTACCTCCTAAAAAATTTTTTATGCTCTCCGGGCTATCTTACAAATAAAAAAAGCGCCCGGATACGGACGCCTTTGTCCTAATTAAGCACTTCTTTGTGCTTCTTTAAATGCATTATAAACTGAGGCTTGAAATTTGTCAAGTATTTTGTTATAAATTTATTGTTTTTTGAGTTAAAAATACGGCAATCTATTGCCGAAAGTTAGCTAAAAGGAGACAAATGGAGAAAAATAAAAGAAAAACTTCCAGAGAAAGAGAACTCGAAATCCTTAAACTCATAAGTTCGGCGGTCAATTCTTCGCTGGAAATTAAGGAAGTTTTAAAAAAAATAGTTGAAGTTACGGTTCTGGCAACACAATGCGATTCTTGCCTGATATATCTTTTTAATTCAGAAGAAAATTGCTTAGTCCTTAGTGCTTCAAAAAATCCACATCCGGATATGATTGGCTCAGTCAGTTTAAAAATGGGCGAAGGAATTACCGGTTGGGTAGCTGCTAACCGAAAATCAGTGGTTATTGAAAAAGAAGCTGGTAAAGACCCGAGGTTTAAATTTGTTCCTGGTTTGCCAGAGGACGAATATCAAGCCTTTCTTTCCTATCCCATAATTTTCAAAGATGAGTTGGTTGGGGTAATGAATGTGCAATACAAAAAAGCAAAAAAACATCAGCCAACTATTTTGTCTTTATTGGAAACTATCTCAAATCAAGTAGGTGGAGCTATTGTTAATGCACGGCTTTTTCAAGAGGTAAAAGAAAAGGCAGAAACAATCGAGGCTTTCAGAGATTTAAGTCAGACTGTTGTTAGCAAGCAGTATCTTGACGAAATACTTTCTTTGATTGTGGTAATGGCTGCTCGCTTGGTTAAGGCAGAAGTTTGTTCAATTTTACTTCTTGACGAAAAAGGGGAAAAACTTGTGTTGAAAGCGACACAGTCAGCCAGCCCGGCTTATCGCTTAAAACCGCCAGTTAAGGTTGAGGGTAGCGTTTCGGGTAAAGCAATTAAAACAGGCAAACCGATTGTGGTAAAAGATTTATTAAAAAACAAAGATTTTTCCTTTCCTGAACTGGCAAAAAAGGAAAATCTTAAATCTATGCTTTCAGTTCCTATGATTTATCAGGGTAAGGCAATTGGCACAGTTAATGTCTACACCAGCAAATCAACAACTTTTAACAAAGAAAAAATAAACATTGTTCAGGCAGTCGCTAACCAAGCAGCAATTGCTCTTGAAAAAACCCGGCTTTTAGAAGAAGCTACAAAAGCGCAAGAAGCTCTGGAAACACGCAAGGCCTTAGATAAAGCTAAAGCCTTTTTGATGAAAAACTTAGGCTTGGCAGAAGAAGAAGCTCACAAAATGATTTATAAAAAGAGCATGGATTTGCGCAAACCATTAAAAGAAGTGGCTGAAACAATCGCTTTAGTTCTTCCGGAAATTCTAAAAAGCCAAAAAAACCATTCTAAGATTTAGTTGAATTTCATTCGAGCAGAACTTTAACCAATTCTAAATTCTAAATATTCGACTTAAGAAGGGATAGGCAAGGCTAAGAGCCTTTTCTGGACAAAGTTCGTGGCAACAGTAGCAACGTATGCACTTTTGATAGTCAAAGACAGGCTGGTTGTTTTCCATTTTAATAGCTTCAGCCGGGCAGTTCTTTTTGCAGGTCAGACAAGCTGTGCAGCGTTCGGGATAGCCAAGAATTGGTTTAGCGGTGGTTCGGTTTCTAAGAAAATGTCTTAAGATTGGTGGAATACTGTCAAAAAGGTCTTTTTGAGGTAGTTTAAAATTGGTTGCTTTAATTTCTTCCACATTTTCACCTATCAATTCGATTTCTTCCAGTGATTTCCAGAGCCCTAATTCTTTGGCTACGGCATTGGTATAGACTTCTTCAGGTTCAAAACCAATTATTTTTGAAGCAATAACATCGAGGGCAACTGAGTCAGGGCTGGCTAAAAGGAGATTCAGAGGGTATGGCTCTCCGGCTGATGGTCCTTCTCCTTCCATGGCAATAATTCCATCCATAATGCTTAAGCGGGGTTTAACTTTTAAAAGAATTTCAACCAGTAGCTCAGCGAAGTCTTCTCTTTCGGCTACTCTTAAATGATATTCGGCTTTTTTGATTCCCGGGATGCAACCAAATAGTACTTTGACAGCCCCGGTAAACTTCATAAAGCCGTGAGTTTTAAGCTTGGGAAGGGAAATAACCCCATCGGCTTCCAAAATTTTCTTACCGATTTCCAGATAAGGATAGCGAGGATTAGTAATCTCTGTTACTTCCACTTTTTCTACTTCTTGGTCAAGGAGAGCAAAATCAACATTTTCACTTTCACAGACTTTTTCGATGCCAGTTGTTTTAAGGATTTTACCAATTCTTTTTTGGTTATCCCGGCCGCCCGGTGAGTCGGCAATAATTGGCTTACCTCCCATTTTTTTAACTTTTCTAACTACAGCCTTAATTAGTTCGGGGTGGGTGGTGACGGCTCTTTCTGGTGGATAGGGACCAAGAAGGTTTATTTTTAAGAGAATAGTCTCGCCTGGTTTGATAAAGGCTTTCTTTTTTTCCAGCGGCGAAAGGAGAACATCAAGAGCTTGTCTCAGTGCTTCTGGTTGGTAGCTTGAGCATTTTTTTAGGGTGACTATTTTCTCTTTTTTATACACAAAGTAAATTAAATCAAAAACAAAATGCTGATGAAACAAAAAACTTAAAGGGGATTTCTCTCGTTTGAAAAAATTAAAAGATTTTGGTGAGAAAAAAAGCTTACAATTAGCTAAATTATCTTTCTTTATTTACAAACTTTAATATTTGTCTTACCTGCTATGTGCTAATGTTAGGTCGAAAGAATTAAGCAGTGGCAAACTCAGCAAAATTAAACTTTTGATTTTTTGGTTAGTTATTTGTAATTCCTATTTAATAAGCATAAAGGCGACCATAGGGTCTAAGAGAAACTGGAATAAGTTTTAGAAAGTTATTTTTCAAAATTTTAGCGGGTTCGAAGCCAAAATGAAAACAAAATTCATTGACTATTTTTTCTAGCTCTTTCCAGTCACTTTCAGAAAGTTTAACAATGCCAACTTCTTTTCCTAACTGATAAGGTTCAACTTTGCCTCTCAGGTAGATAACTCCACCATGCATTCCCGTTCCGATAAAATTAGCCTGGTGTTTTTCGTTCTTTTTTAAAGTAAGGCCAAGTACAACCAATGTTCCTCCGGCCATGTACTCGCCTAAAAAGTCTTGAGTGGTTCCGCCAATAACCAGCAAAGGTTTTTTTTGCTTATACTCTTTCATATGAATAGCTGTTCGATAACCAACATTGTCACGGATAAAAATCTTTCCACCTCGCATGGCGAAACCAGCTATATCTCCAGCGTGACCGTGAACAATTATTTTGCCCTGGTTCATTGTGTTACCGCAGCCATCTTGAGCATTGCCAAAAACTTCTATTACCGGTCCTTCCATGAAACTACCAAGGTCGTTACCTGGAGTTCCGTGGATGGTTATCTTTACTTCTTTTCGCAAGTCAGTTCCCAAATAGCGTTGTCCGCAGACATTTTTTAGAATAATTTCTTTTACCCCTTCGCGAATCAGCCCGCGCAAAACATCATTAAGATTAGCAGTAGAAAGCCCAGCGGCATCTACAACAACCTTTTCTCTAACATTTATTTCTTTTCTCTTCATACGGTGCTTTTTATATCCTTTTATTAATTTAAAGCCCGGCTTGCCGCACACCTAAAACCTCCATTTCTGCTTCGGTCAGTCCAACAGCCCTTAAATGAAGTCTATTACCTCGAAGGGATTCAATGGCATTAATTCCCATACCGCCTAACATCTCTTTGATCTCACGACTCCAGCCGCGAAGCAAGTTGACCAGTCTTCGGGTAGCAATATCCGGGTTTAATCTTTTAGCCAAATACGGATCGGAAGTGGCGATACCCCAGTTGCAAATACCGGTATAGCACTTCTGGCAGACATGGCAACCCATGGCTATCAGAGCAGCTGTTCCAATGTAAACAGCATCAGCACCCAGAGTAATGGCTTTAATTATGTCTCCACTGTTTCGGAAACCGCCAGCTGCAATTAAGGAAACACGGTTGCGAATTCCCTCTTCTCTCAATCGGGTGTCAACAGCAGCAATCGCCATTTCAATTGGAATGCCTACATTGTCGCGAATAATTTTAGGAGCGGCTCCGGTGCCTCCTCTTATTCCGTCTAAGGCTATGATGTCAGCACCAGCTCGGGCTATACCAGAGGCAATAGCAGCTGAGTTATGAACTGCAGCTATCTTAACCGATATTGGTTTGGTGTAGTTGGTTGCTTCTTTTAAAGCGTAAATAAGTTGGGCTAGGTCTTCTATTGAATAGATGTCATGGTGTGGTGCTGGAGAAATAGCATCAGTGCCTTTAGGAATCATTCGGGTACGGGAAACCTCCAAACTCACTTTTTCACCTGGGAGATGCCCACCAATTCCAGGCTTAGCTCCCTGTCCGATCTTTATTTCAATGATTCGGGAGTTATATAAATAATCAGGGTAAACTCCAAAACGGCCAGAGGCAACTTGAACTATAGTGTTATCCTTGTATTGGTAAAGATTTTTGTGAAGCCCTCCTTCTCCAGTGTTCCAAAGGGTTCCCATTTCGGTGGCGGCTTGAGCCAAGGCTTCTTGAGCATTTAAACTGATGGCGCCATAGGACATAGCTGAAAAGATAATGGGAGTTTCAATCGGAACCAATGGGGTTCTTTTTTCTCCCTGCTGCAAGGGCTCTTCCTTTAAGGAGTCAGGTTTAGAACCAAGATAAGTTCGCAGTTCCATTGGTTCTCTTAAGGGATCAATTGAGGGATTAGTTACCTGAGAAGCGTTTAAGACAAGATGATCCCAGTATATTTTGTAAGGTTTGTCATTGCCCATTCCGGTGAGGATAACTCCACCACTTTCTGCTTGTTTCCAGATATCATGGAGAGCTTCCTGGTGCCAGTTAGCATTGGGACGGTATGAAAGTGGATTTTTTACTACATTTAAAGCGCCCGTCGGACAAAACTTCACACATCGACTACAAGCGACACATTTTGAATCATCGCTATGGATTTTATTATCTTCAGCGTCATAAGAGTGAACTTTAAAGCCACACTGGCGAACGCAAACCTCACATTTTATACATTTCTCCTCGTCTCTTAGAACAACAAATTCTGGCGGCAGAAGAGTCTTCATCTTTCACCTCTTATTAAGTGCGACTTTTTCGAGTTTTATTATTTTACTTTTGCTTTTGAGGCGGCCCACTATTGGCTCACCGCCCTTAGGAATCCAAGCTTTTTCCAGATTGGGTTCGATTAATCTAATGGCTGCTTCTTCTGAAGATAAGTAAAGCATGTCGCCTTTACTAGCAGCAGTGAGAGGTCGGAGTCTTATTCTATCAGTCAAGCCTATCATTTCTCCATTGTGGGCAATGATTATTGTAAAAGGGCCGTTCAACAAAAGACTGCTGTAAATCTGACGAAGTTTAATTCTTAATTCCTTTTCTTTGGGCGGCAAATGTTCAATTTCGCTCCAGAGAGGAGCAGCAAAGATATCGGCGACAATTTCAATCGGAAGTTTGTGTTTTCTCATTAAGAGGTCAACAGCGTAGGCAATTACTTCAGTGTCTGTATGCATAGTGCATTGATAGCCGAACATTTCAAGATAGCGGCGGTTAATTCCATAAGAGGAAATTTCCCCGTTGTGAACAACTGTCCAGTCAAGAATAGAGAAGGGATGAGCGCCACCCCACCAACCTTGAGTATTAGTTGGAAAGCGGCCGTGAGCTGTCCAGAGATATCCTTTGTACTCATCTAAACGGAAATAGTGGGAAATATCTTCAGGGTAGCCAACTCCTTTAAAAACTCCCATATTTTTTCCGCTGGAAAAGACAAAAGCACCACCGATTTGGGTGTTGATAAACATTACTTTTTTTACTATATAGTCTTCTTCATCAATTTCTTCTGAGCAAGAATCGGGGGGCTTAACAAAATAACGCCAAACGATAGGCGGGTCTTTAATGTATTTGGTTTTTTTCGTTGGAATTTCCTCTGCGTGAGTAACTTTGAACTTCTGATTAAGAAATGAATCTGTTTCTTCCTTACTTTTTTTAGTTAAAAACATTATATGAAATGCGTAAAGGTTTTGATGTTCAGGATAGATGCCGTAAACAGCAAAGCCTCCTCCCAAGCCATTAGAACGGCATTTCATATTGGCAATGGCATTAGTTATTGGCTGTCCGGAAAAGGTTTTGCCGCTGACGTTCATAATTCCAAAAATGGAGCAGGCAGCAATAACTTTCTCTTCATTGTAAGGGTTGGAGATTTTTTCTAAGTTTTTCATCTAACCTCCTTTGCTGCTAAAAGGCTTTGGCGATACTTTTTAGGGAAGTCAATCAGGGAAAAATTGATGTTTAGAAGGTTTCTTTTTATGCTTTTTATGTTTGTTTGTTTTTTTATCAGGTTAACCAGTAAACCATTAGGACTAACTTTTCCAGCAGTAATAAAACCAAGAAGCTTGTTATCTTTTAGTATCAGGCGGCGATAGATTTTTTCTTTTGGTTTTTTAAAGTATAAAATCTCAAATTCTTTTTCGTTTTCGGGATTAGTCAAGCCAGCGGAAGCGATAGGGTAACCGAAAAAGTTGGTGGAGTTCATTGCCACCCCTCCTTCGTAGCGCTCATTTTTGCCCGCCATATTTAATCCAGCAACTTTTCCTTGAAGAAAAGCATTAGGCCAGATAAGTAGGGGACGATAATTCTTAACTATGATGTCGTAACCTTCAGCAACATCGCCAGCTGCGTAAATATCTTTGGCACTGGTTTCCATTCTCTCGTTCACTAAAATACCTTTATTAGTTTTTATTCCTGCTTTTTCAGCCAACTCTTTACGAGGAGCAACGCCAGTGGCAACAATCACAATTTCAGCTGGTATTTCTTTGCCGTTACTGAGCCTAACCCCTCCCACGCTGGCTTTATTACCGCTTCGGGGTAGAATTTCAGTAACCGAAATTCCTGTTAGAACGGTAGCCCCCTGTTCTTCAAAAACCTCTTTGACCAATTGAGCTCCGTATATGTCTAAAACAGGGGCTAGCAAGCGCTCAAGAAGCTCAACAATCGTAGTTTTTATACCTAAACTTATTAAGGCTTCTGCTCCTTTTAAACCAATCAAGCCGCCACCAATTACTAATGCTTGCTTGGCAAAGCGAAGTCGGGAATTGATTTCATGAGCATCGTTTAAAGTGGTGAAGGTATAAACACCTTTTTTGTCGATTCCTTTGATTGGCGGAATTACAGGTCGGCTACCTGTGGCTAAAAGCAGCTTATGGTAATTAATTTCTTTTCCGTTTTCTAAAAAAGCTTTTTTTGCTTCCGGGTCAATTTTAACTACCTTTTTTCCCGGAAAAGTTTCGATATTGTGACGCCGATAAAACTCTTTTGATTTGTAAGTTATTTTTGTCCAGTCTACTTTACCTGCCAGAGCATAGGTAATTAGAGGACGAGGATAAGGCGCAGGAAAATTTTCTTCAAAAACCATAGCCAAACTTCCTTTAGGGTCAATTTTTCTTATGTTTTCAGCTGCTGAAATAGCAGCAACTGAGTTACCAACGATCAAATACTTATACACTTTCCTCAACCTCAACTATTTTTAAAGCTTCATTTGGGCAATTCTCCACGCAGGCAGGAGAACTATTTTCTAAACAAAAGTCACACTTGGAAGCCATTTTCTTTCCGTTTTCATTTGGTCTTAAAGCCCCAAAGGGGCATACCAAGACACAGCTCCAGCAGCTTACACATTTTTCCGGGTCGTAAAAAGTTAAGCCGTTTTCATTTTGTTGCATAGCACCACTGATGCAAGCTGTGACGCAAGGAGCATCGGGACAGTGACGACATTGGAGAGCAAAAGAAATAATTCCTTTCTCTTGGACTTTAACCCTTGAATCTGCTCGAGGAGTTTCCTTTAAAAAGGCTTTAACAATATCTTTTGATTGGGAATGAGCCACTAAACAATGGACTTCACAAAGCCGGCAGCCCATACATACCTCTTCAATAGGGATAATCTTTTTGTGTTTCATTTTTTACATCTCCTAATCGGCAATTTATTTCCTTACGGCAATCAATAGCCGTATATTACACTTGCCAAAGGAGTTTGTCAAGAGTACAATCTCTAAAGTTTTTAACTTTAATTTGATTTTTTGTTACTTATTGGGAGAAATGAAGCAAAATGGCAAACGATGTTGATTTAAAAAGGAAAATGATGGCTATACTTAAAACTTTAGAAGGCAAGAAGGAGCCAGTTGGGGCTCATATAATAGCTCGCCAACTTAAGAGGCAAGGAATTGAGCTTTCTGAAAGGACTGTTCGTTATCATCTTAAAAACCTCGATGAACAAGGATTTACTCAAGTTGTTGGCAAAGAAGGAAGGTTGATTACCAAAAAGGGCCTTGAAGAACTGGAAAGAGCGTTGGCTTTTGATAAAAAGGGAATGGTAATTGCTAAGATTGAAAACCTTTCTTATTCAAGCACTTTTGATTATAAAAATCTCAAAGGAAAAGTGCCTTTGAACATTTCCCTTCTTCCCCAAGGCTACTTTTTCAAAGCTAAAAGAGTTTTAAACCAGGTTTTCAAAAAGAAGCTAGCTTTGACAGATCGGGTAGCGATATTCAAACCGGGAGAAATTTTTGGTGACTTCGAAATTCCAGAGGGGTATTTTGGCTTAGGAACGGTTTGTTCGGTTGTGATGAACGCGGTTTTAGTTAAAGCAGGGATACCGGTGACTCCTCGCTTTGGTGGACTTCTTGAGTATAACAAAGGGAAGCCCTGGCGTTTTACTGACCTGATAAGTTACGAAGGTTCGACAATGGACCCGCTTGAAGTGTTTATTCGTTCAGGAATGACAGAAGTAAGAAAGTTAGTTAAAACCGGTGAAGGTAGAGTACTGGCGAGTTTTCGCGAATTTCCCTCGGCTGCATTGGATGAAGTAAAAAAAATAGTTGGGGAGCTTAAGGAAGCAGGCTTTTTTGGAATTGTCGAGGTTGGTAAACCAAGTCAACCTCTCTTTGAAGCACCAGTTTTAGCGGATAGGGTAGGCTTAGTGGTGATTGGAGGATTAAATCCACTGGCTGCTCTGGAAGAAGCTGGCATTTCAATTGAGAACCGAGCTATGGGCGGATTGATTGAGTTTGAAAAATTGGTTCCCTGGGAAGAAATATAAGTTTTGGCTATTAAGAATTTAATTTGGTAAGCAGTTTTTAATAGTTGTTAATAGTTGTTGGAGTTGGGCTTAAAAACCGGGGGCATCGACAGTTTGTGTTTTGCTTTAGACATTTTCTCGGTTATTAAATCGATTTTTTCTTGGTTAAAACCTTGAGTATCGCTTTTTTCCAATGCACTAAGGACAGCGTCAAGTTCAGAATAGGCAATACCTAACTCTCCTTCATCAGTTTGTTCTTCCCACAGCCCAGCACTTGGCGGCTTTTTAATTATTTTTTCAGGGATGCCAATATGCTCAGCCAAAGACCGTACTTCAGTTTTGTAAAGATTTCCTAAAGGAAGAAGATCGACACCGCCGTCGCCATATTTAGTGAAGTAACCAACTTGAAGTTCGCTCTTGTTTCCGGTGCCAACTACCAGGTAGTTTAAGTTGTTAGCAAAAAAATAAAGGGTTAACATTCTTAACCTTGGTTTTAAATTAGCGTAAGCAATTTGATTCCCCTCAGGAAGTTGATTTTTTAATGCTTCAAAAACTGGGTTTAAGTTTACTTCCTGTGTTTTTAGGTTTAAAGCTTTTGCTACCAGATAAGCATCGTTGATGTCTTCCTGGCGACTTTCGCAGGGCATAATCAAAGCACAGTGATTTTTCCCCATCGCTTTTTTAATGAGGAAAGAAGTTACAGCTGAGTCTACCCCCCCGCTTAATCCAACCAGCAAACCTTGAGCGTTAGCTTCTTCGGCTTTATTTTTTAACCAGTCAGACGCCTCTTTGATAAACTTTTCCCAATCCATCTTACCTAATATAACATAATAACAGGAAAAATATTTGCAACAAGGTTCAGTTAATAGGATATCAAGATTGCTGAGTCGATTATTAGCTTTTTTCTCTTGTTTGGCAGGGTTAAAATTGGTTTTATGAAAAAACTAATTTTGATTGATGGCAACAGTTTGGTTTATCGGGCCTTTTATGCAATTCCCCTGACTATCGCTCGGGCCGGCGAACCAGTTAATGCAGTTTATGGTTTCACCAGTATGTTGATAAAACTAATAAAAGATGAACAACCAGCGGCTTTAGCTGTAGCTTTTGACCGAAAAGCTCCCACTTTTCGCCATAATCAGTTTGCCGAATACAAAGCTCAGCGGCCTGAGATGCCCGATGAACTTAAGCCTCAGTTTGAGCTGGTTAAAGAAGTGATTGAAGCTTTTGATATTCCTTTTTTTGAGCTTGATGGTTACGAAGCTGACGATGTTATTGCCACTTTAGTAAAAAAACTTGAGTCAACTTACGACGAAATTTTAATAGTCACTGCGGATAGAGATGCTTTGCAACTGGTTACCGATAAAGTGAAGGTTATTTCCACGCGAAAGGGGATAAGCGAGGTAAAAATTTACGACCGACAAAAAGTAATTGAAAGGTTTGGCTTGCCACCTGAGAAAATGCCCGATATGCTTGGTTTAGCCGGTGAGACTTCCGATAACATTCCCGGCGTCCCTGGCATTGGTGAAAAAACTGCTATATCTTTAATTAGGGAGTTTGGGTTTCTGGAACAAGTTCTGGAAAAAGCTGATGAGATAAAAAAGCCAAAACTGAGAGAGTTACTCAAAAACTATGGTGAACAGGCACTCTTAAGTAAGGAGCTCTCAACTCTTCATTCTGAGGTTCCCTTAGAGGTTGAAGAAAAATCCCTTCGGTTTTCTCCGAATTGGCAAAAAGTCCAGAAAACTTTAGCTTATCTGTCTTTCAACAGCCTTCTAAAAAGGCTTGAAGAAGAAAAGAAGATGGATTTGAAGCAATTAAAACTTCCGACTTTTAGGTTGGTTGATCCACTTAACTTAAAAGATGTTTTGTTTGATGCTGATAAATGCGCGATAGCTTTTGAAGTTGAAGGCGATTGGAATAGTGGCTTTTTGAAAAGTGCTTATTTTTTTACTGGTGAAAATGGCTACAAGTTAGATTTTTCCAGTTTAACAAGGATGGGAGCTGTTCAATTACTTAGAGATTATCTGGTTGATGAATCAAAGGTTAAAATTGTTCACGGCCTGAAAGATAAACTTCACTATTTATTTAATGAAGAGATTGAAGAAGTAAAATCAGTTTTTGACCCTCAACTTGCGGTTTACTTGCTTCAGCCCGAACAGGCTAAGCAGTCAATGGTTCAGCTGGCTGAAACATTTTTAAAACTGCACCTGGAAGAAGAGAAAAAAGAAAAAGATGCTGAAGAAGCCTTTTTGAGTTTTCAGCTTTACCCAATCTTAAAAAAGGAAATAAAAGAGAAAAAATTGGACTATCTTTATTATCAGGTTGAGTTGCCATTAGCTAAGGTTTTAATGGAAATGGAAAGAACGGGCGTCTTACTTAACCTTGAAAGGCTTAAAGAATTAAAAAAAGAAATGGAAGTTGTCTTGGAGAGTATGGAAAAAGAAATTTACCAATTGGTTGGTGTTGAGTTTAACATTAACTCTCCTCAGCAAGTAAGCGAGGTTCTTTATAACAAGTTGAACTTAAAGGCAGGAAAAAGGAGACAAAGAGCTTTTGCTACTGACTTTTCTGCTTTGATTAAACTAATTAACGCCCACCCTGTTGTGGAGAAAATTCTCGCTTATCGAGAAGTTTTCAAGTTGAAAACTACCTATGTGGATGTTTTGCCAACCCTGGTGCATCCTAAAACTGGGCGGGTCCACACTCAGTTTAATCAAGTGGGAACAGCGACCGGGCGTCTTTCAAGCAGCAACCCCAACCTTCAAAACATTCCAATTAGGAGCGAGTGGGGGAGGAGAATAAGGGAGGCTTTCATCGCTCCACCAGGGTTCGTTTTGCTATCAGCTGATTATTCTCAAATTGACTTAAGAGTTTTAGCTCACCTCTCAGAGGACAAAAAGCTAGTCGAAGCTTTTAAAAATAAGGAGGATATTCATACCAGAACAGCTTGCGAACTTTTTTCTTTGCCACCAGAAAAAATCGATACTGAGAAAAGGAGAATTGCCAAAGCTGTAAACTTTGGTTTGGTTTATGGGATGAGCGCTCAGGGTCTGGCTGAACAGTTGCTAATTTCTCGGGAAGTGGCTCAAGAATATATTGAACGTTACTTTTCTCGACACCCCGGGGTAAAAAAGTTTATAGATGAAACTATTGCTCAAGCCTATCAAAATGGGTATGTAAAGACTATTTTTGGCCGCCGCCGCTACCTTCCTGAGCTAAAAAGTGATAACATAAGAATTAGAAATTTTGGCGAAAGGTTAGCTGTAAATACTCCCGTTCAGGGCAGTTCAGCTGATATTGTTAAGATTGCGATGGTGAATTTAGCTAAAGAACTAAAAAAATTAAACAGCCAAAACAAAATGATTCTTCAGGTTCACGACGAGCTTCTTTTAGAGGTGCCTGAGGAAGATAAAGAAAGGATTGGCGATTTGGTTAAAAAGGCAATGGAGAACGCTTGTTCGTTAAAGGTTGACCTGCAGGCTGAACTGGCCTGGGGAGAAAACTGGAATGATGCTAAGTAGGAGGTATTATAATGTCCAATTCAACCGATGCGGTAAAGGGAATGTCCGATTTGGATATTCAATTACCCTCTTTAGAAGAGGGGAGTTTGATAAAGGGCAGGGTTATTGAGGTAAAAGAAGGGCAGGTAATAGTTGATTTAAATTATAAAACTGAAGGGATTATTGATTTAAGTGAGTTTACTTCAGAAATATCGGGAGAGAAAGAGGAAGTTAAGCCTGGCGATTTAGTTGAAGCAGTAATTGTTAAAAAAGAAGACGAAGAAGGACGGATAATTCTCTCTAAAAAAAGGGCTGATTTCCGTAAGGCTTGGGAGCAAGTGAGGACTGCTTACCATGAGGGTTCAACTATTGAAGCCCCAGCTGTTCAAGTTGTCAAAGGTGGCCTGGTTCTCGATGGCGGAGTTAGGCTTTTTCTTCCAGCTTCGCAAGTTGATTTAAAAAAACCTGCCGACCTTAACGCCTATCTTGGTAAAAAAATAAAGGTCAAGGTAATTTCGCTGGACGAAAGAAAAAAGACAGCGGTTGTCTCTCGTCGGGCTTTTCTGGAAGAAACCGGTTACTCGCTTAAGAAAGACGTACTTTCGCGTTTAAAAGTTGGTCAGGTTCTTAAAGGAAAAGTTAAAAGTTTAGTCGATTACGGCGCTTTTGTAGAAACCCAGGGGGTGACTGGCCTGGTACATCTTTCAGAAATTGCCTGGCGGAGGGTGACAGATCCTTCTGAGTTTCTGGAAGTTGGGCAGGAAGTTGAGGTAAAAGTTGTTCAAATCGATTTAGAAAAGGAACGACTTTCGCTTTCAATTAAACGGCTGCAGGCTAATCCCTGGAAAGAATTGGCAGCCAAATACCGGTCTGGCCAGAGAGTTAAAGCTAAAATAGTAAGGTTTGCTCCTTTTGGGGTTTTTTTAGAGCTTGGTGGTTTCGAGGGTTTGCTTCACCAAAGTGAGATGAGAGATGATTTAGCTGTTTTTCAGAAGAACTATTCACCAGGAGATGAAATCGAAATTGGCATTCTATCCATAGACACTTTTCATCAGCGAATAAGCTTTACTCAGTTTATTTCGGCAGAAGAACCAGGTAAAGATAAGGAGTTGTCAAAAGTATCCAAGGAAGTTGAGAGATTTGAACAACCCTCCAAGCTGGAGGCTGAAGTTACTGGGGAAAAGGAAGAAGCGAAAATGCTGGAAAAGAAAGAAGAAAAAATAGTTGTTGAGGAAAAGATTGAACTTTCGCAAGAAGGGGAGCAACCTTTTGAAGAAAGCAAGGAAGCTGCTGAGAAAACCAGCATAGAAGCTGAAAAATCTGAGTCAATCTCGACCGATAAGCTAAATATTAAGAAGGAAGTTGAAGATAAGGCTGAAGAAGAAGTTAAAGAAGAAACCAAAGAAAGATTGTCTGAAGAAGCGCCTTCTCCAATAGCTTCGGAGATTCAGGCAGTCGAATCTGAGGAAAAAGAAATGGTTGAACAAACTGATGTCGAAGAAGAAAAGAAAGAAAAAGTGGATGAATCTTTGGCTTCGGAGTCAGTTAGTAAGGCTTCTACTCTGGAAGACATTCTTGAGTTGATGAAGAAAACCCACGGTTCAAAAAAGAAGGATTTATGATTATTGGCTTAACGGGTGGAATTGCCACCGGTAAATCGGAGTTTTCTCATTATCTAAGCCAATTAGGCTGGGAAATAATAGATGCTGACGAAATAGCTCGAAAGCTGACTGGGGATTCTTTAATTCAGAAAAAGCTAAAGGATGCTTTTGGGCCCGAAGTAATATCTTCTAATGGGAATTTAAACCGCCGTTACCTTGCGAGAATTGTTTTTTTTGATGCTGAAAAAAGGGAAAAGCTAAATGAGATTTTCTTTCCGGCTATTAGCAAAAAAATTGAAGAAATTCTTTCTGAAAAGGATAAAGATAAAGTGGTTTTATTGGTGGCTCCCCTGCTTTACGAAGCAGGATTGGACACACTAGTTGACCTTGTTGTTTGGATTGAGGCCCCTCTTGAGATTAAAATTGAACGATTAGAAAAGTTAGGTTTTTCTTTTAATGAAGCAATATCAAGAATTCGAGCTGGCACTCGCCGTTCTTTATACCAGAAACCTGGAGACCAGGTTATTTTTAATGATGGCCGAAGGGAAACTCTTAAAGAAAAGGCAAACCTGTTTTTTAAAGAAATTACGGAAGAGCTTTTAGAAAAAGAGTCGCTAGGGCACGCATAAAAGGAAATGTCTCCTTTTAAATTAGTTTCTCCTTTTGAGCCAAGAGGTGATCAGCCAAGAGCGATAGAAAAGTTAACCCAGGGTTTAAAGAAAGGTTATCGTTTTCAAACCCTTCTTGGTGTAACTGGCTGTGGCAAGACTTTTTTAATGGCTAACATTATTGCCCGGACTGGCAAGCCAGCGCTGGTTATAGCTCCCAATAAAACTTTAGCTGCTCAGCTTTGTGCGGAGTTTCGCCGTTTTTTTCCCGAAAATGCGGTGGAGTATTTTGTTTCTTACTATGATTATTACCAGCCGGAAGCTTACGTTCCCCATCTTGACCTTTATATTGAAAAAGATGCTTCAATAAATGATGAGATTGATAAGCTAAGACATCGAGCCACTTCAGCCATACTGACTAGAGACGACGTAATAATTGTCGCTTCTGTTTCTTGTATTTACAACCTTGGTTCACCAGAAGATTACAGCTCGAAAGTGGTTTTTCTCAAATCAGGGGAAAGCTATGAAATTGAAGAAATTATGAAAAAGCTCATTTCAGTTAAGTACGAGAGGACGAAAGGTGAGTTGGAAAGGGGAAAATTCCGTCTTAGAGGCGATGTTTTAGAAATAATTCCCCGATATGAAGAAACCGCGATTAGACTGGAGTTTTTTGGTGAGGAGTTAGAAAAGATTTTAGAGATAGATGCTCTAACCGGAGAGGTTTTGAAAGTTTTACCTCAAGTAGCCATTTATCCGGCAACTCACTTTGTGACTATTGAAGATAAATTGAATTTAGCTCTGGACTCGATTGAAAAAGAGTTAGCTTTAAGGCTCAAGGAGTTTCAAGAAGCAGGGAAACTTTTGGAAGCCCAACGGCTGGAAACTCGCACTCGCTATGACTTGGAGATGTTGAAAGAACTTGGTTATTGTGCTGGAATTGAAAACTATTCCCGTCACTTTAGCGGCAAAGCGCCCGGGGAGCCGCCAGACACTTTGATAGATTACTTCCCTTCTGATTTTATTGTTTTTCTTGATGAATCACACTTAACTATTCCTCAGCTTCAGGGAATGTTTGAGGGCGACCGTTCTCGGAAGTTAAACTTGGTTGAGCATGGTTTTCGTCTTCCTTCAGCTCTGGATAACCGCCCCTTAACTTTTGAAGAGTTTTTAAATAAGACCGGGCAGATGATTTTTGTCTCGGCCACTCCGGCTGATTTTGAATACAAAAATTCCCAGCAAGTAGTGGAGGTAATTGTTCGACCAACTGGCTTAGTTGACCCTCAGGTGGAAATAAAGCCTGCTCGTAATCAGGTTGATAATTTGCTGGGTGAGATTAAAAAAGAATTACAAAAGGGCAATCGAGTTCTGGTGACCACTTTGACAAAAAAGACGGCTGAAGATTTAACTGATTTTTTGGTGGAAAAAGGGATAAGAGCGCGGTATCTTCATTCGGAAATAGATACTCTGGAAAGAGTAGCAATTTTAAGTGATCTTCGGCGAGGAAAGTTTGATGTTTTAGTCGGGATTAACCTTTTGCGAGAAGGACTGGATTTGCCTGAAGTTTCACTGGTTGCCATTCTCGATGCCGACAAAGAGGGTTTTTTGCGAAGTGAGCGTTCTCTAATTCAAACAATGGGACGAGCCGCTCGCAATGTTACTGGGAAAATTATTCTTTATGCTGACCAAATAACTGGTTCCATAAAAAGAGCAGTTGATGAGACTAATCGTCGACGAGAGATTCAGCTTGCTTACAACCAGGAGTATGGTATAGAGCCCCAGTCCATTCAAAAGGCAATAACTGATATTATTGAGGAAGCATTGGTTTCTGAAAACTCAGCTCAGTATGAAAAATATGCCGGAGAAAAAAAAGATTGGCAGAGCCTCCCCGTTGAGGAAAAGCTCAGGTTAATAGAAACACTGGAAGAAGAAATGCTTGAAGCAGCTAATGAGTTAAATTTCGAGCTGGCTGCGGAGCTTCGTGATAAAATTAGAAAGCTTGGTGATTCAATTGGTCTGAGAACAAGTTTCAAAAAGCCCCTTAAAGATAGTAAGGGTAAGAAATTTAGGAGGTGAATTAGATGTTTTGGTTATTGCTATTCATAATTTTAATCGCTTGGGCAGCGATAATATTGTACACATCCTTTGTGCAGCGAGCACCTGTTGAACGAGGAGGTGTTTACGAGCTAAAGCCTTTGCCGAAAATTTCTAGCAAAACCATTTCAGTAATAGCTTTGGTGCTGTTATTTTTGATTGTTTTGAGCTCAGCCATAGTCATTATCCCGGCTGGCCATGTTGGCGTGGTTTTTAATGCAGTTATTGGTGTTAAAAAAAGACCTCTTCACGAAGGATTAAATTTCGTTATTCCTGGCGTTGAAAGTGTGAATATTTACGACGCTCGCGTTCGAAATTATACGATGAGTCATTCAGCCGGAGAAGGGCAAAAAACAGCTGTAAACGACGCCATTTATGCTCCAACAAAAGAAGGGTTGATAGTCGGTCTTGATATAACTGTTCTTTACAAGATTGATAAACTCAAAGTTCCAGAGCTACATCAAAAAATTGGACCAGACTACGAAGAAAAAGTTTTGAGGCCTGAAATAAGAAATAATGTTCGAATGACAGTTAAGGATTACGGAATAATAGAAGTATATGGTCCAAAAAGGGCAGTTATTCAAGAACGAGTTTTGGAAGCTTTAAGAGAACGCCTTATTCCCAAGAGAATAATCTGTCTTGAAGTTTTGCTTCGGGATGTTATTTTTCCCGAAGATTTCGCTAAGGCAATTAGAGAAAAGCAAGTGGCGCAGCAAGAAGCCCAAAAAATGGAGTATGTTCTGGAAAAAGAACAAAAAGAAGCCCAAAGAAAAGTGATTGAAGCTAAAGGTCAGGCAAAAGCCATTGAAATTGTTCAGCAAGCTTTAAGTAGGAATCCATTGTATATTCAGTATCTTTGGGCTACTAAGCTACCTCAAAATGTCCAGACAATGGTGGTTCCGGGCGGCTCTAATGTATTGATTAACCCCCAAGGAAGCCCTCAACTGACACGTTAAATAGTGATGGTTGAGTTTTAATTTAGAGTTTTTTTTGGGATTTGCTCTTTTATGAGATTGAGAACCATTCAGGTAATTCAATGTATCTGGATCCCCCTTAATCCCCCTTTTATAAATAAGGGGGAAAGACGAGAGAGCTTATAAATAAGAAGTAGGCACGGTTGAAACTAATTCTAAAGGGTTAATATACTTTAACCTTTTTAAAGTTATCTAACTTACATCTCCCTTTTCTAAAGGGAGGCTATGAGGGTTTTAAAAGTAGCACCTCCCTGAGTGCTGCCGGCGCATTTAGGTGTTCGGAAAATTTTCAATAAACTGAGTGACCTAAAGGTCGCTGCTTTACTATTTCCTTATTACAGCGAAAAAAAAGTTACTCATTAAGTCTCTTTTTCTCTTTTTGATTCGAGGCTATAATAAAAATTCTATGGATAAAATTATTATTCGCGGTGCTCGTGAGCATAACCTAAAAAACATTAATCTTGAGTTACCGCGCGAGAAACTAATTGTTTTTACCGGTCTTTCGGGCTCAGGAAAGTCTTCGCTGGCAATTGACACTATTTATGCTGAAGGTCAAAGGCGATATGTAGAAAGCCTTTCGGCTTACGCCCGTCAGTTTCTCGGTCAGCTTGAAAAGCCTGATGTCGACCACATTGATGGTCTTTCGCCATCGATTTGTATTGATCAGAAATCTACAACTAAAAATCCTCGTTCAACTGTTGGGACGATAACCGAGATTTATGATTACTACCGGCTTTTATATGCTCGAATTGGCAAGGCATTTTGTCCTCACTGCCAGCTTCCAATTGAAAAACAGTCTTCTCAGCAAATAATTGAGAAGGTTAAAGAGCTTCCTCCAGGAACAAAGTTTCAGATTTTAGCCCCGGTTGTTCGAAGAAGAAAAGGCGAGTATCGTGAGTTACTCCAAAGATTAAGAAAAGACGGCTATGTAAGAGTGAAAATAGATGGCAAAATTTTCGGCCTGGAAGAAGATATAAGATTAGAGCGCGACGTTCAGCATGACATTGATGTAGTTGTTGATCGCTTGATAATGAAGGAAGGTGTTGAAAAAAGAATTGCTGACTCGGTTGAACTGGCGATGAATTTAGCTGACGGCTTGGTGGCATTGGAGATTGTAGAGGAGGGGAAAGAAAAAAGAAGACTTTACAGCACTCATTTTGCTTGCCTTCGATGTGGCTTTTCCTTTTCCGAAATCTCTCCTCGGGTTTTTTCATTTAACAGCCCTTATGGTGCTTGCCCTGATTGCAGCGGTTTAGGTGTAAAGATGGAAGTTGACCCAGATTTGGTAGTTCCCAATCCCGAACTCACAATCAGTGAGGGAGCAATTGTGCCTTTTGTTCGCTCCCGAGCCGATTTCTATCACCAGATTTTAGTAGCAGTTTGTCGCGAGTATGGCATTGATATGAATGTACCTTGGAAAGATTTGCCCGAAGAAGATAAGGAAATAATCCTTTACGGCAATGACGAACCAATTTATGTTCGTTATCGCAGTTTGACTGGCAGAATTAAAGCTTACTACACTACTTTCCCTGGGGTTATTCCTAATCTGGAAAGACGCTATCGAGAGGCAGAAACTGAGGGATTAAGAGAGATGATTGAGATGTATACGCGCCCAAGAAAGTGTAAAACTTGTGGGGGGACCAGGCTCAAAAAAGAGGTTTTGGCGATAAAAGTTGAGGGTTTAAACATTGCTGAACTATCTTCTTTTTCAGCAGCGAAAAGTTTGGATTTCTTTGAAAAACTCAAGCTTACAGAAAGAGAAAAGATGATTGCCGAAAGAGTTCTCAAGGAAATCAAATCCCGCTTGAAGTTTTTAATCGATGTTGGTCTTGACTACCTTACTATTGACCGAGCTGCTGCCACCCTGGCTGGAGGAGAAGCTCAACGCATTAGATTGGCAACTCAGATTGGCTCAGGATTAGCTGGTGTTTTATATGTCTTAGACGAACCTTCTATTGGCCTTCATCAGCGAGACAACCAGCGTTTAATAAACACTCTAAAGGGTTTGAGAGATTTGGGAAACACAGTAATTGTGGTTGAACATGATGAAGAGACTATCAGAAGTGCTGATTATGTTGTTGATATGGGGCCGGGAGCAGGCGAGGCTGGAGGAAAAGTGGTTTTTTCTGGTTCGGTTAAGGAACTCCTTAAATTTTCAGACTCCCTCACCGCTCAGTATCTTCGGAAGGAGAAACAAATTGAGATACCAAGTAAAAGGCGTAAACCTTCTGAGAAACTCTTGAAAGTCGTGGGCGCTTCCGAACATAACTTGAAAAACATAACTGTTGAATTTCCTTTGGGACTATTTATTTGTGTCACTGGCGTTTCAGGTTCGGGAAAGAGCAGTTTGGTCATTGATGTTTTAGCTAAAGCATTAAAAAACTATTTTTACTCTTCTTGGGAGGAACCGGGTAAGCATTTAAAGATTGAAGGATTGGATTATCTGGACAAAGTTATTGAGGTTGACCAGTCGCCAATAGGGCGGACTCCGCGCTCAAACCCTGCAACTTATATCAAAGTTTTTGACGATATTAGAAGGCTTTTTTCCGAAATTCCGGAAGCTAAAGTCAGAGGCTATACCCCCGGACGGTTTTCTTTCAATGTACCAGGTGGACGCTGTGACGCTTGCAAAGGAGATGGTACGATTAAGATTGAAATGCATTTTTTGCCTGATGTTTATATTCCTTGTGAGGTTTGCAAAGGAAAAAGATATAACCATGAGACTTTGGAGGTAAGTTTTAAGGGGAAAAACATTGCTGATGTTCTTGATATGTCAGTTGAAGAAGCGCTTCAATTTTTTAGCAATATCCCTTCCATTGCTAGAAGGTTGCAAACTCTATACGATGTGGGTTTAGGTTACATTAAATTGGGGCAAGGTTCGCCAACTTTATCGGGGGGCGAGGCCCAGCGGGTGAAACTCGCCGCTGAGTTAGGAAAAAAATCAACTGGGAGGACTTTTTACATTCTTGACGAACCTACAACTGGCCTTCACTTTGACGATGTAAAAAAGCTTTTGAATGTTTTGAATCGTTTAGTTGAGCAGGGAAACACAGTGGTAGTGATTGAACACAATCTTGAAGTCATCAAAGTGGCTGACTGGATAATTGATTTAGGGCCGGAGGGTGGTGAAGCTGGTGGTTATGTGGTTTACCAGGGACCACCTGAAGAAATAGTGAAAAATAAAAAATCCTATACAGCAAGATATTTAGCTGAAGTTTTAAATAAAACCAGAGTAGAAAAAGAGTCTAGGTTTAAGGCGAGAAAATAAAAATATTAATAAATATTAATACCTTCAGAGGCGAAAAATCATTTTTATTACTTTACGAAAGACGGTTAAGGGTCCGCTTTTACGGTATTCACTCAGGCGTTGAGCGAGAGTTTGCTTCCCGAAGCAGTCAAAGAAGGTAATTTCTTTAAATTCAAGGCGAGGTGGGGTAGTTGGTTTATCAGCTGATTTCCCAACGGTAATCAAGCCGACTACTTTGAATTTGTCGGGAATTTTCAGGACTTCTTTAATTTTCTTCTCATCAAAAGCTCCAACAAAACAGCTTCCCAAACCTAAGTCTGTGGCTCGCAACATAATATTTTGAGCAGCCATCGATACATCGATCAAGGAAAAAGAACTTTTTCGGGTATCAGCTAAGCAAACAAAAAGAGCTGGAGCTTCGCTTACGTGATGAGATTTAATAAAGTAAAAGCGCGCGTATTTTCCTATTTCTTTTTTTACTTTTTCATCTTGAACAACAATGAATCTCCAGGGTTGAAGATTGGCGCCACTGGGTGCCAAGCGAGCGGCTTCAATTAATTCTTCAATTTGCTTTTGATTAAGCGGCTCGTTCTGGTAAGCTCTTACGCTTCTTCTTTTGATTATTGCTTCTTTTAGCTCCATATTAACTCCATAAGTTAATGTTTAAAAAACATTTTCCGAAAGTCAAGCCAGTAGATAACCTTTTTCCTTTTTATTCTCTTTATTCCTCTTGCAAGTAAGAATGAGATGAAAAGACTCCTCTCTTTTTTTAAAGCCATTTTTTCTCCTCTCTTTTCTAAAGGGAGGTCGGGAGGGATTATTAAATTTTTGAGAATGAGTTTTATGGGTAAGATTGATAACCAGTGGCGCTTTCTTCAACATCAACTAAGCCGTAGCCAAAGTAAGGGTCAGGTCCGGGACTCCCGAGGTCATCGGCTGTGTTTTTAAGCAAGGCTTTTATTTCATCAGGGTCCCAGGCTCCGTTTAAATTCCAGTCATAGAGTTCCTTAACCGGTGTTGCCAGTACTACTGCAGCAGCTCCAGAAACATGAGGGGCAGCCATTGAAGTACCGGAGAGAGTGGCGTAACTTTCATTTTTGTAGGTTGAGAAAATAGAAACGCCAGGGGCTGAAAAATCAATTTCCGGTCCAACAGAAGAAAAAGAAGCTAGATTATTAGAAACGTCAGTTGCCGACACCGCTATTACTTCAGGGTAAGCGGCAGGGAAAGATACAGCTCCACTGTAGTTATTGCCAGCGGCAGCAACCATTACTAACCCGGCTTGGTAAGCTCGAATAATAGCTTCTCTAAAAGCATCGTTTCCGCTACTTGAGCCAAAGCTCATATTTACTACCTGAAGGTTGTTGGAAATTGCCCAGTCAAGACCTTCAATTACATCAGAGAGATAACCTTTGCCCTGGCGGTTTAGCACTTTGATGGCATAAAGGTCGGCTTCCGGAGCCACCCCAATTACTCCAATTTCATTGTCGGTAGCGGCAATAACTCCGGCTACATGAGTTCCATGACCGTTGTCATCATTAGCACTTTTAAGAGTATTAATAGCGTTATAACTGCCTTTAATTCTTTCACTTAGATCCGGATGAGTAAGGTTGATGCCGGTATCTAGAACTCCAACTTTGACGGCTGTTCCTTTACTAATTCTCCAGGCGAGGTCAGCATCAACGCGGTCAACTCCCCAGGTAAGAGTTTCAGGCGGTTGAACCAGCTTTTTTTTGGCTGTTACTTTAACCGGAGCCAGAGTCTCAACCACCAGGTCATCAACTATTTTTTGCACACCTAAGCGTTTAACTAAGGCGGCTTCAGCTCGAGGCGGCAAAAGAACCGCCATTCCGTTTATCAGGTCAAGGTCCTTGATTTTTACTCCGCCGAATTTTCTTATCAGTTCATCTCGAGCAGGTTTGTTTAAGATATTTCCTTGGAAAAGAACTATTTTTCTTTTCATGTCATTTGAGTCTTGCTGCTGGTTAGGTTGAGCTGCTAAGAGAATAAAAGAGCTAATAAAAGAGCTTAGAAATAAAAGAGCGAGGACATTTATAAAAATAAATAGCTTTCGATTCATTATTTTCACCTCCTCATTTTAAGTTATTTAATCCGTCAATAGAGCCATATCCCCCTAGGGGTTATTTTGTATGTAAGCTATGTTGTAAGATTAGATGAAGAAGCGACGGAGCAATCTTTCAGATTGCCACGCTCCTCCCCGCGGTCGTCGCTCGCAATGACAATGTAGCAGCTACCTTCAGGTCGCTGGTTTTTTTTCGAAAATCTGTCGGCACAACTTGATGGTCTTACTGAAACCTAAAAGTACCAGCGCCAGGGGTTTCTGCTATATTTTATTTATATTTCTTCTACTACATGTTGGCACAAAGGGTTTCTACTACAGGCTGCTTTTTGGGGATTTCGCTTAAGGATGGAGAGTTAAAAGAAGAATTAAAAGATTTATAATTTTCTTATGATTTCAGCCCAATCATTAAAAGAACAGGTTAAGTCATTACCCGACAAACCCGGTGTATATATTTTTAAGGACAATCAGGGAGAAATAATTTATGTAGGTAAAGCTGCTTCTCTTAAAAAGAGAGTCGCTTCTTATTTTCAATCAGCAAATAAAAAAGAACCTAAGCTCAAATTAATGGTTTCTCGCATTGCTGAAGTGGAGTTTAATGTTACTTCTAACGAAACTGAAGCTTTGCTTCTGGAAAACAATCTTATCAAGCACTACCAACCTTTTTACAATTCCTTACTTAAGGATGATAAAAGTTATCCTTATCTGGCCTTAACTCTTGATGACGATTTTCCTCGACTTTTAATAACTCGCAATTTAAAGATAAAAGGAGCTTATTATTTCGGTCCTTATACCCGGGCTAAAGCTTTGCGCCAGACTGTTGATGTTTTAAGGCGAATTTTTCCTTTGCGCACTTGCTACCATTCTGAGCCAGGAAGAAAAACTGGTTCACCCTGTCTTTACTACGCTATTGGCAAGTGTCTTGCTCCTTGCGCTGGGAAAGTGACTTCTAAAAAGTATCGAAAAAATGTTCAAGAACTGATTGAGTTTCTTGAAGGAAAAGGGGAAAAAGTTTTGAAAAAATTGGAAAGCCTGATGTATAAAGCGGCTGAGAAACGGGAGTATGAAAAAGCAGCTCTTTATCGAGACCGGTTGAAAGCAGCTCAGAGTTTGCTTGAGAGACAGAAAGTAGTCTCACTCAAGAGAGAAAACTTTGATGTTATTGGTATCTATGTTGAAGGCGAAAGGGGTTATTTGAAGGTTTTGTTTGTCCGTCACGGTCGTTTGGTAGGTGGAAGAGGATACTGGTTTAACAAAGGTTTTGAAGGGCTGGAAGAAGTGATTTTAAGGTTTTATTTAGAAAATGAGCCACCCCAAAAAATTTATTATTCTTCCTTTCTTGACAAACCTAAAGAATTAGAGAAAGAGCTTTCGGGTATCTATTCCCTTTCTCTAAAATTAAGAGTGCCACGAGGAGGAAACAAAAGAGAATTGTTAAAGCTGGCCGAAGAAAATGCTTTTTATTCTTTTAGAATGTCCTTGTTGAAAGGGAAAACATCAGCAGAAATCATTAAAGCCACTCTGGAAGAGTTGCAAGAAAAGCTTTCCTTACCAAATCCACCATACCGGATTGAATGTTTCGATATTTCCAACTTGAGGGGTTTGGAGCCTGTTGGTTCAATGGTGGTTTTTGAAGATGCTCGACCAAAAAGAAAAGATTACCGTCGCTTTAAAATCAAAGAAGTTGTAGGTATCAATGATTATTTAATGATGAGAGAAGTTTTGGTTCGTCGTTTGAGAAATCTCAAGGAAGAAAAGACAAAATTTGAAACTCGACCGGATTTAATAGTGGTTGATGGGGGAATACCTCAACTTAAAGCTGCCAGAGATGCTTTTGAGGAAATAGGAGTGGAAATACCAGTCATTGCTTTGGCAAAAAAAGAGGAGCTGATTTTTACTCCTTTCAGCAAAAAACCTTTTAATTTGCCAGCTTCTTCTCCCGCTTTGCAACTTCTGCAAAGGCTACGTGATGAAAGCCATCGCTTTGCCCTTTCCTATCATCGCAAATTAAGAGACAGGCAGTTTTCCCAAAGTTTTCTGGAGGAAATCCCAGGAGTTGGACGAAAGCGTGCTCAGAAATTGTTGGAAAAGTTTGAAAGCGCTGAAGGAGTCAGTAAGGCAAAACTTGATGAGTTAAAATTAGTTGTCCCTGTCAAGGTGGCAGAGAAAGTCTATGATTATTTCCGAAGTTAAAACTGGATTGAAAGCCAAAAAAGAGCTTAAAATTGAGCTGTTTCCGGTTTCTCTCGGCTGGGTAAGACTGATTTACACAGATAAGTTTTTATATCGGCTGGAATTTGAAAGAGATTTGAGCGGAAATAAAAGAAATGGGGAAGTTAAGTTTTTAAAAGTATCACTTCCTGAATGGTTAGTTGAATTTAAAGAAGCTCTGAAAGCTTATTTCGAAGGGAAAAGGGTAATTTTTTGTGTTCCGCTCGATTTAACTTCTTTTTCGCCCTTTTGCCAAAAGGTTTATTTGAAAGCTCAAGAAATTCCTTACGGAGAAACGAGGTCTTATAAATGGCTGGCAGCTCAAATTGGTAACAAAAAGGCAGTAAGGGCGGTGGGTCAAGCGTTAAAAAACAATCCTTTATTAATAGTTGTCCCCTGTCATCGGGTAGTCAGAAGCGACGGGAGTTTGGGCGGTTGGTCAGGGGCTGAGGGACTAAAGGAAGAACTTTTACGATTAGAAAGAGCTGTTGAAAAACGGCAGTAAAGGCCAATTGAAGGAAAGACATTAAACCTGGGCTATTTAAAATTCAAGCTCTGGTGGTTTTTTTAGCTTCAAAAGGACTTCTAATTTGTAAAGACTCATTCTCAATTTTATTAAAAACTCAAAGAGCTTTTGAATTAGCCGGGCTTTAAAGTCAGGAATTTTATATCGATAAGAAAGATAATTTCCTTTTAAAACCCCCTCTTTAATTAGTTTTTTTTGAGCTTCTGTCCCAGTGAAGACAATAAGTTTGGCAGCTGGGCTAACAGTAACAGCTAACTGGTTGTAAGGGATGCCAGTTTTTTCCAGAAACTCCGCGTTTTCAATAACTTCAGAAAGGGTAGTGTAAGGATCAAACATTATAAAGCCAATACCGGTGGGGATTTCTAACTTTTTTAGAAGGCGAATGGCTTTAAGATTGTCTTCCACGGTGGTGCTTTTGTTAAATCTATTAAGAGCAGTTTGAATTCCCGACTCTACTCCCAGAAAAACATAAGCTAAACCAGCCGCTTTCAAAGCTTTAAGGATTTCTTCGTCAATATTATCGGCCCGAGCTTCAATTCGGAATCGAATCTTTAATCCTCTCTTAACAATTCCCTCAGCTAAACTTACAACTCTTTCTCTTCCCTTTTGACCGGGACCAATAAACTCGGCGTCAACAAACATCACTTTGTGTTCTCCGGTTTCTCTTACTAAACGCTCAATTTCATCAAGAACTCTTTCTACGCTCCGATAGCGGTAATTTTTACCTGGCAGCGTTTTGTAAAAGGAATAAATTGAGCAAAAGCTACAGCTTCCAAAGCAACCACGGCTGGAAGAGATAGAAATGCAACCGCCGTGTTTTATAGCCAGGGGCAGGGTATCGCGTGATGGATCGGGAAGGGAGTCGAGATTGTCAACTAATTTTCTGCTCTGGTTTACAAATATTTCTCCATTTTTCCGATAAGCAATGCCATCAATATTTTTTAATTCAGCTTCTTCTTTTAAGACCTGGTATAGCTCGAAAAGAGTTTTTTCTCCCTCTCCTCTAATTATGATGTCAATTTGAGAAAAGTTTTTAAGAATTTCCTGACTGACAAGAGTAGGAAAGATACCACCAATTACGATTTTACCTCTATATCCTTTGTTTTTGAGTAAGGAAGCAAGTTTGGCGGCGTATTTAAAAGAGTCTTGATAAGTAACGCTGATGCCGATTAAAAAGGGTTTGAGTTCAAGCGCTTTTGTTGTTGTTTGTCTGAGATTTAATTGCGAAAGGTTAGCATCAAAAATTGAAGTTTCTACCCCATTTTGTCTTAAAAAAGAAGCTAAGTAACCTAAACCTAAGTGTTCCTGAAATGGCTTTTCCAGCACTGGATAAGGCGGATTAATTAACAAAACTTCGGTTTTTTCTTTACCCATCATCCCCTCAAAAGGCAATTTGTTTTATTGTAAAATTTTTATTAGCTAAAGGTCAATTCAATAATTCAATTTAAAAGGGGGTAACTAGCAGGTGAATGGTGTTGAAAAGTTAGCCAGCTCCTCCTCCTCCACCACCACCTCCTCCTCCTCCGCCGGAGAATCCGCCACCGCCTCCATTAGAACTGCTTGGTGGTGAGAAAGCAGTAGACATTGTAGAGGAAAAAGCTGAGGAAAAAGAAGAAAGGGACTGAAAGTTAGCGCCGCTTTGAGAGCTATAAAGAAAAGTGAAAGCAGGTGAAGTTCCCACTTCGCTTTCTTCAATTTTTAAGTACTCTTTTAATGTTTCCAGCTGTTTGATTACTTTTTCAGCTACTCCCAGACTTACTGCGTAAACAAGGTAATGTTCCCAAATAATTATTGAGGAGGGCAAAGCTTCTTTTAAGCGAGAAAAATCAGTCAGAAAATTACGGAAAGCTTTCCACTTACTGAACTCTTCCAATCCTTGCTTCGAGCGCCTTTTTAAAAAAACAGATAAGATGGAAAAAAATATGGCAAAGGGAACAACCAAAAAGAAAGCTGGATTGGTTGTTATAAAAGCAGCAAAAAAACTTCCTACCCCTACAAGAATATTCAGGGCAATATTTATTACCTGAGTACTTAGACTTTTTTCCTCAATTAATCCTAGTTGTTTTGCCTCAACCTTAACTGCTTCTTGCCATTTATCCCAGAAATTGCTTGCCTCATTTGCGTTGTCTTCTCCGTATTTCTTCAATTCTTGTAGCGTACAGCTGGTGCCATTTCCGACTATCTCAAAAAGAAATTGTAAAGCCATTTTTTCTTTTTCTGTGAGCTTTTCGTCAGCCTCCCTAAGTTTATTAAAAATATAGGAATGCTCGGTCTTTATTCCGAAGAGACTCATTTTTTCTTCTTTAGTTTCATCAATTTTTAGGTATTTTTTTCGAGCTAGATCCATAATGGTTGCAGTAAAATCTTCAGGGGTAGTTTTCCCGAATCGAAAAAGAAAGCCAGCAATAGCAGGACCATGGTCAGTTGGTAGTTCTCGATAGTATTCGCCTTCAAATTCGGGTTTGTATTCCTTACCGTATTTAAAGTACAGGTAAAAATAAAGAGCCCCAAGAAAGATTACCAAGAAGAAGGCGAGAAAAGTTTGAAGGCGAGCAATGGTTCTCTGAAAATTAGCCTTATCTGCCCAGGCTTTTTCTTCTTTGATTATCTCTGGAAGTTTCTGCCCTTTTATTCGTGGCGCTTGAGGAACAAAAGATGGCGGGAAGACAATTCTGCCTTCAACCATTTGATTGGCGGGAAGCTGATTCACGATAAGCCTTACTTCGCTCTCTTTTATTTCTACTCTACCCTGCAGGGGCCCGTGTCCCCAAGCTCTTATCTCTTCTTTGGTGACGCCTGGCGGTAAAATAACTGTTATTTCTACATAATCCGTTGGTTTTTGCCAATCACTACCGATGAACTTCCAATAAAGCTCAGCAACATCGTCGTAAGCTTTTATTGCTTTGATGACGCGGTAAGAAATAGTAAAGGTTTTCTCTTCGTTTTCTGCTTTGTAAAACCAGCGAGCATATATTCGGTCGGCGTAGTCTTCAGTAGCTACAGTGAAAGGGAAATTGCTTCCCGGTTGGTAAACTTGATTGCCTTCCTTAATTTGAAAATTAGTGATTCCTTCAGAACCTGACTTATATACTGTTAAATCAGCCCAGCTGAAACTGCCATCAAACACATAGGTGCGGTTTTCTTCAAAGTCAAATGAACCATCAGGGAGAACTTTAACTGTTATAATGCTTTGCTTGAAGTGGTAGTCTTTAGCAAAAACCGGTTTTAAGGGAAGCAACGTTAAAAAAATAAAGGCGAGGATGAAACAGAAAAATTTTATTTTTTTCACAAAGTAATTTTAAACAATTTGGTATGAAGTTTAAATTAGAAAAAAAAAGAAAAGGCGGGCGCCCGGCGCCCGCCTGAAGGTTCAACAGCTTTTTTTTAAGAGTTAGTCGCTATCAATAATCTGAAGTGCCTCTTCTCGATAAGCATCCATCACATAAGGAATACCAGATATTTTAGCTGCCTCTTCAGTTAGCGCCATCAGGTCTTTGCGGCTAATAGTTGAGATTTGATAGTTTCGCGATCCAGCCATTAATTGCTGAAGGCCAACTCTCAGCTTGTCAACAAAGGTGTAAACACCAATAGCGCCGGTTGGCATTGAGTTAACGGTTTCTTTGCCGTACTTAGCAACCAGTTCTTCATAAGTAACAAAAATTTCCTGAATGGTAGTTCCAAACTCAGAGATGGTTTTTGGAAGGTCGTTATCTTCAATCCATTTCTTAATATTTTTACCAACAAAGCCGGGTATCATTAAAGCTCTTCCCATACAAACTGCTTTAAAGTAAGGTGCTCCCATGGCTATAACTTTAAAGATGTGGTCTTCAGTTGAAAAACCGCCTGCCATAGCTAAGTCTGGCACGAACTTTCCCTTTTTGGCTAGTCTTTCAGCCAGTTCGTAAGCCATACACTGTAGGTAAAAAGTAGGTACACCCCATTCAACCATCATCCGCCAGGGGCTCATGCCAGTGCCGCCAGGAGCTCCGTCAATAGTGACTAGGTCGATTTTAGCATCCGATGCCCATTTTAAAGCCATGGCTAATTCGCGCATTGGATAAGCTCCAGTTTTCAGTGTTACTCTTTTTGCTCCCAGGTTTCGCAAGCGCTCAACTTCTTTCATAAACTCTTCTTGGTCAATAAAGCCTAGACGTGAATGCCTTTCAAAATGCTTAATCGCTCCCTCTTTAAAGGCTTTTTGGTTAGCTTCAAATGAAGGGTCAGGAGTTATCAAATAGCCTCTTCTTTGAAGTTCGAGAGCTCGTTCCAGCGAGTCAATTTTAATCTCTCCGCCAATGGATTTAGCGCCCTGGCCCCATTTAAGTTCGATTGTTTCAACACCTAGCTTTTCGACTACATATTCGGCAACTCCAAAGCGAGTGTCTTCAACATTTAATTGAACAATTAAATCTCCGTAATTTTCGTGATAGCGCTTATAGATTTCGACTCGTCGTCTCATTTCAGGAGATTCGACTACTTTCCCGTTTTTAAACTCAGCTTGTGGGTCAACCCCACAGACATTTTCTCCGCAAACCAAAGTTATTCCAGCAATGGCAGTACCAACTGCAAAGCTTTCCCAGTTTCGGCGAGCAACATCGGTGGAACCAAGAGCGCCGGTAAAAACTGGAACTTTCAACTTAACCTTATTGTTAACGCCGTACTCAGTTTCTGTGTTGACCATTGGAAAAAGAGTATTATCTGGCGTTGGCTCAACTCCTTCAGGCAAGCCTTTAGCGCCAAAAGCATAGCCCATAATATTCAAATGGCTGTAGTCAACAGGGTAGTCCTTGTCAGCGCCGGCGGTGATTGAGCCGTAAGGGCTGGGATAGATCACCTCTCTTCCTCTAAAAGAAGCTTTGAATACCTCGCAGTTGCCACGGCAATTGTCCAAACAACGAGTGCAAAGCCCTGAAGTAGGCATTGCGTTACGGGAGCGGTTAGTTGTCTGGGTTGCATCGTTCGCATTTGGCTTTTGCAAGCTCATAACCTTCACCTCCTATAAATTTATATTTACTATTCACTTGGTTAGCCTGCTAATTATACTTAAAAAAATTCTTTAAGGTAATTAATTGCCGTATGAAATTTAATCAAAGGTGTTTAACCGTGTCAACATTTAAACTTAATTTTAAAAATTTTTTAAGAAGTATTTTTTTAAAAACTTAAAGTTAAGCTATAATTAGCTCGAAGGGAGGTTTAGATGGGCGAAAATCTGAGCAAAGAGGATGTTTTGGAGATAATTAAAAAAGAGAAAGTTCAGTTTATTGAACTTTGGTTTAGCGACATTCTGGGTTTTTTAAAAAGCTTTACTATTACACTTCAGGAATTGCCCAAGGCTTTTGACGAAGGTTTGGGTTTTGATGGTTCTTCGGTTGAAGGTTTTGTGAGGATTGAGGAAAGCGATACCATTGCTATTCCCGATCCGGGGACCTTTGCTATACTTCCTTGGGAAACAGAAGGTATTAAATCAGCCCGGATGTTTTGTGATATTTATCTTCCAGGAGGAAAACCTTTTGATGGCGATCCCCGTTATGTTTTGAAAAAAAATCTGGAAAGAGCCAAGCAAGCCGGTTTTACCTTATATGTTGGCCCTGAACTTGAGTTTTTTTATTTTCAATCTGCGGAGTCTCCGGATATTCTGGATAAAGGTGGGTATTTTGACCTAATCCCTCGCGATGAGGCTATCAGTCTTCGCCAAAAGACAGTGGTGGCAATTGAAAAAATGGGGATAGAAGTTGAAATTGCTCATCACGAAGTTGCTCCCAGTCAGCATGAGATTGACCTTCGTTATGATGAAGCGCTTAGAATGGCCGACAAAGTTATGACCTGTCGCTTTGTAATAAAAGAAATAGCCTATCGAGAGGGAGTTTACGCCACTTTTATGCCCAAACCGCTTTCCCAAGAAAATGGTTCAGGAATGCACACTCATATGTCTTTATTTAAAGACGGTAAGAATGCTTTTTATGAAGATAACGGCTCTGATTATCTTTCAGATACGGCTCGAAAGTTTGTTGCTGGTTTAATGAAGCATGCCCCTGAGTTTACAGCTGTGACAAATCAGTGGGTTAATTCATACAAAAGGTTAGTTCCTGGTTATGAAGCGCCTGTTTATATAACTTGGGCGCGTAGAAATCGGTCTGATATGATAAGAGTACCTCTTTATAAACCTGGCAAAGAAGAAGCTTCCCGGATTGAGCTTCGAACGCCAGACCCAGCTTGCAACCCTTATCTGACTTTTGCGGTGATTTTGGCAGCTGGGCTGGAGGGGATTGAAAAGAATTACGAATTGGTTTCACCAGTAGAAGAAAACGTATATTTAATGACTCCTGAAGAAAGAGAAAAACGAGGAATTGGGATGTTACCTGGAAGTTTAATTGAAGCTATCAAATTAGCTGAGCAAAGTGAAGTGGTAAAGAAAGCTTTAGGCGAACATGTTTTCCGGCACTTTTTCGAAAATAAGCGTGCTGAATGGGATAGCTATCGCAAAGAAGTAACTTCTTACGAGCTCTCCAAATATTTACCGGTTCTTTAGAGTTTAGCTTTTAGCCTATTTTTGAGAGCAATTGAGGAGAGCAGTCTGTTATAACAGCATTAAGTATTTTGTAACAATCGGTTACTTTCCTTGGCTCAACGACTTAAAGGTCGCAACTACATCTTTAAATATTCTGTTTTCTGCCTTCTAATCTCAAGGAGATTAGGGAGATTTGAATACTGTTTTTTTGGATTAGTCGTGCCACTGATTGGTAATCAGTTTGGGTTGGGAAATCAATTAAAAATATTATAAAATGTTTTTATGAAATTCCTTGTTCGCCTGGTTTTTATGGCTACTGGGATTTTTATTATTTCTCACTTTTTCCCTTTTTTGATTCAAGTCGATTCTTTTACCACTGCTTTTATTGCGGCGGTTTTACTTTCTTTGGTTAATGCTTTTATCAGGCCGCTTGTTTATGTTTTAACTCTACCGATGAGATTGTTGACCCTTGGCTTAACAGCTTTTGTAATTAATGGGGCAATGCTTTTTCTTGTTTCGGCTATGTTTCCAAAGTTTAAAGTGTTGGGCTGGTGGCAAGCCATTTTGGCTGCTTTGATGATTGCTTTATTGAGTTCTCTTCTCAATCAACTGGTTAAAGATGAAGAAGACTGAGACTTCCCGTTCATTTAAAAGAAAAAAACTTGAGTTAGTAGTTGTTACTGGACTTTCGGGCGCTGGGCGAACCGAGGCAGTCAGAGCTCTGGAAGATATGGGTTATTTTTGTATTGACAACTTACCTCCTGCTTTTATTTTAAATGTGGTAGAGCTTTTTTCGCTGGAGGGAAGTAGGGTGAAGCAAATTGCTGTTGTTTCTGATGTTCGGAGCCATGAGTACTTTCCACAACTATACCGGGTTCTCGAAGAGCTAAAAGCTATGGGTGTTAAATTTCAAATTCTTTTTCTGGAGGCGCGAGATGATGTCTTAATAAAAAGGTACAAAGAAACTCGACGGCGCCATCCACTTTCGGAAACGGGAGAAATTATTGAAGGGATTAAGGAAGAAAGAAGTCTGCTTGAGAACTTAAAAGAGAAAGCTGACATTATTATTGATACTTCTGAGCTTGAAGTTTATGAATTAAGAAGCAAAATAAGACAGGAGTTCCAAGGACCGGCTGGCAAAAAAACTTTAAGAATCACTGTTTCTTCTTTTGGTTTTAAATATGGCTTACCGGCTGATGCTGACATTGTAATGGATGTTCGGTTTTTGCCCAATCCAAACTATATTCCCAAAATAAAGCATTTTTCAGGCGAGGATGAAAAAATAAAGGATTTTGTTCTGTCTAAAAAGGTAACCAAAGATTTTCTGAAAAACTTTGAAGGGCTCTTAACCTTTTTAATACCTCATTATATTAAGGAAGGAAAAACTCATCTTTTAATCGCTCTCGGTTGTACTGGTGGAACTCATCGCTCGGTGGTTTTGGCTGAAGAGTTGGGAAAGTTTTTAAAAGAACAAAAGTACAAAGTTAATGTTTCCCATCGGGACTTAGGGAAAGACCAATTTGAGGTTTGATAGTGTTTACTTTTAATGCTCAGGTGAAAGAAGAACTGATTTCTCGAAAAGGGTTTAAGGATTGCTGTCGGAAAGCTGAGCTATCAGCTTTTTTCTGGCAAAATGGCTATTTGAAGTTAGAAGGCAAGAAAGGGGTTGGCGCCAGCATTTATCTAACTTCTCCAGCACTAGTAAGATATGTGCTGAAGTTAGTTTCGCCTTTTAATCTTAAGACCAGAATTGAGTGGAAAAAAAACAAGGGTCGGCAGGAATGGCGTCTAATTTTTTTACCTTCAGAACGGTTTTATCAGTTTTATTGTGAGTTATCAGTGGTTGGCGGGGGGTTGAAGTTAGTGCAGGTGGAGGGCGATAAACAAGAGTTACCTAATTGTTGCAAGTTTTCTTTTCTGCGCGGTATTTTTCTTTCAGCTGGCTATCTGAGTTTAGCCGGTAAAGGCTATCATCTTGAACTACACCTAAAACCCGAAGAGCTTAGAGAATTTATTGTTCGGTTGTTAATAAATCTTGGCTTAAAGGCAAAAGAAATTGAGCGAGAGGGTAATAAAGTGATTTATTTAAAAAGTTTTGCTGATATCGAGTTTTTTCTGGCTCGCCTTGGGGCTAAAAAAAGCCTTTTTGAACTCGAGGATAAAAGGGCTATTAAATCTTTAAAAGAATCAGTCAATCGCCAGGTTAATTGTATAACTGCAAACTTGAAGAAGCTCAGCCGAGCAGCGGTTGAACAAATTGAATGTATTCAGAGAATAGAAGAAAACTATTCTTTAGAGAATTTACCAGCGAGCTTGCAAGAGATAGCTTGGTTAAGGTTAAAATATCCTTACTTGAGCTTAAAGGAGCTTGGGGAGAAAACAACGCCCCCTATCTCGAAGTCAGCGGTCAATAACCGCTTAAGGCGGTTAAAACACTGGTCGAAGCGGTTCGACCAAAAAAGAATTTCTTAAGGAGGGATGTCAGATGGCACGGAAAGTAGGAATAAATGGATTTGGGAGGATTGGTCGCCTTTTTTTAAGGCGAGCAATTCAAGTGGGCGAGCTGGAAGTGGTGGCGGTTAACGACTTATCTGATCCAAAAATTTTAGCCCATCTTTTCAAATACGATTCCGTGCACGGTGTTTTTTCAGGGGAGGTTAAAGCTGAAAATGGTTACCTGGAGGTGGAAGGGCAGAAAATAAAGGTGCTTTCTGAAAAAGATCCAGCAGCTCTTCCCTGGAGGGAGCTGGGAATTGAGATTGCTATTGAATCCACCGGTTTTTTCACTAACCGAGAAGACGCCGCTAAACATTTAGAGGCAGGGGCGAAAAAAGTAATCATTTCGGCGCCGGCAAAAAATCCTGATATTACTGTGGTACTGGGGGTCAATTTTGATGCTTATCAGCCGGAGAACCACCACATAATCTCCAATGCTTCTTGTACCACTAATTGCTTGGCACCAGTTGTAAAGGTGCTAAAGGATAATTTTGGGCTTGAACGAGGCTATATGACAACTGTTCATGCTTACACTAACGATCAGCGGATTCTTGACTTGATTCATAAAGATTTAAGGCGTTCGCGAGCTGCGGCTATGTCAATTATTCCGACAACAACTGGAGCGGCAAAAGCAATTGGCGAAGTAATTCCAGAACTTAAAGGTAAGATGGACGGTGTGGCAATGCGGGTTCCTGTTCCTGATGGTTCAGTGGTTGATCTGGTAGCCATTTTAGGTAAAGAAGTTACCAAAGAAGAAGTAAATCAAGCCTTTAAAGAAGCTGCCTCTTTACCTAACTATCAAGGTGTCCTTCAGTATACTGAAGACCCAATCGTTTCAATTGATGTGGTCGGCAACTCCCATTCTTCAATTTTCGATGCTCAGTCAACAATGTGTCAGGGCAATTTGGTAAAGGTAGTTTCCTGGTATGATAATGAGTGGGGTTATACTTGTCGTCTAGTAGACTTAGCGAAGTTGGCTTAAAGGAGGACAATGATTAGAAAAAAAACTCTTCGAGATATTGATGTAAAGGGCAAAAGAGTTCTAGTAAGAGTAGATTACAATGTTCCTTTAAGTGATAGCGGTGAGGTAGCCGATGATACCAGGATAAGGGCAACTCTTCCAACTTTAAAGTACTTGATTAGTCAGGGAGCTAAAGCGATATTAATTTCACACTTAGGGAGACCAAAAGGAAGAGTTGATCCAACTGTAAGACTTGATCCAATTGCTAATTCTCTTTCTTCTTTGTTAGGGCAAGAGGTAAAGAAGGTAAATAAAACTATTACTGATGAGGTTAAAGAAGCAGTTAGCAAGCTAAAAGAAGGTGAAGTTTTGCTTCTAGAAAATATCCGCTTCAATCCAGGAGAAACAGAGAACAATCCAGAGTTTGCTCGTGAGCTAGCCAGCTTAGCTGATGTTTATGTTAATGATGCCTTTGGCACTGCTCACCGAACTCATGCCTCAACAGTTGGGGTAACAGCTTTTTTACCTTCGGTAGCGGGATTTCTTCTCGAAGAAGAACTTAGAAATTTAAGTCAGTTGCTTGAAGCACCTGAATCTCCATTTTGTGCTGTTTTGGGTGGGAATAAAGTTTCGGACAAAATAGGGGTAATAAAAAACTTCCTCAAATTAGTGGACTGTTTAATTTTAGGCGGTGGAATGTGTTTCACCTTTTTGAAAGCTCAGGGTTTCTCTATTGGCGATTCCATTATTCAAGAGGATTTTTTAGAACAAGCAAAGGCTCTCCTTGAGGAGGCTTCAAACAATGGCTGCCAGCTTTTGTTGCCTTTTGATGTGGTTATTGCCAGAGAAATTACTCCAGCAGCGGAGACCATAGTTGTTAAGGTTAGAGATGGAATTCCGGATGGTTGGCGTGGGTTGGATATTGGTCCGGAAACAGCAGAGAAATACAGTGAAATTATTAGGAGTGCAAAAACTGTTTTCTGGAATGGTCCAATGGGCGTTTTTGAGATAGAAGCCTTTGCTAATGGAACTCGAAAAATCTGCCAGGCTTTGGTGGATAATGAAGGGGTAACTATCGTTGGTGGGGGAGACTCAGACGCTGCTTTGCGGCGCTTTGCTTCAGAAGACAAGGTTACCTTTGTTTCTACTGGTGGCGGCGCCTGTCTTAAGTTTCTCGAGGGAGCTAATTTGCCTGGCGTAGAAGCTTTAGATAATAAGGAGTGAAGATGAGAAAACCATTTATTGCTGGCAATTGGAAAATGAATAAGACTGCTTACGAGTCAGTACAACTGGTACAGGAGTTAAGTTATTTGACTGAGGAAGTTGAACCTGAAAAGGTTGATGTAGTGGTCTGTCCGCCTTTTGTTGCTTTAAAAAGCATTTCTACTTTTATTGAGTATGAGAAGCCAAACTTCACTTTAGGGGCTCAAAATATGCACTGGGAGCGAGAAGGTGCTTACACTGGGGAAATTTCTCCAGTAATGCTTAAAGATTTGAGAGTTGAGTATGTGATTTTAGGCCACTCGGAGCGAAGGCAGTATTTTTATGAAACCGATGAGATAGTAGCAAAAAAAGTTCGAGCTGCTTATGATAATGAACTTACACCCATACTTTGTGTAGGAGAAACTCTTGAAGAAAAAGAAAGCGACCGGACTAATCAGGTTGTCCAGCGACAACTTTTCAAGGTTTTAGATGGTTTAAGCTCGGAAGAAGTAGAAAAACTGTTAGTTGCTTATGAACCGGTTTGGGCAATTGGCACGGGCAAGTCAGCTTTTCCTGAAACCGCTAATGATGTTGCTCGTTACTTGCGAGCTCTGGTTGGGTCAAAATACACTCCAGAAGTTGCCAAAAAGCTAAGGATTTTATATGGAGGGAGTGTAACTCCGGAAAATGTCCAGGATTTCACAGCTGAACCTGATATCGACGGCGTTTTAGTTGGGGGAGCCAGCCTGGAAGCGGCTAAGTTCGCGGCAATTATCCGGGGAGGCTCTCGCTAACTTGCAGCCTCTTTTAGGTCAAAGCGGATATCACCCTTTATTGTTAACCATTCTAGATGGATTTGGCTGGCGTGAAGAAAAAGAAGGTAATGCGGTAAGGTTAGCCAAAACTCCAACACTTGACCAACTTTTTTCTAGTTGCCCATGGACTTTAATTCAGGCATCAGGTGAAGCAGTTGGTCTTCCAGCAGGCCAAATGGGAAACTCTGAGGTTGGACATTTAAATATTGGCGCGGGACGAATTGTTTATCAGGAGCTTACTCGGATTAATCTGGCAATCAGGGATGCCAGTTTTTTTAGGAATCCAGTTTTAAATGAAGCATTTTTAAGGGCTAAAGAAGGGAAACACTCTGTTCATTTTTTAGGTTTAGTTTCAGATGGCGGGGTTCATAGTCATCTTGAACATCTTTATGCTCTTCTTCAAATGGCAAAGAATTTGGATTTGGAGCGGGTTTTTGTTCATGCTTTTCTTGACGGTCGTGATACTCCCCCAAAAAGTGCTTTAACCTATCTTGAGAAGTTGGAAAGAAAATTCAATCAAATTGGCGTTGGGAAAGTAGCTACGGTTTCGGGTCGATATTACGCAATGGACAGGGACAAGCGCTGGGAGCGGACGAAACTGGCATACGATTGTTTGGTACTGGCTCGCGGCGAGAGAGCAAAGAGCTCACTTGAAGCTGTAGAAAGGGCATATTCAAGGGGTGAGACTGATGAGTTTGTAAGACCGACTGTTGTTATTCCTGAAGGAACAATTACATCAGGTGACTCAGTTATTTTTTTTAATTTTCGTCCGGATAGAGCTAGACAATTGAGTCGAGCTTTAAACGAAAAGGACTTTACTGATTTTGAAAGAGAAAAAATTGTTGAGATTTTTTATGTTACTTTTACTCGCTATGATGAAACTTTTCCTTATCCAGTAGCTTTTCCACCTCAGTCATTGGAAAATATTTTAGCTGATGTTTTAGCTGCGAATGAGGTTCGACAACTTAGAATAGCTGAAACAGAAAAATATGCCCACGTTACTTACTTTTTTAATGGTGGTGATGAAAAACCACGGAGTTATGAAGACCGAATATTAATCCCTTCCCCAAAAGTCCCGACTTATGATTTAAAGCCTGAGATGAGCGCTTACGAAGTTACTCAGAGGCTTCTAAAGGAGTTAGAAAAAAAGATTTACCAGGTTATCATTCTAAACTTTGCTAATTTAGACATGGTGGGACACACTGGTAAACTAGAAGCTGCTATCAAAGCAGTTGAAGCTATCGATGAATGCCTTGGTATTTTGATTGACAAAATTCAGGAATTTCAAGGAGCTTGTTTGATAACTGGTGACCATGGAAATGCTGAGGAAGAAATATCTTCTGATGGTAGCCCTCATACTGCTCACACCAGCAATTTAGTTCCTTTTATCGCTGTTATTCCTTGTAATGTATCTTGTCGACTTAGGGATGGTGGTATCTTGGCTGATATTGCTCCGACTATGCTTGAAATCCTTGGCTTACCAAAACCATCCGAAATGACTGGCTCTTCTCTTATTTTATAGGAAAGCTGAGAAGCTCCTGTAAAAAATTACTTAATTATGGTTTTTTACTAAACTTTATCAAAAACCTTCTGATTAGAAATTTTAAGCTTCGCTCATTTTGTGGTATTTTTTCTTAATTTGATTTTTTTATGGAGGGGTGCTATGGACGATTTTAAGATTTCTGATTTGCCTTTTGAGTTAAGGCCACGTGAAAAACTGAGGCGCTTTGGACCAGAGCTTTTAACCACCAGTGAGCTTTTAGCAATTATCATTGGTAGCGGGCGGCCAAAAGAAAACGCTTTAACCTTGTCTAAAAAATTGATTGAAAAAATGGGTGGACTTAAAGGCCTTGCTCTAGCTAATTTGGAGGAGATAGAAGCCTTTAAAGGTTTGGGACCGGCTAAAGCTACCAAAATAGTTGCCAGTCTTGAACTGGCGAAGCGCCTTTACAGTCCGACTTTTGAGGAAAAAATAGTTATTCAAGGCCCGGCTGATGTTAACAATTTTTTCTACCCGGAAATGTGCTTCTTGGATAAAGAGCATTTTAAGGTTATAATCTTGAATGTTAAAAACGTAGTTATTAAGGTGGTAGATATAGCTATTGGTACTCTAAGTGGTGCGTTAGTTCACCCGAGAGAGCTGTTTAAAGTAGTGATAAGGTCAAATGCCTGTCACATAATCATAGCCCATAATCATCCAAGTGGAGACCCTTCGCCTAGCAATGAGGATGTTAGCTTAACGCGAAGGTTGAATGAGGGGGCTTCGCTTTTGGGGATTAAGCTTCTTGACCATGTAATTATTGGTAAAGAGGGTTTTTTTAGTTTTAAAGAAAACGGTTTGTTATAGGAGGAAAGTTTAATGTTTGACAGTTTGCTGGCTCCTTTTTCTCGGGATATGGCTATCGATTTGGGTACTGCTACCACCCTGGTTCATGTGAAGGGGAAAGGTATTGTTTTAAACGAACCTTCAGTGGTGGCAGTGGATAAAGTTGGCGGTCGGGTTTTAAGTGTTGGTTTGGAAGCTAAAAGAATGTTGGGTAAAACGCCCGGGAATATTGTCGCGGTTAGACCGCTTAAGGACGGAGTAATTGCCGATTTTGAGGTAACCGAGTCAATGCTTCGCCACTTTATTAAAAAGGTTCACCCTAATACTTTTCCTTTCGGAGTTAAGCCTCGAGTTATTGTTTGCGTTCCCTCAGGAGTTACTGAAGTTGAGAGGAGGGCAGTTTTTGAGGCTACTCTTTCAGCGGGAGCTCGCAGTGCTTACCTGATTGAGGAGCCAGTGGCTGCCGCTATAGGAGCTGGCTTACCGATTCATGAGCCGACAGGCAATATGATTGTTGACATTGGCGGGGGCACAACTGAGGTAGCGGTTATTTCTCTCGGGGGAATTGTGGTCGCAAACTCTTTGCGAGTGGGGGGAGACGAGTTTGACGAAGCCATAATGGCTCACATCAAACGGGAATATAATGTTTTAATTGGCGAGCGAACAGCTGAAGAAATTAAAATAACTATTGGTTCAGCTTACCCTTTGCCGCAAGAAGAAGATGTAGAGGTTAGAGGTAGGGACCATCTTTCTGGCTTGCCTAAAAATGTGATTGTTTCTTCTGAGGAGATAAGGCAGAGTCTGGAAGAACCTCTTTCCCAAATTATTGGAGTAATTAAGGAGACTCTTGGTGATACTCCTCCTGAGCTTTCCAGTGATTTAGCAGATAGGGGAATGTTTCTTGCTGGTGGTGGAGCTCTTTTGAGAGGGCTTGACCAGAGGTTGCGAGAAGAGACGGGGATGCCGGTTCATGTAGCTGAAGACCCCCTGACTTGTGTGGTCAGAGGTTCTGGTAAGGCATTAGACGAAATTGCAACTTTAAAGAAAGTTCTAATTGGCAGACAGAGATAACCAGGGGTATCTTTGAAAAAACTAAGAAGAAGTTTTAACCTAACAGTGTTCATTCTCTTCCTTGCTCTGGCTTTTTTAGTTTTTACTTTTTTTTACCGCGAGGGAACAAAAGGTTTTACTCATCAAGTTCAAACATCAATATCAGCGGCTTTTTCTTATGTTTTAACTCCTTTTAGCTGGGTTAGAGAACGATTTATAGCAGTTAGGAATGAATTTGTCACTTATGGAGTTTTAAAAGCGAGAAATAGAGAGTTAGAAAAAGAAAACAAAAATCTTAAAGAAAAGAACGCACGCCTTTTGGAGCTGGAAAAAGAAAACCAGCGCTTGAAATCCTTGCTTGATTTTAAAGAGAAGTTTACTTATCAAACTATAGTTGCTCAAGTAATAGGTTACTCTCCTCGTCAGGATGAAGCAATAATTATCATTAACCAGGGTAGTCAGAGGGGGATAAAGGAAGGCTTGGCTGTTTTGACCCCAGAGGGATTAGTTGGGAAGGTCGAAAAAGTTTATCCTTTTCGGAGTTTAGTCAGGCTTTTGATTGATAGAGATTCGGGTTTGAGCGTTCGAGTTGTCTCCACCCGCGAAGTTGGTATTCTTACAGCTGATGAAAAAGGAACTCTCAGGATAAGATTTTTACCTACTCTTTCCCGGGTTAAGGCAGGTGATGATGTTGTAACATCTGGATTCAGTCATTTAATTCCTAAAGGCTTGTTTGTCGGAAAAGTAAGTGATGCTTACCAAAAGTCTGGTTCACTTGAAAAAGAAGTTGTGGTTTATTCAAGTGTTGATTTTTATCGACTTGAGGAAGTTTTGGTGGTAATAGATTGAGATCTTTTTGGAAAGGACTCATTATACTTTTAATCATTATTGGCGTACAAACAAGCATTGTGCCTTATCTTTCGCGTACTCCTTTTTATATTGACCTCTTTTTAATTTGGCTTTTTTATTTTGGTTTTTATGTTGACCAGGTGCAAGCAGGTATATTAGGAGTTATTGGCGGATTTCTCAGGGATGCTTTTGCTCATAGCTATTTTGGGTTAAGCGCCTTAGTTTATGGTTTAGCCGGTTTTTTAGCTGGCTTTTTTCGACGGTTGTTAGTTCATTATCCGGTAGTGGCTTTTTCTTTTACTGTTTGGAGTGGAACTTTTTCAGTTTATTTTTTTTACTATTTTTTACTTTATCTTTTTGGGTCTCAAGTTGGCCTGGATTATCTTTTCGCTGTTTCGCTCGGGACAGCTTTTGCGAACTTTTTGGTTGCGGTTCTAGTTTCCCTGGTCCTTTTTTTCTGGCGAACAGAAATTTTTTCTGAGGAAATAATATAACCGGTGGCAAAAAAAGAAGATAGCATTAAACGAAAAACTTACTATCACCTCGCAGTTTTAATTGTTTTTTTTACCATAATTTTTTTGCGTCTCTGGTTTTTACAGGTAATGGCTCATAGTCAATACAAAAAACTTGCTGAGGAAAATCGGTTGCGAGAAGTGACTCTCGATGTTATCAGAGGGGAAATTTTTGATAGAAAGGGAAAACCTTTGGCCATCAATCAACCTTCAATAGGTATTTATTTGATGCCTGATGCGAAAAAAGAGCCTGAAGTTTTGAAGCGCCTTAGTCGGTTTTTAAAAGTGCCACTGGTTGAAATTAAGAAGAAACTCAAAGTGGCCAAAGAAGGACCTCTCAAGCCAGTTTTGATTTATAAAGATGCCTCACTGGAGGAGGTTAGCTATTTGAAAGAAAATGTCAGCAGCTTTCCCTTTGTTATTGTGGATGTTTACCCTCGAAGAGTGTATCCGGCTAAAGAAGTGGGCGCTACTTTTATTGGTTACATTGCCGAAGTTTCTGAAGAAGAGATTGATAAGAGGTTTTTTCTTGGGAGTGAGCCTGGCGATATGGTGGGTAAGATGGGTGTGGAGAGAGAACTTGACCCTTTTTTGCGGGGGGAAAAAGGGAAAAAAATCGTTGAAGTCGACGCTCGAGGAAAACAAAGACAGGTTCTTTCTTCTCATGCAGGCAAACCTGGCGATAACATCACATTAACCATTGATATTGAGCTCCAGAAGGTTTGTGAAGAAACTTTAGCTCAGGCCATTAGAATGGCCCGGAAAAAAGGATCAAGAAAAGCTAAAGCTGCGGCAGCAGTTGTGATTAACCCAAATAATGGAGAAGTTCTGGCTTTGGCCAGTATGCCAACTTTTGACCCCAATTTGTTCCAAGGGAAACTTAGTTCAAAGTACTGGCGAAGTATAACTTCTAAAGAAAGTGGTTTTCCACTCTTCAATCGTGCGTATATGGGTGCATATCCACCGGGCTCTCTTTTTAAGCCTTTTACTTTGTTAGCTGGTTTAAGAAGCGGTGTTGTTTCTTTTTACACTACAATTAAATGTGAGGGTCGCTGGGAAGGAATGGGTAAAGATTGGCCCAAATACTGCTGGAAAAGAACTGGTCATGGATATGTCAGCGCCTCTCGTGCTCTCATTGAATCCTGTGACTCTTATTTCTATGAAATTGGTTATAAACTTTACAAGAGGAAAAAGGAAACAATTCAAGAGGTGGCCCGCCAGTTTGGTTATGGAAGTAAAACTGCCATCCCTTTACCTTCAGAATCGCGAGGGAGAGTGCCGGACAAAGCCTGGAAGAAAAGCTACTACCGAAAATCATCAGATAAAATCTGGCTACCTGGTGACTCAGTTAATCTGGCAATTGGACAAGGAGACATGTTAGCAACTCCTCTTCAGGTTGCTTTAAGTTACGCTGCTTTAGTAAATGGCGGCAAACTTTACAACCCTCAAATAATTAAAGAAGTTAAAAGATACGACGGAGTAACTGTTAGAAAATTTACTCCTTTTTTAGCAAGGAAGATTCAGTTTAAAAGTGGCATATTGCAAGTAATTCAGAGTTATTTAAAAAGGGTTACAACGGAGGGTACAGCCAGGGGAGCCTTTAAAAATTTTCCCATTTCAGTAGCCGGTAAAACCGGAACTGCTCAAGTGTATGGAAAAGAAGATTTTGCCTGGTTTGTAGCTATAGCTCCGGCCGACAATCCTAAGTATGTAGTGGTGGTTTTAGTTGAAGAAGGTGGTCACGGTGGGGAAATAGCTGCTCCAGCTGCTCGAAGAATTCTTTCTTATCTTTTTAATTTACCAATGGTTTTGCCTGAAGCTAAGGATACGTCACGATGAAAGCAACCAGAATTCGCCGGAATGATTTTGGCTTAATACTTTTAGTCTCTTTGCTTATTATTTACGGCTTGGTAATGGTCTTTAGTGCTTCTGGAGCAAACCTGAGAGACCCTCAGACACTGGGTATTTTTAAAAAACAAATTATAGCAGTGTTGATTGGTCTTTTTGCTGCTGCTTTACTTTCTTTATATGATTATCGCCGAATAGGGCATCTATCGCTGTTTATTTATGTTTTTAACCTTGTTTTTTTATTATCGGTTTATTTGTTTGGCCAGAAGACATTTGGAGCTCAGCGCTGGATAGATCTGGGTCCAGTATCGTTTCAACCTTCTGAGTTTTCCAAGCTTTTTTTAATAATTTTTTTCGCTGCCTATTTTAGCGAGATAAAAGAAGACATTGACTGGAAGCACTTTTGGTTATCGATTGCTTTTCTTATCCCTCCATTAGTTTTGATATTTCTCCAGCCTGACCTTGGGACTTCACTGGTGGTGGCAGTTTCTTGGTTTGCTATTTTAGTTTCTCGGGGGGTTGATTGGAAGAAAATTTTAATTCTTTTCCTTCTTTTTTTAATTGCAGTTTTTTCCCTCTGGCACTTTAAACTAATTAAAGAGTATCAAATAACTCGCCTTATGGTCTTTTTGAATCCTGACCTTGATCCAAAAGGAGCTGGCTACAACCTTCGCCAGGCTCAAATAGCGATTGGAGCAGGTGGTGTTTGGGGTAAAGGTTATCTTTCAGGAACTCAAACTAACCTCAAATTTTTACCAGTTCGTTATGCTGACTTTATTTTTGCCGTTATTGGCGAAGAGTTGGGGTTGGTAGGTGCGGCTTTTCTTTTGATCTTACTGCTTCTTTTAATTGCTCGCACGCAAGCTCTTTCTTTAGAAGCAAGGGAAAATTTTGGTTTTCTTTTTTGTCTGGGAGTAGCCGCTATGTGGTTATTTCAATCAGTGGTTAATATTGGGATGAATTTAGGCATAATGCCGATTACTGGCATACCCCTTCCTTTTATAAGTGCTGGTGGCAGTGCTATGATAAAAAATCTTATGGCGGTTGGTATTCTGTTAAACATTTATAGAAGGAGGTTTGATTAAAATTAGAGTATTTGCACTTTTGCGCCAGCTTCTTTTTTTAACCGATTATCAATCAGAGAAAAGCTTAACTGATTTTATTGATTTTGAGCTGGCGGTTGCTACTGACTCTCAAGAGTTAGGTAAGGAGTTTGCCAAGTTGTTGAGTATAAATAGCCATAAGGAAGTTCCAGTTTTCAGCCTTGATTTTTCAGCGAAAGACTATGATTTTATTATTATTTTACTGCTGGATTGGAGAAAGGAAAGTTTACTTAAAGTTCAGGAATTGGTCAAAGCTCAAACCAATTACTTAGTAATTTCTTTAGCACATTCTTATCTTTCTTTAGCTTTTCGGAAAGGCCGGGAGGCAGGGATTCCTTCTCATCGCCTTTTTATCTGGATGCAGGAAGACGACTGCGATGATTTTTTTAAGGGAGCTTTAAAGCTGGCTGGCAAAAAAAAGTTTGCTTTAGCTAAGAACTATCCTGTTTTCTTGCCTTTCTTAGAGGAACTTCTTGTTGTTAATGCTGCTTTTAATCTTGGCTGGAGCGCTTTCAGGGGTTCACCTTCCTTTTTATTTTTTTTCTTCAACAATTTTAAGAATTTCAAACAGCTTTCGAATTTTTCTGATTCAGGGACATCCAGCAAAGAGCTTGTTTCTCTTCTTGCTTTAATTTCTTTGCCGACAAGCTTGGTTCAAATAGCAAGCTCCCGCCTAATCAGTTCCCAAAATAGAAAACTTATTCGGGCTTTGAGCACGGGTTTGTCAACCTTTTTGATTTATCGGTTGGTAATTTTAAACTTTTTTAAGAAAAAAACTTAATGAAAGACAAGCCCCCTTTTAATCTAACTGAGAAGCTGATTTTTGAATCGGAAAAGCCCTCACGTTATCTAGGAACAGAGTGGGGCTCAACAATAAAAGAAGCCCCTTTTTCTTTAGCTTTAATCTATCCCGACCTTTATGAAATTGGTTTTTCAAACCTGGGCCTGACTATTCTATATCGCTTGGTTAATTCTTTGCCGAATTGGAAGTGCGAGCGTTCTTATCTTCCGGCACCAGATTTGATTGAGAAGCTTAAGAATAATCAGATACCCTGGTGGAGTTGGGAGACCAAGACACCTTTGAAAGATTTTGACCTTTTAGGATTTACCTTGCAAACTGAGTACAACTATCCAGATGTTTTAACATTACTTTCCATAGTTCCTTTGCCTTTGGCCGCCGAGGAAAGGGCGGGTCTGCCTTTAGTAATTGGCGGAGGCCCGGGAGCCTATAATCCTGAGCCACTGTCAGCTTTCTTTGATTTATTTGTTGTTGGCGAAGGGGAGGAAGTTTTATTGGAAATCCTGCAGGCTTTTTCTGAATTAAAAGGTTTATCAAAAGAGAAAATCCTCTCTGGTTTAGCAGGGATTGAAGGCGTTTATGTTCCTTCTTTGCTTAAGGTGATAAAAAGGGGTGGGAAAATTGTGGGCTTTGAAGCCAAAAGTTGCCAGAAACTTCCCGTCAAGCGGAGAGTTATTACCGACTTAAATTCTTATCCTCTGGCTTTGCCACTTGTTCCTTTGGCTCAAGTTAGCCAAGACCGCTGTTCTTTAGAGCTTATGCGAGGTTGTGCTCGTGGCTGCCGCTTTTGTCAAGCTGGTCAGGTTTACCGTCCTTTAAGGGAGCGTGAACCAAACTCCTTCCTGACTCAAGCCAGAAAGATTTTAAAGCAAACCGGCTACGAAGAAGTTTCTCTGGTTTCTCTGAGCACTTCTGACTATTCATCTTTAGATTCGCTGGCTCGGCAGCTGGTTTCCTGGACAGCTCCACGGAGAATTTCTTTGAGTTTGCCGTCGCTTCGCCTTGATAGTTTTTCTTTGGAAGTGGCAGAGTTAATTGCTCAAACCAAAAGGACTGGTTTAACTTTTGCTCTTGAAGCTGGAACAGAGTCTATGAGGCAAAAAATCAATAAAGGTTTAGCTGAAGCTGATTTTTTTGAAGCGGTAAAAAAGGCTTTTAAAGCTGGCTGGCAAAAAATAAAGCTTTATTTCATGGTCGGTTTCCCGGGTGAGAGCGAAGAAGACTTGAAATCCATTGGCCGGGTTTGTTCTGAAGTTTTGAGTCTGGGGTTAAAAACTTTACCCTCTTCTTTACGAGGTAGACTTCAGCTAAATCTAACTCTTTCTGTTTTTGTTCCCAAACCTTTTACTCCTCTTCAGTGGGCAGAGTCAATAACTTATAGAGAGGCTGAAGAAAGAATAGCAACAGTAAAAGGAAGTCTGAAGAAAGGGCGGATTCTTGTTCGGGCTCACAATCCTTTAATGAGTTCTATTGAGCTAATTCTAGCCCGTGGAGGGCGAGAAGTTAGCTCTCTTTTAGCCGAGATATACCGCTCAGGTGGCATTTTGCAGGGTTGGCAAGAAAATTTTTCCTTTCCCTTGTGGGAGAAAAGCTTGAAAAGAGCTGGGCTAAAATTCGAAAGCTATCAGCAGGAAGTTGAGCTTTCCAATTTGTTACCCTGGGATTTTATTGATATTGGCGTAAAAAAGGATTTTTTGGTTAGGGAGTGGCAGCGTTATTTTGAGGGTAAGCCAACACCTGACTGCTTTAAACTCTGTGCTAACTGTGGCGTTTGTGGAAAAAACTTAAAAATAGTAAGAAGCAATGTTTAGACTGCGAATTAAATACGAAAAAAAAGGCTGGGCAAAGTTTGTTTCTCAGTTAGAAATGGTAAGAGTTTTGGAAAGAACTTTGCGACGTGCCGATTTCCCCCTGGTTTTTAGTGAAGGATTTAGTCCTCGACCCAAGCTCTCTTTTGGACCGCCGACGCCGGTTGGTTTTGAAAGCGAAACCGAACTGGTCGATGTTTTTTTAGTTAATCATTTGCCCGAAGGAATAGCTAAACGGAGGTTAGAAAAGTTTTTTCCTGAAGGGTTTGAGCCTTTGAATGTTTGTTATGTTTCACTCGAGGAGCCTTCTTTGATGAAAAAAGTGGCTCTTTCAGAGTACGAAGTTCTGATTCCTTTCATAACCTCAGAGAGTAGTGCTTTTTTAGAAAAAATTAAAGCTTATCTTTCATCAGTTTCCGAAATAAACCAGCGAGATAAATTGATAATAATTAACCGGGAAACTGATTTTCCAGAATTTTCTACTTTTCTTAACAGTAGAGGTATTTTTTTAAAGCTGATTTTAGCCACGCGTGAAGATAAAACCATTCGTCCTGACATATTGCTCTCGGTTTTTTTAGAGCAGGAAAACCTATCTTTTTCTGATTTAAAGTTTATCAGAAAAAATCTTTTTTTTCTGGCTGGCGGGCGATTAATAAAAGTAATATAGAGAAACTACTGGTAAGATTTTGACGGTTACAAGGGAGTTTGATAAACTATTACTTTGTTCTGGAGGTGAAATGTACGCGGTAATTAAAACTGGAGGCAAGCAATATAGAGTAATCGAGGATCAGGAGATTGTAGTTGAAAGCCTGGATCGGAAACCAGGCGAAAAGGTCTTTTTTGATGAGATTTTGTTGATTAAGAAGGAAGAAAAAATTCTGGCTCGTCCGGCTGATTTAAAAGGGGCAGCAGTCGAAGGCCTGGTAGTTGAGCACTTACGAGGGGAAAAAATTGAAGGATTCAAGTACCGCCCTAAAAAACGCCAGCGTAAGCATTTTGGACATCGTCAGGAATTAACTAAAGTTAGGATAGTTAAAATCAGTTTGCCAGGCGAAAAAGCAGAAGAAAAGCCCAAAGCCAAAAAGATAGCTTCTAAGAAAGCTGAAGAAGTTAAGGAAAAGAAAAAAGTGGAAAAGAAAGCAGCATCTAAGAAACCAGTTGCCAAACCAGCTGCTGTTAAAAAATCAAAAGCTAAGCCAGAGAAAGAAGTAAAAGTTAAGGCTTCTAAGGCTGTGGAAAAGAAAACGCAGGCTAAAAAAACCAGACCCACAAAGAAGAGTACTTAGGGTCTTTTAAATAAATAAGAGCGAGGTGATAAGTATTGGCGCATAAAAAGGGTGGCGGAAGCAGTAAAAATGGGCGTGATAGTCATTCACAAAGACTCGGTGTTAAGGCTTTTGGTGGCCAGATAGTTACTGCTGGAAGCATAATTGTCCGTCAAAGAGGAACTCGCTTTCTTCCTGGCAAAAATGTTGGTGTTGGTAGCGATCATACCTTATTTGCTTTGGTTGATGGGCAGGTAGTTTTTTCTGGTCGCCGGGTTGACATTCTTCCTTCGTAGTTTTTGCCTATGTGGAAATTTTTAGTTGTCGTTCTGGTGTGGCCTGGTTAGAAGTAAAAGCCAGTTCAGTTTATCATTGAGAGAGGCCAGAGAAAAGCCAGGTTTTTGGAAATAAAGCTCAATTTGAAAGCGCCGAAGAAGGCGCTTTTTTTATCTGAAAAGGTGATTTGGGATGTTTGTTGATCGGGCAAAGATTTTTGTTAAAGCGGGTCGAGGCGGGAATGGTTGTGTAAGTTTCCGCCGGGAAAAGTTTGTTCCCCGCGGTGGCCCTGATGGAGGCGATGGTGGCCGGGGGGGTAGTGTTATTTTTAAAGCCGATCAGAGCCGGAAAACCCTGGGTGAATACCGCCTTAAACAGCACTTTAAAGCCGAAAAAGGTGGCGCTGGAAGCGGGAAAAATCAAAAAGGGAAAGACGGCGAAGATCTGGTTTTGCTGGTTCCCCTTGGAACTATAGTGAAAGATGAAGATGATAATGTACTTGCTGATCTGGTAAAACCAGGTCAGGAAGTTGTTGTTGCTTTGGGAGGAAAAGGGGGGAAAGGCAACGCTCGTTTTGTGACTTCAACTCGCCAAGCTCCGCGTTTTGCTGAGAAAGGGGAACCAGGAGAAGAAAAATGGGTTATTCTTGAGCTGAAAATTTTAGCAGATGTTGGCTTGGTCGGATTTCCAAACTCAGGCAAGTCTACCCTTCTTAATCGCTTGACTCGAGCACGCTCCAAAGTTGCTAATTATCCTTTTACTACTCTTTATCCTCACCTTGGGGTTCTCCAAAGAGGGAACGATTCTTTGGTAATTGCTGATTTACCGGGCTTAATTAAGGGCGCTCATTCAGGGAAAGGGCTTGGAGATCGGTTTTTACGTCACATTGAAAGGTGTAAAGTTCTGCTTTTTTTGATAGACCTTGCTTTTCCTTTGAGCTCTCCTTTTGACGACTACCAAGCTTTAAAGAAGGAACTAGAACTTTACAGCCCTGCCCTTTTAAAGAAAGAAAAAGTTGTTGCTGGCAACAAAATTGACCTCCTAGAAGCTCAAGAGCGAGCAGAGGAATTCAGAAGTTGTTTTGCTCAGGAAGGGGTTGAAGCCTTATTGGTATCAAGCCTGACCGGTGAGGGACTAAATGAGTTAATCAGTCAACTTTTTCAATCGATTGACAGAGTAAAAGAAGAAGCATTGCTGCCTGAAACAGTGAAAATAAAGCTCGAATCTTTTAAAATAAGAAAGCTGGAAGCCAATAAATTTGAGATTTTGGGAGATAAAATAACTAAGATGGTTGAGCAGGTTGATTGGGAAAACCCAGAGGGGGTCAGTTATTTTTTCCAGCGGTTTAAGAAAATGGGCTTGGAGAAAGAGCTTTTAAAGCAGGGAGCTAAGGAAGATGACATAATAATTATTGGCAAGCGAGAATTTATTTTTAAACCAGATTAGCTTTAGAGGATAGGTGGCGATGGATTTAAACAGAGAGGAAAGAAAGAAAATTTTCTCAAGGGCAAAAAAGATAGTGGTTAAAGTTGGAACCAGTGTTTTAGCTGAAAAGAATGGTCGGTTGAATCTTGGGCAAGTTGAAAGTGTTGCCAATCAAATTGGTTGGCTGATTAATCAGGACAAGAAATGCGTTTTGGTAACCTCAGGAGCAATAGCAGCTGGTGTCGAACGGTTAGGGTTGAAATCACGTCCCAAGTCGATAACTTCATTACAAGCAGCAGCTTCGGTTGGACAGTCAATTTTAATGAGACATTATGATTCTTACTTTTCTCGTCTTGGCATTCCAGTGGGTCAAATACTTTTAACTCAACATGACCTTATTTATCGATCAAGTTTTTTGAATGCCCGTAATACTTTTAATCGTCTTCTGGAGTTAAAAGTTTTACCAATTGTCAACGAGAACGATGCTACTGCAGTCGAAGAAATTCGCTATGGTGATAACGATACTTTGAGCGCAATGGTTGCTTGCTCAATCGGAGCCGACTTACTGATTATTTTGACTGACACTGATGGTTTTTTTAATCGGGAAGGCAAGTTGGCTCGAGAGATTAAGGAAGTAACCCCTTCTCTTTATGGGCAAGCTGGTGGAGCTGGCAGTGCTTTTTCATCGGGTGGAATGGTAACCAAATTGGAAGCCGCTTTGATGACTTCTTCGGCGGGGATTGGAATGGTAATTGCTAACGGCTTGAAAAAGAATATTTTAAAAGAAGTAATGATAGGTAAAGAGGGGACTTTTTTTCATCCCAAACCTCGTTCTTTGACTGGCCGAAAACTCTGGATCGCTTTTGTGGTTCCGCCCAAAGGGCGGATAATAGTTGATGAAGGAGCAAGAAAAGCTTTAGTGGAAGGTCACAAAAGCTTGCTGCCAGTGGGCATTGTTAAAGTGGAAGGCAAGTTTGAAGTTAATGAAGTTATTGAAATTGCTGACCTAAAAGGTCGGGTTTTCGCTAAAGGAGTAACTAATTTTAACTCAACAGAAATAGCCAGGATTAAAGGCAAAAGATGTGAAGAGGCAGCTTGTTTGCTTGAAGGAACTATCTCTGACGAGGTGGTTCATTGCGATTCTTTAGTAATTTTACCGATGGGAGGTTATGATGCAAGAAGCAGTTCGTAAGACTGGAGAAAAAGCCAAGAAAGCGGCTTTGAAGCTAGCGATAGCTTCAACTTCTGAAAAAAATAAGGCTTTAAAGTTAATAGCTGAAAAGCTTCTTGAAAAGAAAGATATTATTTTGTCAGCTAACCAAGTTGACCTGGAAAAAGCTGACCAAAAAGGAATCACTGGAGCTTTAAGAGACCGTCTTTTACTTAATGAAGGGCGCTTAAAAGAAATGGTTAATGGTTTGCTTGAAGTAATAGAACTTAAGGATCCGGTGGGCGAGGTGGTAGCTGGTTGGAGGATTCCTAATGGTTTGGAAATTAAAAAAGTAAGAGTACCGCTTGGAGTGGTAGCTATGATTTACGAAGCCCGCCCAAATGTAACGGTTGACGCTGCTGGTCTTTGTTTAAAATCAGGAAATGCAGTTATACTGCGGGGAAGTTCAATTGCCTGGAATTCTAATCTGGCTTTGACGGGAGTAATTCGTGAGGCTTTGGAACACACTGAACTGCCTGTTGAAAGCGTTCAGTATCTTGAAGATCCTTCGCACGAAGCAGCTCAGGACTTAATGAAGTTAGTGGGTTATGTTGATGTTCTGATACCTCGAGGTGGTGAGTCCTTAATTCGTTCGACAATTGAGAGTGCCAGGGTGCCAGTAATAGAAACCGGTGTTGGTAACTGCCATATCTATATTGATGCCAGTGCTGACTTTGAGATGGCAAAAAGAATTGTGATAAATGCTAAGTGCCAGCGTCCTGGTGTATGTAATGCAGCTGAGACTTTGCTTGTTCATCGGGAAATAGCTTCTTCTTTTCTTCCCGCTATTTTTGAAGATTTAAATGAGCGGGGGGTTGAAATGTTTGGTTGTCCCAAAACAAAAGAAATTATCCCTGATGTTCAAGCGGCAACAGAAGAAGATTGGAAAACAGAGTATCTTGATCTAAAAATAGCTATTAAAGTAGTTGATTCCATTGATGAAGCAATAAACCATATCAACACTTACGGCACCAAACATTCGGAAGCTATTGTGACTGATAATTACTCAAATGCTCGACGTTTTCAGGAAGAAGTTGACGCAGCTGCGGTTTATGTTAACGCTTCAACTCGTTTTACTGATGGTGGCCAGTTCGGATTAGGAGCGGAAATTGGCATTTCTACTCAAAAACTTCACGCTCGCGGTCCAATGAGTTTAGCAGAGCTTACTTCAACTAAATTCATAATTGACGGAAGTGGTCAGATAAGGGAATAACCACAGTTTAAAAACACTTTTTATTAAATTCACAGGTAAATTCAGGTTGACATCACACAATTAGGGTATTATAAAATTATATGTGGCACCGTCTCATTGGCGCCCCTCCAATGCCCCTCCGAGCGGTGCCACTTTTTTTATTTTCGGTAAATAAGTTCCAGCTTTTTTAGAGCTTCGGTTTTTTGTTTCCCGTTCAGGCTGGATTTTTGGGTGCACTCTTTAAGAAATTCAATGGTTTTCTGATAGTCTTCTCTATTTACAGGATAAGGGTATCCATCTTTGCCGCCGTGAGCAAAAGCAAAACGAGCCGGGTCGCGCCAGGAAAAAGGCACGCCGTAAATGAGCTCAGCTGTTAAGGCTAATGCCCGAAGAGTTCGAGCCCCAATTTTTGGTGTCTCCATAAGAGTGAGGAAATCAGTTGGAGGGTTAAGGTAAGTTCGGACTAAAGTTTTCTCGATATTTATTGGGTTTATGTCTTTTAGCTCAATAGGATGACGCGTTGGAAGTTCTAAAAGTTTTTTTAGACTTTTTCCAACTCTATCTGGCTTTTCCTGGGTTAATCGAACTATTGCTTCTTGGGCTGGCAAGCTTACTCTGTCAGTTAAATTGAGCACTTTTTCTTTTTTTAAGGAGGTAATAATGGCGTTATGAGGTTCTATTACAAAGCTTTGGCAGGTGAAGCTGAGCCAGTGGTAACGGCGGGCTTGTCTTTCTTCTGCTGACATTCCTTGCTGGACAACTGCCCAATTCCCCTTTTTGTCAAAAAATAGGCAATGATGATATAGTTTAAAACCATCTTGAACAGCATTGTTATCAATTCTGGCGGTTAAGCGACTTATTCTGATTAGTTCTTCTGTTTTTTTGAGCCCACTTTTAAAGCCAATTGTTTCAATCTCTATTGGCGTTTTTAAAGCAGTTTTACCTTTGCCACCAGCAATATAGAACCCGACTTCGTTCTGGATTGGCTTAAGACCTTCTTTTATAGCAGCGGTGACGGTAGTGGTGAGGCCGGAGCTATGCCAATCAAAACCTAAAAGACAACCAAAAGCTTGAAACCAAAAAGGGTCAGCCAGGCGATAAAGCATCTCTTCAGTGCCAAACTCAGAAACAATTACCAGGCAAATCTGGCTGGCCAGATTACTCATTTTTTCAAAAAGCCAAGTTGGAGCTTTTCCATAGTGAAGAGGCAAGGTAGCCTGTCCGGTTTTCATAAAATGATTTTATTACTTCATTCTGACAATATTATTTATTAGACGGATTGAAGGTGTAGTATCAAGTTTTCTTGGTTTATAATTACTTTTTTTAAAACTGAAGCTTAAGCTAAAATTAGTCGCAAGGAGGAGGTTTTTTTGCTTAAAGATGTTCAAAAAGAAAATCCAATTGGTGTTTTTGACTCCGGGGTTGGTGGTTTAACAGTCTTGAGAGAAATTATTGACGCTTTGCCCAAAGAGTCAGTTATTTACTTCGGTGACACTGCTCGCTGTCCTTATGGCCCGCGCGACCTGAAAGAAGTGAAAAAATTTGTTCTAGAAATAGTTGATTTTCTTTCGCATCAAGGAGTGAAAATGGTAGTAATTGCTTGCAACACGGGAACTGCAGCGGGCTTAGTTTCAGCTCAAAAAAAATTTAAGAATCTTCCGATAATTGGAGTGATAAAACCGGGAGCCCAAGCTGCTTTTGAAGCAACGAAGAACAAAAAAGTAGGAGTAATTGGCACGGTGGGAACTATTTCCAGTAGTTCTTACCATAAAGCCCTTCTTGAGTTTGATGCTAGCATTGAGGTTTTCGCCAGAGCTACTCCAGAGTTTGTTGAGTTTGTAGAGCGTGGAGAAGTAGAAGGAGAAGAAATCGAAAAAGTTGCTTGCTCTCATCTTGAACCTTTAAAAGAAGCAGGAATTGATAGCTTAATTTTAGGTTGCACCCATTATCCTTTACTTTTCCCAGTTATTAAGAAAGTTATGGGCGACGGGGTAGAAGTGATAAGTTCTGCCAGAGAAACGGCTCGGGAAGTAAAAAATATTTTAGAACGCAAGTCTCTTTTAAGTGATTTATCCAATCCGACTTATCGTTTTTTGTCCACTGGTGACCCACAGGAGTTTTTGCGTTTGGGCCGGGTATTTTTGGGCAAAGAAATAACTCAGGTTGAAAGAGTGGTTTTAAAGTGAAGTTAATCGTTCTGGGTAGTTCGGCTCTTCATCCTCATAATATTTATGCTTGTAGCGGTTACTTGATTGTAGCCGCCGACCAAAACTGGCTGATTGACTTTGGTGGTGGTTCTTTTCGAAACTATCTTAATTTTCCTGAATATTATCCACCCTCAGGCGTGGTAATAACTCATTTGCACGGTGACCATTTCAGCGATTTTTATTATCTTCGCTATTATCTTAAGTATGGCGAGAGAAAAATCAACTTCAAGGTACCTCTTTTCTTGCCGCCAGGTGGTAAGAAAATTTTGCTTTCAGCAATTGCTGATGTCAACAATGTTTTTGAATATCAGGAGAGCGGAGAGGAGAAAATGAACTTCACTGGTGTGAGCTTGAGGTTTAAGTTGATGCCGCATTCTTTGCCAACAATTGGGTTGGTATTGGAAGCTGAAGGCAAGAAAATTGGCTACACGGCTGATACTCGTTATGAACCAAGCTTAGCTGAGTTTTTTTCTGAAGTCGATGTTTTAATTGCTGAGTCAACGCTTTTAGAAGGAGTAAAGGATGAGGATAAAGTGGGTCATTTATCCGCGCACGATGCCGCTAATTTAGCCAGTAAAGCTGGAGCAAAAACTTTAGTTTTAACTCACTTCTGGCCTTATTTCAGTAGAAAAGATTATTTTCAAGAGGCCCGAGCTAAATTTGAAGGTAAAATAGTTTTAGCTGAAGAAAATATGGTATTGGAAGTTTGACGATTGATGAGGATAAATTGAAAAGCTGGAAAGGGATTTTTGCAATTTTTCGTTTTTTAATAAATTTGAAAGGAGAAGAAGATGGAAAGACCTGATGGTAGAGACTTTGATGAGTTAAGAACTTTAAAGATTGTTCGCAATTTCTATCCTTATGCTGAGGGCTCAGTTTATTTAGAAATGGGAAACACCTGGTTAATAGTTGCTGCGACGGTTGAGGACAAGGTGCCTTCTTTTTTAAAAGGCACTGGTCAAGGATGGATTACTGCTGAGTATGGGATGCTGCCTCGTTCTGCTCCTCTAAGGATTTCACGGGAAGTTGGAATGAGAGTTTCTGGTCGTTCTCAGGAAATAAGGCGCCTTATCGGGCGGAGCCTTCGTTCAGTAGTGAGTTTAGAAAGTCTTGGTGAGCGAACAATTTTGATTGATTGCGATGTTATTCGAGCTGATGGCGGAACGCGCACTGCTGCTATTACCGCGGGTTTTATTTCTCTCTACGATGCCCTTTTGAGTTTAGTCAAAAAGGGCGAGCTCTTAGCTTTACCTATTAAAGAGTTTGTGGCAGCAGTGAGCGTTGGGGTGGTGGAAGGAGTGCCTTTGCTTGACCTTTGTTATGAAGAAGATTTTGAAGCCGAAGTGGATATGAATGTGGTGATGACGGAAAGCAAGGCTCTGGTCGAAATTCAGGGGACGGCAGAGAAAAGGGCGTTTACCCGAAAAGAGCACGATGAATTGCTTGATTTAGCGGAAAAAGGCATTGAAAGATTAATAATTGAACAGCGAAAAGCAATAGGACTAAGCGGGTGAAGTTTTTTGATAAAAATAATCATTGCTTCGAAAAATAAGGGGAAAATTAAAGAAATAAAAAGAATATTGATTTTGCCGGGTGTAAAACTTCTGAGCTATGAGGATGTGGGCGATTGGGAAGATATTGAAGAAAACGGAAACACATACGAAGAAAACGCCTATTTGAAAGCGGAAGCTTTAGTTAAAAAGTTTAATTTGCCGGTAGTTGCTGATGATTCAGGTTTGGAAGTAGAGGCTTTGGGAGGCAAGCCGGGAGTTGATTCGGCTCGTTATGCTGGTGATAAAGCCACTGATGAGGATAGAATTAGAAAGCTTTTAAATGAGCTGAAAGAGGTTCCAGAAAAAGAAAGAAAAGCTCGCTTTCGCTGTTTAGCCTTGTATCTTTCCCCAACTGGAGAGGCGATTGCAGCCGAAGGTGTGCTTGAAGGAAAAATTGGTTTTGAGCCCAAGGGCAGCAATGGTTTTGGCTACGACCCAATTTTTATTCCCGATGGATATGATAAAACTTTAGCTGAGTTCAGTTTGCAGGAAAAGAATAAATTAAGCCATCGGGGCAAGGCTTTTCACCGTTTGCGGGAAAAACTAATAGCCGCCCTATTTTAATAGTTGCCCGGATTTGGTTTGGTTTTTGTTTGTCGTTTTTGAATTTTATTCGAGAATTATTCGAGAAAAATAAAAAAGGCAAAACAAAAAATAGGTTAATGTCAGTCTTTGCTCCTCCCTATGATCGTCGCTCGCAATGACGCTTTTTCAATCCCCCTTAATCCCCCTTGTAAACAAGGGGGAAAGACGGGAGAGCTTATAAATAAGGGGGAGACAATTTACTCCTCCCTTTACTAAAGGGAGGTCGGGAGGGATTTTTTTTCATTACGAGCGAAGCGAAGTAATCTTTTTATTTGAAAAAAATGCAACTTTGAGATTGCTTCCCTCTGCCTTTGGCAGGGCTTGCAATGACAGCCGATAGTAATGTAGCGGGAACCTCTGGGTGCCGGAGTACTTTTAGGTTTCTGAATCAGCGACCTAAAGGTCGCTGCTACAAGCTGTTGTCAATCAGGAAAAAACTGGTCGGGGCGAGAGGATTTGAACCTCCGACCCCCTGCTCCCAAAGCAGGTGCGCTATCCAAACTGCGCCACGCCCCGATTGAAAGGGAAACAAAAAACTAATTTTAAGTTAATAAACTTGTTTTCTCAAGACGCACTTGCTTTTCAAATTTTTCCGCTTTTAAAAACAAAAAGGACCAGGGATTGACTTCGCTTGTAACCGGTTTTAGGGCTAAAAATTAGATATCTGGTTTTAAAAAGGCTAGCGATGTAAGACAACAACCATTATTATCTATTCACTCCTGTTTTTTTAATGGCATTAAAACTCGTATTTTAGTACCCTTTCCCGGACTGCTTTCAATAAATAGCTTAGCGCCAAAAATTTTGGCTCGCTCTTTCATTGTTAATAGTCCGAAATGCCCAACAGAACTTTTTCCCAATTTTTTTTCATCAAATCCCACTCCGTCATCTTTGATTTCCACTTCTAACAAGTGATCTTGGCAGGTAATTTTTACCCAGACGTTTCTAGCCTGAGCATGTTTGCGAGCGTTTATCAATGCTTCCTGAATAATTCGCAAAATGTTAATTTTCTCTTCTTTGTTAGTTATTGGAAGTTCAGCTGGGCAGGAAAGGTGAGGTGACGTTTTGGTGGCAGCGAAGATAAGCTCCATAGCTTCTTTAATGCCATTTTTTAGGCTGAAGTCTGGTTTGCTGATGGGTTGTATTTTTCTGAGAAGCGCTCGCCCTTCAGCGATTGAAGTTCTGAGTAGCTGGCAAAGTTCTTCTTTTTGCTTTTGAACTTTTTCGTAAGCGGGGGGAAAATCAAGAGCTCCCAATAAGTAATAACTGGCAACCAGGCTTTGAAGTAAATTGTCATGGATTTCCGAGGCAAGGTAAAGCCTTTCTTTTTCTTGAGCTCCTATTATACTTCGTGAAAGCTCTTGAGCTATTTTTTCTTGCTGGCGTAGCTTGCCGACAGTAGCTATTAATTTTTCCTGGGTAGCTTCCATTTCTTTCTTGGTTCGAAGAGACAAAATGCCAAAAGTAATGTCACTTGCTAAATCTTGGAGTATTTTAATTTCATTAGTGGTGAATGAATTTGGCTCTGGAGCGTAAATGGTAATCAAGCCAGCTGCTTTGTTTTCAATTATTAAGGGAAGGCTCACCATTGAAGGGAAACCTTTTTTCTGTGCTTTTATAATCCATTCAGGTTTGCTGATTTCTTTTTCAAGTTCATTAATAACCATAATTTTTTTGTTCTTTATTGTTTCGCAGGCGGGGAAAAATAAATAACTTTCTTTTCCGCAAGGAATCTGACGATAAATCCCTAAATCTTTTAATTGTCCAGCTTTAGCTTTTAATTGGATTAAATTTTTTTCTTCATTATAACAACCAATCCAGGCGCCACTATAACCACCAATTTTAACTACTATCTTGCAGACCTCGTTTAGAAGCGTTTGTTCGTCAGTTGCCCTCATGATTGCTTCGTTTGCTTTGCTTAAAAGGTTAAGAAGGCGATTGGTTTGTTTTAGCTTTTCTTCGGTTTTTTTCCGAGCAGTTATGTCTCGCGCATATTCAACAACCCCTTTTATTTTCCCCGATTCTGGGTCAATAAACGGAAATGAAAAGAGGTCAAACCAGCCAATAACATTCCTTTTTTTATCTCTTTTGGGAACAATTTTATAAGCTGCCTGGCCAGTTTTTAAAGTCTTTATTGAAGGGCAAAACTTACAAGGCTCATTTTGCTTGTGATAGGCTTGAAAACATTTTTTGCCCACGAGAGGCATTGAATAAGAATACCATCTTTCCATTGTTTTGTTAGTCATTAAAATGTTTAAATTGGTATCTAAAATGCTTATGCCATCTTGAACACTGTCAAAAATATTTTTTAAAAACCTTTCTTTTTCTTCTAATTCCTTTTCTGCCTCTTTGATATTGGTTATGTCTCTCATTAAATGAACAAAACCGGTAATTTTTCCTTTATTATCAAAGATAGGGTCAGCAGTGACCGAAAACCATTTGTCTTTTAGCTTAACTATGCACCTTGCTCGCTTCTTAATTTTCTCGGCTTTTTCAACTGGGCAGTCTTCGATTTTTCCGCTTTTCCCGTGAATTTGTCGGCAAAGCATTTTGTCAAGCAAACTATCGATTGGTTTTTTTAAAAATTTAGCCTGGGCTTTGTTGCATCGAAGCACTTTTCTTTTCAAATCAATGATACTGAGCTGGTCTTCAATAGCGTCAAAAGTCGAGCGCCAGCTTTCAGCTGCTTCTTTCAATTTTTCTTCAGAAGTTTTTAATTCAGTGATGTCGTGGGCAGTTCCTATTACAGCTGGTTTACCCTGATATGTTATTAAACCACCAGTGTAATCAACCCAACGTTCTTGGCCGTTTTTACAGACGATTTTAACCGGGTAGCGTTTGGGTAACTTTTCACCTTTTATTCTTTTAATCCCCCGTTTTTTAACTAGTTTTCTAAAGTCAGGGTGCACAATCTCCCAGAACCTCATTTTTAAAAGTTCGTCCTTAGTATAGCCAGTCAGTTTAGAGCAGGCAGGGTTTACATAGACAATGTTTTCATCGCTGTAAATAAAAATGGCTGTACTGGCTGTTTCAGCTAAAACCTTAAACTTGCTTTCGCTTTCTGCGATTTTTTTTTGGGTTTCTACTTCATGAGTAATGTCTTGAGCTGTTCCCTCAATAGCGACTATGTTGCTTGAATCATCGGTGATAGGAATAATTGTATGTCCCAGCCAGACGGTCTTTCCGTCTTTTTTAACCCAGCGAAAAACCCATTTTTCTTTTGGCAAGGTTTTTGATTCAAACAGCTCTGTCAGGATTAGAAGGTCTTCAGGGTGGATAATTTTAAAAATAATGTTGGCGTCAGAGTAAAATTCTTCAGGAGAATAGCCGCCAATTTTCTTTACACTTGGGCTTATGTAGGTGAACTTTCTTTCAGGGAAGAACTCAAGGCGGTAAAAGAAGAAAGTATGAGATTTTTCTGCCAGAGCACTTAAGAAATGTGAATCGGTTTTCAGGTTTTTTTTATTTTTACTTATTTTCACCCCAACGAACCTTTGTTTTTGTAAATTAGCTTAAATTGAAATTTATATTTCAATCTCCCTTTTTTAGTTTTTGAACTTCGAAAGTTTAGCTTTTACCTTTGATTATCGGAAGGTTTCGACAATTTTTTAGCTTTACCAATGATACTCCTTTTAAATGTCAAAGAATAGCAAAGCTCTAAAATGACTAAAAGCAGCATTTCGGTTGAGAAATTAAGCTTTCTCTCTTTTTAAGCTCTTAATTATTCAAATTTTGCTCTTGAATGTTAAAATATTTATTCAGGCGAGCGGGAATAGCTCAGTGGCAGAGCATCAGCCTTCCAAGCTGAGGGTCGCGGGTTCGAATCCCGTTTCCCGCTCCATTTTTTGTTAGCGCCTGTAGCTCAGCAGGATAGAGCGCCGGACTTCGAATCCGTAGGTCGGGGGTTCAAATCCCTCCAGGCGCGCCAAAGTGAAATTAAAGCTGAACAAGGCAAGGTTTTATAACAAGCATCAGAGTGATTAGTGTATAATAAAAAGGCGAGTGTAGTTTAGTAGAACATCAGGATTTTCTGGTTTTTATTATTTATTTTGTGGTGACCGTAGCTCAACTGGTTAGAGCACTGGACTGTGGATCCAGATGTTGGGGGTTCAAGTCCCCTCGGTCACCCCAATTTATTTTTTTAAAGAGCTTAAGGCTTTGTTAAGGTGTAAAACCAGCCAAAAGGTTGAATTGCGCCCGTAGCTCAGCAGGATAGAGCATCGGACTTCTAATCCGAGGGTCGCAGGTTCGACTCCTGCCGGGCGCGCCAAAATGAGTGTTTTTTGCCTTGAAAGTTGCGGTAACAAGCTTAAGAATTTAAAATTAAATTTGGTTTTTTGTTGGGTCGTTAGCTCAGTTTGGCAGAGCAGGGGACTCTTAATCCCAAGGTCGCAGGTTCGATCCCTGCACGACCCACCAGCTATCTTCCTAGGTCCGATAAAGAATTAGGTTGGTTAAAAGCTCGCCTTGCCTTTGATAAAATAAAATTAAGTTATCTATTTTGCGATATGCCGAGGTGGCGGAAATGGCAGACGCGCGAGACTTAGGATCTCGTGGTCGAAAGGCTGTGCGGGTTCAAATCCCGCCCTCGGCACCAGTTTAAGCAGGCGTTGGAGTCTAAGCTTCAGCTAATTATTTGTTGCGAAGCATAATTTGCTTTCTTATTTGGCAGCAGCAGACATATAGCGGATACCTTTAGTTTTTCGAAATAGCGAATAGGCGAAAACGAGCGAAGATTGTCTTTATCTTGTCATTGCGAGTGAGCTGTCAGGCGAGCGTGGCTTGCCTGCCGGAGCGAAGCGAAGGCGGGGCAAACTCTGGGTTTGCTTTGCTCTCCGAAATAAAGCCGGGGGACTCGCAATGACACCTTTTTTGATCCCCCTTTTAAACCCCCTTAATCCCCCTTATTCTAAG
>CAYRQL010000002.1:0-77204 GCA_964426525.1 uncultured Actinomycetota bacterium | reverse complement strand
CTTAATCCCCCTTATTCTAAGAGGGAAATATTAGACTACTCCCTTTTTTAAGTTAACTAACTTACTCTTCCCTTTTCTAAAGGGAGGCTGGGAGGGTTTTAATCCCCCTTGATCCCCCTTATTCTAAGGGGGGGATATAATAAAATATTAGTCATGTTGTGAAAACGTTTAGGTGTCGGAGACACCATCAGGTTTCCAAAAAAAAACAGCTGGCGGGAGCTCGTATTATTCTCAAATTTTAAGTTAGCTGGTAAACTATTTATATTTTTAATCTCCCAAATTTAAAATTTGGGTAATCGACCCAACCTAGGCGAGTTTACCTACCGTAGGTAGGATTACAGAATAAAACTGAGGTGATAGATGGAAGCTAAATTAGAAAAACAAGAAAAAAATCGGGTCTGGGCAGAGGTTAAAGTAGAAGTTGAGGAAACGGGCTTTGGATTCAAGCAAGCCTATCGTAAGCTGTCTGAAAGCGTAACCATACCTGGTTTTCGTAAAGGAAAAGTACCCCCGGATATACTAAAAAGGAGAGTAGGGGAAGCAGCGATTTTAGCTGAGGCTTTAGAAATTCTTTTGCCTCAATTCTATCTTCAAGCAGTGGATAAGCTTAAACTGAAACCAATAGATAGACCAAAAGTTGAGCTTGTATCGGCTCGTGAAGGCGAAGATCTTGTTTTCAAGTTCGAGGTAGAAGTCAAACCGGAAGTCAAAGTTGAAAACTACCTGGGAGTTGAAGCAAAAAGAATATCAGCTGAGGTAACTGAAGAAGAAGTTAAAGAACAAGTAGATATTCTCCGAAACCGCTTTGCAACTTTAAAGCCGACGAAAAGTCGGCCGATTAAAAAAGGCGATTTTGTGTTAATGAGTTTTACTGGGAAAATCAATGGTCAGGTGCTGGAATCAGCAACGGCTCAGGATTTCGTTGTCGAGCTGGGTCAGGGTTATTTGATGCCTGGCTTTGAAGATAAGATTTATGGAGCAAAACCCGGAGATGTTCTGGAATTTTCTTTGACTTTTGATGAAGATTATTTTGCTAAGGAAGTTGCTGGCAAAACCGTGGATTTTCAGGTAATTATCAAGGAGCTTAAGGAAAAAGTCTTGCCGGAAGCCAGTGATGAGTTTGCTAAACAGGTGGGGGCATATAATAGTCTTGAAGAGTTGAAAGAAAAACTCAAGGAGCAGCTTGGTTTATTAAAGAAACAGCAATCTGAGTCTCTTTTTCGAGAAGCCGTTTTAAGCCAAGTTGTTGAATGGGCAGAGGTCGAGGTGCCAGAAACTTTGATTAATCGGCAAATAGAAGAGATGATTCGCTTGCTTGACTTTCGAGTTCGTCGGGAAGGCTTAACTCTTGAGCGCTATCTAGAAGAGACAGGTAAAACAATTGAAGACTTAAGAAACGAATTTCGTTCTCAGGCTGAACAAACTGCTAAGACTGAGCTGGTTTTAGAGAAGATAGCTGAAAAAGAAGGTCTAAAAGTTACCGAAAAAGACATTGATGAAGAGATTGAACTTTTAGCTCGTCGCACGGGAGCCAGCAAAGAGCAGCTTAAAGAAGAAATGACCAGAAATAATGAAATGCCTCTTCTTGAGTATGACATTCTCTTAAAAAAGACGTTAAATTATTTGGTAGAAAACGCAAAAGAGGTTAAAATAAAAACAGAGACAAAAAATAAAACTAAGAAAGAAAGAGAGGTAGAAAAGAGTGGGACTGATACCGATAGTAGTGGAACAGACAAACAGGGGTGAGCGTTCTTACGACATTTATTCGCGACTTCTTTCCGAGCGAATAGTTTTTTTGGGAAATGAAATCGATGACCACGCCGCTAATGTGGTTATTGCTCAGTTAATTCATCTGGAATCAGAAGACCCTGACAAAGATGTTTTTTTATATATTAACTCACCTGGTGGTTTGATCACTGCTACTCTGGCAATTTACGATACGATGCAGTATATAAAAAGTGATGTATCAACTATCTGCATTGGTCAGGCGGCAAGTGGAGCAGCTGTTTTGTTGGCGGCTGGAGCTAAAGGAAAACGCTTTGCTCTTCCAAATTCTCGGGTTTTAATTCACCAGCCTCATGGAGGGGTGCAAGGTCAGGCAACTGACATCGACATTCAAGCTAAGGAGATTTTACGTTTGCGCAAAGTTTTAGATGAAATTCTTTCCAAACATACTGGTCAGCCTTTAGACAAAGTTCAAAAAGATACTGAACGGGATTTTATAATGTCAGCCGAAGAAGCAATGAAATATGGTATTATTGATGAAGTGGTAACTCAGAGGAAGTAGGTGGAATAATGGCAAGGTTTAGTGAAAGTGAACACTTAAAATGTTCATTTTGTGGAAAAACTCAACGTCAGGTTAAAAAACTAATTGCTGGACCCGGCGTTTATATTTGCGATGAATGTGTTGACCTCTGCAATGAGATTTTAGAAGAAGAGTTAGATGCGGAAAGAGAAGTTAAGCTTGAAGAACTTCCCAAGCCCAGGCAGGTTTACGAGTACCTGAACCAGTATATAGTTGGTCAGGAAAGAGCCAAAAAAACTCTGGCTGTTGCTGTTTATAATCACTACAAAAGAATTTATAAGGTTCATCATCATGACGAAGTAGAACTTCAGAAAAGCAACATTCTGCTTCTGGGTCCTACTGGTTGTGGTAAAACTCTTTTAGCTCAAACGCTGGCTCGGTTTTTAAATGTTCCTTTTGCTATAGCTGACGCTACTTCGCTTACTGAAGCTGGTTATGTGGGCGAAGATGTGGAGAACGTTCTCTTGCGGCTGATCCAAGCGGCTGACTACGACGTTAAGAGAGCCGAAAGTGGAATAATTTACATTGACGAAGTCGATAAAATTGCTCGGAAATCGGAAAGCCCTTCGATAACTCGAGATGTTTCAGGCGAAGGCGTTCAACAAGCTTTATTAAAAATTCTGGAAGGCACAGTAGCCAATGTTCCTCCACAAGGTGGTCGCAAACACCCGCATCAGGAGTTTATTCAAATAGATACCACCAATATTCTTTTTATTCTTGGTGGTGCTTTTGTTGGTTTAGACGACATTATTGAGTTTCGCATTGGTAAGAAAGGAATTGGTTTTGGTGCGGATGTTAAAAGCCGTAAAGAAAAGCCACTTGGGGAAATTCTATCTCAGGTTTTGCCGGAGGATTTAATAAAGTTTGGGATGATTCCAGAGTTTGTTGGCCGCGTCCCTGTTATAACCGCGGTTGACAACTTAACCGTTGATGATTTGGTAAGAATCTTAACTGAACCGCGTAATTCTTTAGTCAAACAGTATCGAAAGATTTTTGAATTAGACAATGTGGAGTTAGTTTTTACCGAAGATGCTTTGAAGGCTATTGCCAAGAAAGCGTTTAAGAGGGCTAGCGGAGCTCGGGGTTTGCGGGCAGTTTTAGAGGAAGCTTTACTGGGAGTGATGTACGATATACCCTCCATGCCTGAAGTTAAGAAATGTATCATTACTAAGGAAGTAATTGAGAAAAAAGCTTCTCCCACGCTTATCAGCGACGAAAAAGGGGTCATTTCTCTTTAAACCTTCCCCTTTTTTTGCTATCTTAAATTTTATTTTTTTGAAATTTTAATGTGGAGAGGGGTTTTTTCTTAACTGATGGAAAGTTTGCCAAAAGCTTATGACCACCGGGAAGTGGAAGAAAAGTGGTATGAATTCTGGCTTGAGCAGAATTTATTTGAGGCGCAAGTTGACTTTCAAAAGAAGAGTTTTTCGATTGTAATCCCTCCGCCAAATGTTACTGGGTCTCTTCATATGGGGCATGCTTTAAACAACACTTTGCAGGACATTCTTACTCGCTTAAGCCGGATGAAGGGGTATGAAACCCTTTGGCTTCCGGGAACTGACCACGCTGGTATAGCTACTCAAAATGTTGTTGAAAGGGAAATAGCTAAGGATGGCCTGACTCGAGAAAATCTGGGCAGGGAAAAGTTTGTTGAACGAGTCTGGAAGTGGAAAGAAGTCTACGGCACTACTATTATCAATCAGTTGAAGCGCCTGGGTTGTTCCTGTGATTGGAATCGGGAGCGTTTCACAATGGATGAAGAATATTCCCGGGCGGTCAAGAAAGTATTTGTCAGCCTGTATAATGAAGGATTGATTTACCGTGGTGATTATATAATTAACTGGTGCCCACGGTGTTTAACTGCTCTGTCTGACCTTGAGGTTGAGCGGAATGAAACTATAGGTGAGCTTTACTACTTAAAATATCCTTTAAAGAACGAAGAAGGGTTTGTAACGGTGGCGACCACTCGTCCAGAAACAATGCTCGGTGACACTGCTGTTGCCGTTTCACTTTCTGATGAACGTTATAATCACCTTATCGGCAAGACCTTAATTCTGCCTTTAATGGAGAGGGAAATTCCGATTATTGCTGATGAAACAGTGGTTGAGGAGTTTGGCACTGGAGCAGTTAAAGTTACTCCGGCTCACGATTTCAATGATTTTGAAATAGCTCGTCGTCATAATCTTCCAATGATAAATATTTTTGATGAGAAAGCAATGGTGAATGAAAACGGCGGCAAGTATCAGGGTCTTGATAGATACGAAGCACGGAAAAAAGTTGTAGAAGACTTAAAGAGTCAGGGTTTATTAGAGAAAATCGAGACTTACGAGATACCTCTTGGTATTTGTTATCGCTGTTCAACTACTGTGGAGCCTCGACTTTCCAAGCAATGGTTTGTCAAAATGAAGCCACTGGCTGAACCCGCAATTAAAGTGGTTCGCCAGGGTAAAGTTAGGTTTCATCCGAAGAAATGGGAGAAGATTTATTTTGATTGGATGGAAAACATTCGCGACTGGTGTATATCCCGACAGCTTTGGTGGGGGCATCGGATACCAGTTTGGTACTGTGAAGATTGTAATGCTGAGATAGCTTCAGAGGATGAAATAACGAGTTGTCCAAAGTGCGGTTCGGGTCAGATTAAGCAAGATGAAGATGTTCTGGACACCTGGTTTTCTTCAGCCCTCTGGCCATTTGCTACTCTTGGCTGGCCAGAAAAAACACCCGAGCTTTCCTATTTTTATCCGACCAGTGTTCTAGTGACTTCTCATGACATAATCTTTTTCTGGGTAGCTCGAATGATTATGATGGGCTTAAAGTTTATGGATGATGTTCCTTTTTATAATGTTCTAATTCACACTTTAGTGCGCGACCAGTTTGGGCAAAAGATGAGCAAATCAAAGGGTAATGTTATAGACCCTCTTGAAATGATTGAAGAGTATGGAACTGATGCCTTGCGTTTTACTTTGACAATCCTGGCTGTTCCTGGCCGGGATATTTATCTTTCTACCGAGCGCGTGGCTGGCTACCGTGACTTTTGTAACAAAATCTGGAATGCAGCTCGGTTTGTTTTGATGAATCTAGGAGGAAAGCGACAAAGACCAGAAAAAACTGAACTTAGCTGGGCTGATAAATGGATTCTTCATTCTTTTTCTCGTTTGAGTTTGGAAGCAGAAAAGGCTGTTAAAGAGTATGATTTTAGCCGTTTGGCTCGTCTTCTTTACGAATTTTTCTGGGATGATTTTTGCGATTGGTATTTGGAGATTAGCAAAATCGATCTTTATCATGGAACCGAGGAGCGAAAAGAAATAGTCAGGTGGATTCTTTTATATATTTTGGAACACTATTTACGACTGCTTCACCCAATTATGCCTTTTATAACTGAAGAAATTTGGCAGCTCTTACCAGGAATTGAGGGACAAAGCATTATGGTTGCTCCTTACCCCGAAGCGGAAGAACAATGGCTTAATGATGAAGCCGAAAGGTTGGCTGAAGTTTTTAAATCAGTGGTGGTTGGAGTGAGGTCGATTAAAGCCGCTTTAGGTATTCCTTTGGGCCGTAAGGTTGATTTGTTTTTAAAACCGCCAGATGAAAGGCGAGAAAGTTTTCTGCGAAACGCGTCAGAAGCTCTTGCTTTTCTTTCTCGCACTAATGCTCCGCAAATTAGTCAGAGATTGGAGAAGCCATTGAACTCTGCTTTTTCGGTAGAAAAGGGAGTTGAAATTTACTTGCCGCTAGAAGGGTTGGTTGATCTTGAAGAGCAAAGGAAAAAACTGCAAAAAGAACTGCAAAAAAACAGAAAAACAATTAGTCAACTTGAAAGCAAGCTTAAAAATACCGCTTTTTTAAGTAAAGCTTCGCCTGAAGTGGTAGAAAAAGTCAAATTAAAATATAATGAAGAGTTAGAAACGCAGGAGAGACTAGAAAAGTTACTTAATCAATTGGGCTAATGGATGTTTTTAAAAAGATATATGATTTTTTGACTTCGCCGCTTTTTATAGCTTTTCTCCGCTTTAACCTTTATTTTCTTCTTGTTCTCTGGTTTAGTTTAATAATCTGGACTTATCGCGACGCAAAAAAGAGAGGTAGCTTTGCCGTTTTTTGGGCCCTGGCCGTTCTAGTTTTTAATTTTTTTGGTTGGATAATTTATTTAGTTTTGCGACCACCTGAGTATCTGGAAGAAGCAAAAGAAAGGGAGCTTGAAATAAAAGAAAAAGAAGCTCGCTTAAGATGCGAAATTTACCTCTGCCCAGGTTGCCATCGGCAGGTGGAAAAGGACTTTGTCGTTTGTCCTTATTGTTTTAAGAAATTGAAGAGGACTTGTCCAAATTGCAGCAAGCTTCTTCAGCTTGACTGGTCAGTCTGCCCTTACTGTCAGACTACTCTTTAAGTTAAGGCTGAATTAGCCGAATATTTCTGAGAAATATTTTTTAGATCGATAAATTCCAGAATCTTCTCTTAAATAAAAGCTTAAATAAAAGGAAGTCATTTAAATAAACCAATGTAGCGGACCCCCTAGGTGCCGTAGCGCCTTCGGGTTTCGGAAAAACTTTCTTTTTATCCCCCTTAATCCTCCTTATAAATTATATAAATAAGGTGAATAAACATTTGAGTGTGTAAATAAAGGGGGGATATAGAGCTCTTCCCTTTTTTAAAGGGAGGTCGGGAGGGATTTTATTACAATTGTCATGGCGAGCGAGCTGAAAAGCGGGCACGGTGATTTTTCAGTGCGAGTTGTTGCAATGCTTTAGCTTTTCGCTCATAAGGCGTGAGTCTGCTGTTTGCTAACTTATAGGCCAACATCTAACATTGACGGGCTTTTTTTGCTCTTTTAAAATAACATCTTGTCCCAAACTTATTAAGTGTCGGAGTGGCGGAACTGGCAGACGCGCTGTCTTGAGGGGGCAGTGGGCGCAAGCCTGTGCGGGTTCAAATCCCGCCTCCGACACCAATTATTGGCTCAAAAATTTTTTGCTGTTCTTAAAAAATGGAACTTTAAGCTGCATTGTTATTTATATTTAAAGAAAATTTATTTTTTCTAAATAGTTTGTTAAATTGAAAATATGGGTTCGATTTATTTAGTCAGGCACGGTGAAACTGATTGGAACAAAGATGGGCGTTTCCGGGGGAGAGAGAATTTAGCTTTAAATGAAAAGGGGCTAAAACAAGCCGAAGCTCTGGCTAATTTTTTTGAGTTTCGAGAAATTTCGGCAGTTTATTCGAGTTCCTTGGTGAGAGCCAGGCAGACAGCTGAAGTAATTGCTAAGAGAAAAGGGTTACCAGTTCAAATAGATAAAGGTTTTATTGATGTTGATTATGGTGATTGGCAGGGATTGAAACTGGAAGAGATTGAAGAAAGATTTCCCTTGGTTTATAAGCAATGGTTGGAAAATCCAGAGGATTTTACTTTCCCCGGAGGAGACAGCGTTCAGGTGGTTAGTAAGCGAACAGCTGAAGCTCTGGTTGGCTTAGCCAGGAAGCATTGGAAAGATGAGATTGTAGTGGTGGCGCATCAAGCTATTAACAAAATAATTCTTCAGCATTTTTTTCACTTGAGAGATCGCTTCTGGGAAATACCGCAGGAAGTAGCAGCAATTAATCTTATAACTTTTAATGGAAAAGATTTAAACCTCGAATATTATAATTATAAAGGTCATTTAGCAGGAAACTTAATTTGAAAAATTAGCTAATAGTTATCTTTAAAAATTCGGTTATTGCTTTCAACTAAGGGGTCAGCGGTAAAATTTATCTTTTAAAAGGTTATCTCTTTTTCTTTTTTTTGTTTATTAGGTGGTTGAAATTTAATTCTTTAGTTGCTTTGAAAACTCTTCCTTGCTAAAATATGCGTAATTTGTTACAAAAGGGGGATTATGAGTTTATTAGGTATTTTAATTTTTTTGATTGTTTCGACAGCCTTACTTTTAATTGTTTTATTCCTTTCTTATATTCTCTCACCAAAAGTGGACAGAACTGGTGATAGTCATGAAAGTTATGAGTGTGGAAACCTTCCTTTTTCTGATGCTCGGCTTCTCTACCCTGTTCGCTTTTACTTTGTAGCCTTACTTTTTTTACTATTTGAAGTTGAAGCGGCACTTTTAATTCCTTGGACGCTTATTGTTCGAAAAGTTAACACAATCGGGATTTTGACGGGGCTACTTTTTTTGTTTTTTCTCTTGGTACCTTTCCTTTTTGCCTGGAAAGAGGGTGTTTTGAGATGGCTCGAACCAGAAGAGATGTGATAAGAGAAGTAAAGCCTAAAATTAACCTTTGGCCTTTAGAAGAGCTTTTAAACTGGGCTCGCTCTCGCTCTATTTGGAGCTTAACTTTCGGGCTTGCTTGTTGCTCAATTGAAATGATGGCCGCTTATGCTTCTCATTACGATTTAATGCGATACGGGATTATTCCGCGTCCCTCGCCAAGGCAATCAGATTTGATAATCGTGCCTGGAACTTTAACTTATAAAATGGCTCCAATCTTAAAACGTCTTTACGAACAGATGCCCGACCCAAAGTATGTTTTAGCCATGGGCAGTTGTGCTATATCGGGAGGTTGCTTTTACTATGATTCTTATTCAGCAGTTAGGGGGGTCCAGGAAGTAATTCCTGTTGATGTTTTTGTTCCTGGCTGCCCACCTCGCCCAGAAGCATTTTTTGAAGGGTTGCTGGAGATAAGAAGGATAATAAGGGAAGGCAAATGAGAGGTCTGGAAAATAAGGCGGCAAAGAAGCTGGGAAAATTAGGCAAAGTTGAGGTTAAAGATGGTGTTTATTATTTTTTTATAGAAAAAGGAGCGCTGCTGCCTTTTGCTTCCTGGCTTAAAGAACAAGGTTTTGCTTATTTTTCTTTCCTTACTGCAATAGACTGGAAAGACAAGATAGACTTGGTTTATCACCTGGTTGACCCCGATTTAAATACAAAAACGTTTATTAAGACTTCAATTGAGCGAAAAAAACCCGAGATTGACTCTGTGGTCTCTATCTGGAGAGGGGCCAACTGGCCTGAAAGAGAAGTTTATGACCTGTTTGGGGTTTCATTTAAGGGCCATCCAAATCTTAAACGGTTGCTTTTACCCGATGACTGGAAAGGCCATCCTTTGTTGAAAGATTACGAAGATAAGCGAGTTATAAAAAGACCGGATTACTTTTGATTTTGGGGGTTTGAGATTTGACTTTGCGAACTGAGGAATTTTTGATAAATGTGGGACCACAACATCCCAGCACGCATGGTGTGTTTCGAGTTGTTTTGGGATTAGAGGGGGAAAAGGTAGTATCGGTTGAGCCGCATATTGGTTATCTACACCGGGGGGTTGAGAAGATAGCTGAAAATCGAAGTTACCATCAGTTCATTCCTTATACTGACCGAATGGATTATGTGGGCGCTATGCTTTCTAACTGGGGTTATGTTCGAGCAGTAGAAAAACTTGCTGGAATAGAAGTTCCACCTCGAGCTGAGTATCTTCGAGTGATATTTGGGGAGCTTCAAAGAATTGCCAGCCATTTGATTGCTTTGGGGACAGGGGGTTTAGACGCTGGCGCTTTTACTTTCTTTCTTTATGCTTTTCGGGAAAGAGAAGAAATTTTAAGGCTTTTTGAGAAGATTTGCGGAGCAAGGTTAACTTATAGTTATTTTCGCTTTGGGGGGGTCAGTCGGGATATAAATTCTGATTTTGAAAAGGGGACTCGTAATTTTTTGAAAAATTTGTCTGGTAAATTAGATGAGTACCAAGACTTACTTTTCGAGAATCCAATCTTTCTTCGCCGAACCAAAAGTATCGGGATTTTACCAGCTGAGATTGCTCTGGAAGCTGGAGCCAGCGGACCAGTTTTGCGGGGTAGTGGTGTGGAGAGAGATTTGAGAAAGATAGAAGGCTACTCTGTTTACAATGATTTCGAGTTTAAGGTGCCAACTGGCAAAAATGGCGATTCCTGGGACAGATTTTGGGTGAGACTTGAAGAAATGAGACAAAGTGCTGAAATTGTCAAGCAAGCTTTGGATGGCTTACCAGAAGGCAGTTTTCAAACACCTGTGCCTCGACTTTTATCTCCCCCTCCAGGTGAAGCTTATGCAGCAGTTGAGGGGACAAAAGGAGAGTTAGGTTTTTATGTTGTGAGTGATGGCAGTTATAAGCCTTATCGTTTGAAAGTCAGAAGCCCTGCTTACGCTAACCTGTCTTTATTGCCATATTTGTTAACTGGCAGTCAGTTTGCAGATTTTCCTATCATTTTGGGAAGTTTGGACCCGGTTTTTGGTGAGGTTGATCGATGAATATATGGTATTTTATAGCAGAAACAGCAGCTTGGTCAGCTGGAATATTTATGGGTGTAGCTGGTTTGATAATGGTTTTGGAGTATCTAGAGATTAAACTGGCTTCGCATTTTCAGCACCGGGTTGGCTTTTATCACACTGGCTGGCACGGGATTCTTCAGCCATTTGCCGATATGATAAAACTTTTGTCTAAAGGCTACTTAGTTCCAAAAAGGGCCGATTGGTGGATTTATCAAATAGCCCCGTTGATGGCAATGATTCCAGCTTTTATGGCTCTCTTAGTTATTCCTTTTACTTCCCAGTGGGTGGCGTTTAACTGGAATTTGGCCTTGCTCTACCTCTTGGCTATTCCTTCCATTGCGGTTTTTGGACCGCTGATGGCTGGTTACGGTTCTAATAATAAGTACGCTTTAACAGGAGCTATACGCTCAGCTCTCCAGCTTTTAAGCTTTGAGCTACCTCGAGCTTTGAGCTTGCTTTCAGTAGTAATGGTTGCTGGTTCGCTATCTTTAGTAGAGATTGTTGAAGCCCAAAAAATTCCTTTTATTTTTCTTTTACCTTTGGGTTTTGTTGTTTTTCTTATTGCTTCATTAATTGAGATGAATCGCATTCCTTTTGATGTTGGCGAGTCAGAATCTGAACTGGTTACCGGCTTTCATACTGAATACGGGGGAATTCGCTGGGGACTTTTTATGATGGGGGAATACACTCATTTTATTGTTTCGGCTATCTTGACTTCCTTGCTCTTTCTTGGAGGATTTCGTTGGCCTTTTTTGCCAGGCTGGCTCTGGCTTTTTCTAGAATCTTCTTTGTTTGCTTTTCTATATTTCTGGTTTCGTTGGACTTTCCCGCGTTTCCGACCAGACCAGATGATGGAATTTTCTTGGAAATTTTTGTTTCCGTTGGCTCTGGTGAATTTCCTCTGGGCTTTAGTTTTGGTTAGGAGTGTTCTTTGAATGAGTTTAGCTAAAAACATTAAAGCACTGGCAACTGGACTCAGGATAACTGGCAATTATCTTTTAAAGAAACCGGTAACCCTTTTTTATCCTTTTGAAAAGCAGGAAATTTTTGATGGCTATCGAGGCTTTTATAGTTTGCGTGGTATGTTTGGAGAAGTGAAGCAGGCAAAAGCATTTCCTGAGATGCCACCTTGTCAGAACACTTGTCCGGCTCATGTTGACCCACGAGGCTATAACCGCTTGATAATGGAAGGAAAATACATTGAAGCTTGGGAATTAGTGCGAGAGAGAGCCCCATTCCCGGCGGTTTTGGGAAGAATCTGCCATCACCCGTGTGAGACTAAGTGCCGACGGGGATATTATGATGAGTCTGTGGCTATCCGTTCGCTTAAAAGATATTTAGCCGATAAAGCCTTGCCAGTAGTCAAGAAAAAAAGAAAGAAGAAGAACCCGCCTGATGGCCTGAGGGTGGCGGTAATTGGGGCTGGACCGGCTGGTTTGACAGCAGCTCTTGAACTGGTACGTAAGGGTTATCAGGCAACTGTTTTTGAAAAATCAAATTTACCTGGCGGGATGTTGATGTACGGCGTTCCAATGTATCGGCTTCCGGAAGATATTCTCTTGGCTGAAGTTGAAGAGATAGAGAAAGATGGGGTGGAAATAATAACTGGAGTTGAATTCGGGACTGAAGTCAGCTTTTCCGATTTGAGGAAGCAAGGTTATAAAGCTTTTTTATTGGCAGTGGGCTTGCAGGCTGGTCGCACTCTTCCAATACCTGGGCACGATTTGCCCAATGTTCTTTCGGCTGTGCCTTTTCTTCGAGCAGTAAACTCGGGAGAAAAACCAGAAATCGGAAAAGAAATTATCGTTATTGGCGGAGGAAATGTTGCGGTTGATGTGGCACGTTGTGCTGTTCGGCTGGGAGCAAAAAAAGTAAGGATGGTTTGTTTGGAAAAGTTTGAAGAGATGCCCGCTTTTTCCTGGGAAATTGAAGAAGCGTTAGAAGAAGAAATTGAGATTAACTGCTCCTGGGGTCCAAAAGCTATAATCTCGGAAAACGGCAAAATCAAAGGCTTAGAAGTTATTCAATGTACGGCTGTGTTTGACGAACAGAGAAGGTTTAATCCTCAGTTTTGCGAAACCGTTACCAATTTTATTCCAGGTGACACTGTGATTTTTTCAATTGGCCAAGCTAGCGACCTTTCTTTTTTGAAAGATACTGAGGTAGAAGTTGACGAAAAAGGTCGGTTGAAAATTGACTTAGCGACTTTACAGACTAATGTTCCTGATGTTTTTGCTTGCGGGGAGATTGTTACCGGGCCATCTACCTGCATTGGCTCGATCGCTCACGCTCATGAAGCAGTAATTTCCATTGATCGTTATTTGCAGGGCAAAGATTTAATTAAAGGTCGGCCAAAGCTTCACCTTGTAGAATATCAAGATTATCCGTCATTGCCTAAAGAGATATTTGAGAAAGAGAGATTGAGACCGGAAATGCCAGTTCTATCTCCAGAAAAAAGGAAAACAAACTTCAACCAGATTGAGTTAGGTTTCACCGACCAGGAGGCCAAAAAAGAAGCTTATCGCTGTCTTCAGTGTTTAAGTGGGAACTGCACTGGTTGTTCTTTTTGTGCTCGAGTCTGCCCTGCTTTGGCTATTCAGGTAGAGCGGAAAGAAGATTGGGGAGCAAAGAATTATCAGGTTGACCTTTCGCTTTGCATTTATTGCGGTTTCTGCGAGGAACAGTGCCCGACTAAAGCTATCAAGCTGACTAAAGAGTTTGAAAAGGCTGCCGAAGACCGAAAAGAATTTGTTTTTGAAAAGAAAGAACTTTTTAGGGGGGTTAAAGAATGAAGTTAGCCCAGCTAAGCCCGTTCTTGTTTTACTTTTTTGCTTTACTGGCAGTTTTAAGTGCGGTCCTGGTAGTTAAGTTAAAAAATATTTTTAAAGCTGTTTTATGGTTAGGGGTGTTTTTCTTTTCTTCCAGCGGTCTTTATTTCCTTTTGCTGGCTGAAGTCCCGGCTTTAGTGCAGATTTTGGTTTATGTTGGTGGCATTGTTACTTTATTTTTGTTTTCTTTAATGATTCTTCCTCGTTCAGAAGAATCAAGAAACTCTATTGTTTTTCCACTGTTTTTTTTCTTGCTTTTCCTTGCTTTAATTATATTTATCCTTTCTAAAGCTGTTTTTTTAACTTACTTTACCTATCAAAGTCTCTCGGCTGCTGACTTAGGTTCAGCTTTGACTGGAAACTATCTTTTGGCTTTTGAGCTAATGGGATTGGTATTGTTAGCCTCATTTATTACTGCTTTTTCTTTACTAAAAAGGGAAGAGGGGGAAGAAAGTTGAATCTCTTCTATTATTTGATACTGAGCAGCCTTATTCTTTCGCTGGGGGTTTTTGGTGTCCTGGCTCGAAAGAGCTTGATTGGTATTCTGGTTTCACTGGAATTAATTTTAAACGCTGCTAATCTTAATTTGCTGGCTTTGGCTCGCTTTGGGGTTTTACCTTCTCTGGTTTCTCAAGTTTCGGTTTTACTGATAATCGCTTTAGCTGCTGCTGAGGCGGCAGTGGGGTTGGCACTGGCGCTTTCTTTGTTTCGAACCTTTAAGAGTAGTGACATTAATTTATTTTCCAATTTGAAAGGATGAAAAGAGGATGGTAGGAGTTACAGCTCAAGAAGTAATTTTCCGAACTAACCTATCTTTATGTTTAATTCTTCTGGCTCCACTGATCTCTTTTTTAATATTAATTCTCTTTGGTCGCTTAATTAAAAAAGCTCATTACATTGCATTGACAGCCTCTTTTATCTCTTTGCTTTCTTCGATTTTTCTGATTATGGCTTTTTATCATACCGGTCGCTATGAGGTTAGCTTTAACTGGCTGTTAGCTGCCGGCCAGGGTTTGACAGTGGGATATTTGCTTGATGGTTTGTCAACAGTAGCGGCTTTTACCATTTCTTTTTTAGTGTTTTTCATTCAGCTTTATTCAGTAAACTATATGAAGGGAGAAACTCGCTATACTCGTTTTTTTGCCTATCTTTCTTTGTTTGCTTTTTCCATGCTTGGTCTGGTTTTGGCTCAAGGTTATTTCCAAATGTATGCGATGTGGGAGCTGGTTGGTTTTTGTTCTTATCTTTTAATTGGCTTCTGGTTTGAGAAGGAAACAGCGGCTAAAGCAGCCAAAAAAGCTTTCTTTGTTACTCGTTTAGGCGATATGGGCTTCTTTCTTGCTCTTTTGCTTTTGTGGTCAGCGGCTGGAACTTTAACTTTTAGTGAGCTTTTTTCTCGAACATTTCCGACTGCCCTCTTAACATTAGTCACTCTTTTGCTTTTTGTTGGGGCGGTCGGAAAGAGTGCTCAATTTCCTCTTTTTGTTTGGTTGCCGGACGCGATGGAAGGCCCGACGCCAGTATCGGCTTTACTACATTCAGCAACCATGGTTGCTGCTGGTGTGATTTTGGTTGCTCGTTCTTATCCTCTTTTTTCAAAGAGCCCATTGACTCTTTCGGTAGTAGCTTGGGTCGGGGTTATTTCTGCCTTGTTGGGTGCTTTGCTGGCACTGGCAGAAAGAAACCTCAAACGAGTTTTAGCCTTTTCCACCATCAGTCAACTTGGTTATATGATGTTAGCTCTCGGTGTAGGGAGTCTTTTTGCTTCTTTCTTTCATTTTTTTACCCATGCTTTCTTCAAAGCCTTGCTTTTCCTTTGTGCTGGTTCTTTAATTCACGCTTTCCATACTCAAAACATTGATGAGATGAGCGGTGGATTGTTTAAACTTCCTTACACTTCCTTTGCTTTTTTAGCTGGAGCTTTATCGCTGGTTGGTCTTTTCCCTTTTAGTGGTTTCTGGAGCAAAGAGGAGATTTTGGTTTCTGTCTGGGAAAGTGGTAACTACTGGCTGGCTGGGTTGGCTATCTTTACTGTTTTCTTAACATCTTTTTATGTCTTTAAAGTTTTTTTTCAGATTTTTCTTGGTAAACCAAAAGAACACTTGAATGAAATGCCTTTTCTTACTCATATTTCTCAAATGACACTAGCCTTGATGGCTATTTCTTCGGGTGCTGCTTTGGTCTGGCTTCAACAAATGCTTAAAGCTTTAGTGGTCGAAAAAGAAGTTCACGCTGGCTTTTTGATTCCTACTATTTCTACTTCTATGGTGATTTTGGGCTGTTTGCTGGCCTGGTTTTTTTATCGCAATCAATGGGAAGAAAAGTTTCAGGCAAGTTATATCGGAGTGGCTTTAACCCGCTGGTTATTTATAGAAGAATTTTATCGCTTGGTCTTTTTGAGGCCTCTGCCTTATTTGAAGAATTTCTTTATTAATTTTGAAAAATGGGTTGTTGATGGAGTTGTCAATGGAGTTGCCTGGGGAGCTAATTACTTTAGCTTTAATGTACGGCGTTGGCAGCAGGGGTATATTCAGTTTTATCTTTGTCTTTCCTTTGTTGGTTTAATTCTTTTAGTAATTATTTGGTGGTTTAGATAGCGAGGTGAAAGGGATTTGAACTTGCTGACATTTCTTTGGTTAACGCCTTTTGTTGGTGGTCTAATAGCTTTAGCTATGCCAGACCGTAAAACTGCTCGAAGAATTGCTATTTTAACCTCATTTTTAACTTTTATTGAGTCTTTAATTCCTCTTGGCTATCTTAATAATCTTGATGTCTTTACTCAGCAAATTAAATGGGTAAAAGCGTTAAGCATTAATTATTATCTTAGGCTTGATGGCTTGAGTTACTCATTAGTTCTCTTGACTACCTTTCTTTCTTTGATTTCGGTCTGGGCTTCCTGGGATATAAAAAAACGGGAGCAACTCTACTACTTTTTCCTTTTACTTCTTGAAGCTTCCCTAATCGGTGTCTTTATCGCTTTTGACTTTGTTCTTTTTTATCTTTTCTGGGAAACAGTATTAATTCCGATGTATTTCATCATAGGTATTTGGGGTGGGGAAAATCGACGCTACGCAGCTAATAAATTCTTTCTTTATACTCTAGCTGGTAGTGTTTTTTTGTTAATGGCTGGCTTAATTGGTTATTTTTATTCCGGGACATTTTCTTTTGAAACCTGGAAAGGCTTTCTACCTGCCTTTACTTTCTGGCTGTTTTTCCTTGGTTTTGCTGTGAAAATACCAGTCTTTCCTTTTCATACCTGGCTTCCTGATGCTCATGTAGAAGCTCCTACCCCCGGGAGTATGATGCTGGCTGGTGTTCTTTTAAAAATGGGAGTTTATGGCTTTATGAGGTTTTTACTACCTTTGCTGGGGACTACTTATCACGGAAAGGAAGTTTTCCTTTTTTATCTTGGTCTGGCTGGTTTGATTTACGGTGGAATAATGGCGCTGACTCAAAATGATATAAAGAAAATCGTTGCTTATACCAGTGTAAGTCATATGGGGGTAGCTGTTATAGGCATTGCTTCATTGAAGTTCTGGGGTGCTATGGGAGCTTTATTTCAAATGTTAGCTCATGGGGTGGTAACTCCGCTTCTCTTTTTGATGGTTGGTTTGGTTTATCACCGCTTTCACACTCGAGACCTCAACAAATTGGGAGGCATTGCTTCTTATCTACCACTTATTTCTGGTGCTTTAATTGTTGGTTCTTTTGCTTCTCTGGGTTTGCCTGGTCTGGCTAACTTTGTAGGTGAGTTTACTGCTTTTTTGGGAGCCTGGAAAGCCTTTGGTTGGATATTAGGCTTTGGCGTGATTGGCCTTCTATTTGATGCTTTAGTTTTTCTACGTCTGGTAGAAAAGGTTCTTTACGGCGAAAGAAGCGAAAGCCAGCTGGTTCTTGCTGACCTTTCGCTAAGTGAAAAATTAGCAGTTTTTCCTTTGATTCTCATGACTATAATTCTAGGCGTTTTACCGGCTGGTGTTTTTAGCCTTACCTGGCAGACTGTTAGTGCTTTATTAGAGAAGGGGGCTTTGAGATGAACCAGGACTTTTTGGCTGTTTTACCGGAGATAGCCCTTATAATTGCTGCTATAGTTATTCTTTTTGTTAGCAACCGCCGTTTCCCCTGGGCTGGTTTATTGACAGTTTTAGCTCTTTTGGTTGCTTTATTTCTTAACTCTTTTATTCCCCAAACCGGCTTGTTTTTCCATCGCAGCCTGGCCGTTGATCGCTTTGCAGTTGCCGGGAGATTTTTTGTTTATTTACTGGCTTTGTTAGTTGTTCTTTCTTCTATTGATTATTTCCGTAACCTCAAAAAGGAATCGCTTTTCTACTCTCTCCTTCTTTTCTCTTTGGTTGGCGCTTCTTTCCTTTTATCTGTTAATCATCTTATCTTGATTATTATTGCTCTTGAGTTAATGACAATCCCGACTTATTCACTAGTGGCTTTTAGTGGAAAGCGATTGGCACAGGAAGGAGCCTTTAAATATTTAGTTATGGGTTTAGTTTTTCTCGGGTTGATGGTTTTTGGCTTTTCCTACCTTTCTATTGCTCAGTTTTTTACCCAAACACCTTCTCTGATGGCTTTGCTTTTCTTTGGTTTTGTTCTTTTTGTTTCTGGTCTTTCTTTTAAAGCCACAATTTTCCCATTTCATTTCTGGGCGCCTGATACTTATGAAGCTTCTACCCCGCAAGTTGCTGGTTTTCTAGCAACAGTTTCCAAGTTGGCGGCAATGGTAGCAATTTTAAGAGTAGTATTTGCTTTCGCTTCAAACTTAGGCGCTTCTTTAATTAGCTTTTTCTTTGTTCTATCTCTTATTTCGATGACTTTTGGCAACTTAGCTGCTTTAACTCAGGACAACTTAAAAAGAATGATGGCTTATTCAGGCATTGTTCATGCTGGTTATCTTTTGATTCCCCTAGTTGGTTTTACTGGGGGTGCTCAACTCCCGACTACTGCTATTTTCTTTTATCTCTTTGTTTATGCTCTCGCTAACCTTGGTGTCTTTTTGATAATTTCGGGGGTTTGCGGACAGGAAAAAGCCGAATTAAAAAAGTTCGAGGGGCTTCATCGCTCCTCACCATTTTTAGCTTTGGCCCTTTCGGTTTGTTTGCTTTCTCTAGGCGGTATGCCCCCCTTGGCTGGCTTTTTTGGTAAGCTTTATCTTTTTCAGACAGCAATTCAAAACAACCAACTTGTGCTGGCATTGTTCGGGTTGACCAACTCAGTTCTTTCTTTTGGCTATTACTTGAGAGTTATAAAGAGTATGTATTTTGAGGAAGGCAGACAGGTTATAAAAGAGCCGTCCCCCTGGTTAATTGGCTCTCTTTACTTTGTAGTTTTTTCCCTCTTAACTATACCCTTTATTCAAAACGCTCTTTTAGCTCTGGTTGGGCTGGGCTAAACCTAATCGAATTTAAAATTTTTCAGAGCCTCTTTTTCAGCTTTTTTTCAGCTTCTTTGTTAAAATAATTTAAGTTAGAGAGGTGATGAAAAATGGAAGAAACAAGTGAATCCAATCTTGTGAAGGATAGAAAAAAGACTTGGAAAATTATTTTTATATCTTCTTCGATTAGCGTTTTGGTGACTTTGCTTATTGTTAGCTTAGTTTTTTTAGGCCTTTTCTTCACTTTTTTTAAGAAAGATTTATTTTCTTTACTAAGTAAAAATAGCACTAAATCTCAAGATCAACGTATAGTTTTAAGCTATAAAGACAGCAATCCAGTGGTAGCGATTGCTCAAAAAGCACGACCAGCGGTGGTAAGTATTAAAGTAGAAAAGATTGCTTATCACCCTGATTTTTTTGCCCCGTTTTTTGAGTCCAGGCGTCTGGTAAAAGGCATAGGCTCTGGTGTTGTTTTTCGTTCTGATGGTTATATCTTAACCAATAACCATGTGGTCTCTGGGGCTACTAATATTACAGTTACTTTTCACAATGGTGATATGGTTAAGGGAAAAGTGATAGGAAGCGATGTTGAAAGCGATATTGCGGTTGTTAAAGTGGAGAAAAAAGATTTGCAGGCAGCCGAGATTGGAACTTCAAGAAACTTGAAGGTAGGGGAATTAGTGGTAGCTATTGGTAGCCCTTTTGGGTTTGATTATACTGTGACTTCTGGTGTTGTAAGTGCCCTTAATCGCACGGTAACTACTGACAGCGAAGAAGGTAGGACAATAACTTTCGTTAATTTGATTCAAACTGATGCAGCAATTAATCCTGGTAATAGCGGTGGAGCTCTTCTTAATGCTAAAGGCGAGGTAATTGGAGTAAACACCTTGATTTACTCTCGGACCGAGGGCTATCAGGGGATAGGCTTTGCTATTCCAATTGATACGGCTCTTGATGTAGCTGGGCAGTTAATTGCTCAGAAAAAAGTTCAACATCCTTTTTTGGGTGTAAGTGGTGTTTCAGTGACACCTGAAGTTGCGCAGGAAAAAGGCTTGACGGTTAGCAAAGGAGCTTTGGTAGCCAATGTTTTTCCTGGAACGCCAGCTGATGAAGCAGGTATAACGCCAGGTGATATAATAATTTCTTTCAACAATAAAGAAATTGCCAGCATGGATGATTTAATTATTGAGACCAGAAGACACAAAGTTGGCGAGAAAGTGAAGTTAGGAATAATCAGAGATGGGAAGAAAATTGAAGTTGAAGTTGTTTTGGCAGAAAAAACTGATTATCGGTTTTAAGAGGTTTTTTTGATATTAAACAAGCTTGAAGAGTTAATTATTGAAGGATGTAAAAAAGCTAGAAGCAAAGGCTTTTTAAATTTTAAAATTTTACCTCCTTTTTCAATAGAGGTACCACCTTCGAACTTTGGTGATTGGGCAACCAATATTGCTTTTCTTTTATCTCAAGAAGTAAAAAAGAAACCAATGGAAATCGCTAAAATTCTTGTTGAGGAGATACCAGCTTCTCCCTTGGTAGAGAAGATGGAGACAGCTGGAGGAGGCTTTATTAATTTTTTTCTTTCTCCAACTTATATTGCTCAGGAGCTTTCAGAGATTTTAAGTTGTGGTGCCGATTACGGTCAGCAAGATTTGGGCCAAGGCGAAATGGTCCAGGTTGAGTTTGTAAGTGCCAATCCAGTCGGCCCTTTACATCTTGGTCACGGGCGTTGGGCAGCTGTTGGAGATTCACTAGCTAATTTACTGGAAAAACTTGGATATCGAGTGATAAGAGAGTTTTATGTTAACGATGCCGGGACTCAGATGGAGGTATTTGCCCAGTCAGTTAGCGCTCGTTATCTGGAACTTTTAGGAAAGGAGATTGAGTTTCCTGAAAAAGGTTATCGCGGCCACTATGTTTACGACATTGCTCAAGAAATAATCAACCGTTTTGGCGATAAATTTGTTAATTGGGAGGCTAGTGAAAGAGAAAAAGCTTTTCGAGAACTGGCTTATGAGCAGGTTTTGGCTCATCTGGAGAAAACTCTTCTTAGGCTTGGAGTTAGGTTTGACATCTGGTTTAAAGAGCGAAGTCTTTATCAGGAAAATAAGATTGAAAAAACGATTGAACTATTGCGAAGCAAAGGTTTTGTTTACGAAAAAGATGGAGCAGTTTGGCTTAAAACTACTCATTTTGGCGACGACAAAGACCGGGTTTTAATTAGAGAATCGGGAGAGCCAACTTATTTTGCAGCTGATATTGCTTATCATTTTGACAAACGAGAAAGGGGTTTTAAAAAAGTCATTGATATCTGGGGAGCCGACCACCATGGATATGTTTCTCGAATGAAAGCGGCAATGAAAGCGCTCGGTTATGAAGAAGACTTTTTAGAAGTCATCATTGGGCAATTAGTTAATCTTTATCGAGCAGGTCAGCCAGTTAAAATGTCTAAAAGGACAGGTGAAATGATAACTCTGGAAGAATTAATGGAAGAAGTGGGTGCTGATGTTATTCGGTATTACTTTGCTTCTCGGGATACCAATTCTCCGCTCGATTTCGACATCGAGGTAGCCAAAAAAGAGTCAAGTGAAAACCCGGTTTTCTATATTCAGTATGCTCATGCTCGTTTAGCTTCGCTTTTTCGCAAGGCAAAAGAAAAAGGGATTAATTTAAAATCTCTTGCTTTGGATAGCCTGGAGGAATTAAGGGAAAAAGAAGAGATAAACTTAGCTAAAAAACTTTTTCTTTTTCCTTATGTGGTGGAAATTGCTGCTCGGACGCGAGCGCCTTTTCGCTTGACTAATTATGCACTGGAACTGGCTTCACTTTTTCATGTTTTCTACACCGAATGTCGGGTAATTGGGGCTGAAGGAAGATTGGAAGAAGCTCGCCTTCTTCTTTCCAGGGCAACTAAAATTGTCTTGAGTGAAACTTTGCGCTTGCTGGGGATTCAAGCGCCAAATAAAATGTGAGGCTTGCTTGAACTTCGGTGTTCACCTTTCTATTTCCCGCGGCCTATTAATGCTCGTTGAAGAAGCTAAAAAAAGAAACTGTGAAACTATTCAAATTTTTATTCAGTCGCCAAGAAGCTGGTCTGCTTCTGTTTTTAAACCTAAAGAAATAACTACTTTTAGGAAGTGTTTAAGTCTGGAAGGAATATCACCTTTGGTTATCCATACTCCCTACCTTGTAAATTTGGTTTCTAATAGCTTCTCTTTAAGATTAAAATCGTCACTTTCAATAATTGAACATTTAAAAGTTGGAAAAAGTTTAGGGGCTGATTTTGTTGTTACTCATCCTGGCAGCAACTCTTTGCTTAGCTCTTCAGCTTACAAAAAACTTTTGTTGGAAAGCCTGGAGTTTGTTTTTTCTCGTTTTTTAAGCAAAAAGCCGGTTTTGCTTCTGGAAAATGTAGCTCAAAAAGACTCCTATTGTTCTTCTCTGGTTAATTTAGCTAATTTTATTGGTGAAAGCGGACTCTCAAACCATCTGGGAATTTGCCTGGATACTGCTCACGCTTTTGCTGCTGGTTACGATTTGTCCAAACCGTCAGGCTGGAAAAAAATCTTTGCTGAACTTGAAGTAAATGATGGATTTAGCTTTTTAAAGCTTGTTCACGCCAACGATTCTTATTATCAACTTGGTTCTGGTCGGGATAGGCATGCTCATTTAGGTCAAGGCAAAATTGGCGAGTCAGGTTTTAGTTATTTAGTGAATGAGCCACGGTTTGCTAAAATTTCCTGCATTCTGGAAACGCCAAAGATGACTCTTGAAGATGATCTGATGAATCTTAATTTTGTCCGGAGTTTAGTGAAGAATTCTGTTTTGAAGGGTGGTGTAAAAAAGTCTGTTTATGGTTAAAGGCTTTGTTTTCGATGTTGATGGAACTTTAGTCAACAGTAATAGTTATCATGTTGAGTGCTGGCAAAAAGCTTTTGAAGCGATTGGAATTAAAGTTGAAAAAGTTGTAATTCAAAACTTGATTGGCAAAGGAGCTCGGCAGATAGTCGATGAAGTTTTAGGCAAATCCTTTGAAGAAGAGAAAAAAATTAAGGTTATTCAGGGGCATACTCAAAATTTTGAAAAATTAATTTTTAAAGTAGAAGCTTTTCCGGGTTTACTAGAACTTTTTCAGGAAATTAAAAAACGTGGACTTTCAATTGCTTTAGCCACATCAACCAAGGCTCAATTTGTTGAGCATTATTTAAAACGGTTTAAGATTAAAAGCTTTGTTGAGGCTTATACTACAGTAGAAGAAGTTATCCATCACAAGCCTCACCCTGAGGTCTTTTTAAAAGCTTCTAAGAAAATTGGTTTAAGCGCTAATGAAGTGATTGCTGTTGGTGATAGTGTCTGGGATATCCAAGCAGCAAAAAGAGGGGAAATAAAAGTAGTGGCGTTGTTAACTGGTGGGATAAGCCGGGAAAGTTTGTTAAAGAAAAAACCTGATTGGCTTTTTAGGGATTTGATTGAACTTAGAGAAAACCTTGATTTGCTTTTAGGATAGTTTTGGGATTTAGCGATTGGTTTATTTCCAATCTTACAAAACTATGTTATGAGTATTAATAACTATCAATCTCAGGATTTTAAAAAATATAGTTAGTTGAAATACAGGCTGATTAACTATTTACTTTTTTTCCGCTTGGCTTGATGAATTTTACATATCCAAGAAAAAGAGAAATTAAAAGACCAATACTTACAACAATGAATCGGTACTTTTCGTCTTCGCTGCTAAAACCCCGAATGATGCTGTAAGCGAGAGTAAAGACGCCACCGAGCAATAGTCCGTCAGAAATTATCAAGAGCTTGTCGAGTAAAACCAAGCTAAGGGTAAGTATTATTAAGGAGAAAACTAAAGAAATAATAGAAACATTGCGGTTGTAAAGAGCAAGTTTCTTTACGTAATCTTTTACTTCTTTATCAAATTTTATCCGGGCTTCTCTTATCTTTGGGGTTTCAGTGGTTCCGGGGGTCATTTCAGTTTTCTCGAGGATTTTTGGGTAGTTAGGTTCTTTTGGTTCTGGGTAAAAAGCAGCAATACCGGCACCAATGAAAAGGGCAACCAACAAGCCAAGGAAAAAGGTGTAAATTAATTTTATCACGACATAAATTTTACTAATATCTTAACGAAGTGTCAAATTTAATTAAAATTTTTTAAATGATTAACAGTTTTTATACGGTTATTTCTTGTTTGTTTACTTAAATTTATAACTCCTTTACCATATAAGTGTCTTTGAGTTGATAGCCGAGACTGCGATAATACTCTCTAACTCCAACACCAGAAATTACTGCAATTTTGTTGACTCCCCATTCTTTTTGGGCAATCTTTTCCGCTTCAAAAAGGAGCTTTTTTCCTAAACCCTGATGCTGCAGAGCTTTACTTTTTTTTCCAATGGGTAATGCTTCACCGTAGGTGTGGAGCTCTCGAACAATAGCTGAGTCACTTAATGAATCAAACAGGGGTTTGCTATAGTTTTTCAAATAAGCGGGCTGGCGGAGGCGTAAGAAAGCAATCAAGTGGCGCCTTTCAGGGTCTTCAAAACTTAAGAAAACTTCTTTTCCTCTGGCTGCTTCATAGTCCTGACGGAAAAGCTGAATTTCCGTTATGAGTTTTTCTCGCGGTTCGCGACAGCGAATGCAGTTACAACGCAGCCCTCGCTTTTTTAGTTCAGCTTGAACAAGTTGTCTTAGATTCGAGAGATTTACACCGGCTTTAATTTGGAACGAAGGAATGTCGCGGAATAAGCGAGAAATTCTCAAATAGTAAGGAACAATTTTTTTTATTTCTATCAAAAGTTCTACCATTTCTTTTTGTTTAACAGGGGCAAACAACCCTTTCTCCCACCATTCATAAAGTTCAGACTTTTCAACCACCACGCAGGGATAAATTTTTAAGTAGTCTGGTTTAAAGTCTGGATTAGTAAAAACTGTTTTAAACATTTCGAGGTCTCTTTTTGTATTACTACCTGGTAGGCCAGGCATAAGATGATAACCAACTTTAAATCCAGCTTCTCGAAGCAAAAAAGTTGCTTTTATGGTTTTATCAACTAAATGGCCTCTTTTAATTGTCTTTAGGACATCGTCATAAATTGTCTGAACACCGAGTTCAACTCTGGTTACTCCAAGCTCTCTCAGGTTGATAATTTCTCTTTCAGTTATGCTGTCTGGCCGGGTTTCAATGGTTAATCCAATACAGCGAGAAGGAGCACTTTCGTTTATTTCTTGGGCTTTTTCCAAATTGGGTGAGTTGCAGCCATTTAAAGCGTCAAGGGCTTGTTTAACAAATTTTTTTCTGCGTTCGGGGTCCAAGTGAGAGAAAGTTCCGCCAAGGATAATGAGTTCAATTTTATCGGTTGAATGACCGTTAACTTTAAGTGAGTAAAGACGGGCTTTAACTTGTTTTTTGGGATCGAAATCACACATAATAGCTCTTTTTACGGCCGGCTCGGTAGAGAAATAGCTCTTGGGCATTTCTTCTTCAGTTGGGCAGTAAAGGCAGGTATTTTTGCAAGCAAGTCCAGGAGTGAGAATAGAAATAGTAGCGACTCCAGAAAGGCTTCTTATGGGATTAAATTTAAGCACTTTTTCCAGAGATACTGACTTTTCAACAACTCTTCGCTTCAACAGATTTTGATAAGCCTCAAAAAGCTCAGGCCCTTTAGGCAAGGGTAAGCCATACTTTCTCAAAGTGTCTCTTTCGACCTGCAAAAGCTCTTTTTTGGAGGTTACTTTTTGCTTTAAGGCTTCCAGAACAATTTCTTCAGCTATTTTAGGATTAAAAAATTTCATTCTCAAGTAATTTTACCTCTGAAAGCAAAGCAAAGAAATGTGAATTGTTTACATATGCTTGGCTAATTTAAGCTAAAATTAAAGTATGAAGAAAAAAAGAGCCTTTGAGCTTTTGGCTCAAGTCAAGCAAGATTTTGAAGAAATTGCCCCTTCTTTTTCTGAGACTCGTCAGCGCTTCTGGCCAGACCTTACTTTTTTGGTAGAGCTGGTTCGGGATGGTGAAAAAATACTTGACGCAGGTTGCGGAAATGGTCGCTTGCTTGAAGGTATCTGGAGAAAAATTGATTACGTTGGTCTTGATTCTTCGCCGACTCTGATAAAATTGGCTGAAGAAAAGTACGGAATAAAGGAAGGGGTAAAGTTTTTAGTTGGGGATGTATTAAACCTTCCATTTAAAGATGAAAGTTTTGATAAGGTTTTTGCCATCGCTCTTTTCCATCATCTTCCTTCTTTTGAGCTTCGATTACAAGCAGCTAAGGAGTTAAAAAGAGTACTAAAGCCTGGTGGCTTAGCAATTATTACTGTTTGGAATCTCTGGCAGCTGAAATATTTGCCCTATCTCATTTGGTCTTTTTTTAAAGATTTTTTGTTCGGCTTCAAGATCGACTTTCGTGACGCTTTTATTCCTTGGAAGCGGGGAAGAAGCAAGGTCTTTCGATATGTTCACGCTTTTACCCTGGTTGAACTTGAAAAATTACTGAAGGAAGTAGGATTTAGAATAAAAAAAGCTGGTTATACCCATCGAGATAAACTCCGACCGAACATTTTTGCTGTGGCCGTTAAAACTCTAAAAGAGACCGAAGAAAAAGAACCAGAAAAAAATAATAAAACGGAAAGAATAGATTAAAAATTTTAACTTAGGCGCAAAAGCCTTATTTAACCACAATGTTAACTAATTTCTGGGGGACACAAATAACTTTGACAACTTCTTTGTTCTCAATAAATTTTTGAACCCGACTGTCTTCAAGCGCTAATTTTTTTATTTCTTCCGTTGAAAGGTTTACCGGCAAAGTTAGTCTTTGCCTCAGCTTGCCGTTGACCTGGATGGCAATTTCGACTTCATCAGTTTTAATAAGTTCAGGATTGTAAACTGGCCATTTTTGTTGGTGGACACTATCAGAATATCCTATTTTTTCCCAGAGTTCCTCAGCCAAGTGAGGAACAAAAGGCGCTAACATTAAGATGAGCTTCTCGCTTGCTTCTTTAACTAAATTAGAATTTCTTTTGTTTGCTGGTTTTTTGTCGTTGTAATCATAAAAATCGTTAACTAACTCCATTAAAGCAGCAATTGCTGTGTTGAAGTTAAAACTGTTTTCAATGTCTTCAGTAACTTTTTTGACGGTGGCATGAAGTTTTTGCTGAAGTTTTCGGTCTAAGATGTCAAGTTCTCCTGAAGAATTGGTTATAAATACTTTTTGGTTTTCATCAATTAAGCGCCAGACTCTGTTTAAAAAGCGGTGTACTCCTTCAACTCCTTTATCACTCCATTCAAGGTCCTTCTCAGGAGGGGAGGCAAAAAGAATAAAAAGTCTGGTAGTGTCAGCTCCGTATTGGTCAATAATGTAGGCTGGATCAACGATGTTGCCTTTAGACTTACTCATTTTTGCACCGTCTTTGATAACCATTCCCTGAGTTAGCAGGTTGGTGAAAGGTTCGTCGATTTTGGTTAAGCCTAAATCACGCAAAACTTTAGTGAAAAATCGTGCGTAGAGGAGGTGTAAAATAGCATGTTCTATACCACCTATATACTGGTCAACTGGCATCCAGTAAGCGACTTTTTCTTTATTAAAAATTTCTTCATTTTCTCCTGGGCTAGTATAGCGGAAAAAATACCAGGAAGAACAGGTGAAAGTATCCATTGTGTCAGTCTCCCTTTTAGCATTCCTGCCGCAAGAAGGGCAATTGGTGTTAATAAATGCGGGAAGGTTAGCCAGAGGAGAACCACCTTTAGCCTTAAACTCAACCTCTTCAGGCAAATAAACAGGGAGCTGCTTTTCGGGCACCGGGACAGTCCCGCATTTTTCACAGTAAACTATGGGTATGGGGTTCCCCCAATATCTCTGGCGAGAAATCAACCAGTCGCGCAGTTTGTAATTAACTGCGTAACGACCTAAGCCTTTTTCTTCAAGGTATGAAGTGACTTTTTTAATCCCTTCTTTGCTGGATAGTCCGTTAAAGGGACCGGAGTTCACCATTATTCCTTCTCCAATATAGGCTTCTTTTAATTCAAAAACGCCTGGTCCGTTTACAGGTTTAATAACTTCAATAATGGGCAAGTTATATTTGATAGCAAATTCGTAATCTCTTTCGTCGTGGGCAGGAACAGCCATAATGGCACCCGTACCGTATTCCATTAAAACATAGTTGGCTACCCAGATAGGGACTTCCTGATTGTTTAAAGGGTTGATAGCATAAGCACCTGTGAAATAGCCTTCTTTTTCAGCTGTTGATCCTGAGCGAGCTTCGTCAGCTGCTTGGTTTTGCTGACGAATAAGTTTTTCCAAGATTGGTTTATTTTCCTGAGAAGTTAATTTTTGAGCCAGCGGATGTTCGGGGGAAAGAGCAAAAAAGGTAACGCCGTAAAGAGTGTCAGGACGAGTAGTAAAAATCGGAATGACTTCTCCTGTTTCTTTAATTTTAAAATTGACCTCGGCGCCTTCACTTTTGCCAATCCAGTTTCTTTGCATAATTTTTACTCGCTCCGGCCAGCCTTCCAGCTTTTCAAGGTCTTTTAAAAGTTCTTCGGCATAAGCGGTGATTTTGAAAAACCACTGTTCAAGATTTTTTCGCCCAACCAAACTATCGCAGCGCCAGCACCGACCTCCTATGACTTGTTCGTTGGCTAGGACTGTTTCGCATTTAGGACACCAGTTAACCGGGGCTTCTTTGCGGTAAGCCAAGCCTTTTTTATAGAACTGCAAAAAAATCCATTGTCCCCAACGATAGTACTCAGGCAAGCAAGTTACCACTTCTCTTCGCCAATCATAGGAAAGTCCTAACTGCTTTAACTGCTTTCTCATGATTTCAATGTTATTTAGAGTCCACTTCTTGGGATGAACTCCAGCGGCTATAGCAGCGTTTTCAGCGGGCAGGCCGAAGGCATCAAATCCCATCGGGTAAAGAACATTGAACCCCTTCATACGGTGGTAACGAACAGTTACATCACCAATTGAGTAGTTGCGAACATGCCCCATATGAATGGGTCCAGAAGGATAGGGAAACATTTCAAGAATGTATTTTTTTGGTTTTTTTTTGTCTTCTTCTACCTGGTAAATTTTACTTTCTTCCCATGCTTGCTGCCATTTTTCTTCTATTCCCTTGAATTTGTAACTACTCAATTTTTTCTACTTATCCTCCTCAAATAGGTTAATAAAGTTTGGATTATAAAATAAAATAAAGCTTAATTGATTTCAACTGAATAATGAAGTGAAAGACTTAGCGGCTTTTGGGCGCTTTTTTTCTTGGTTTAGCTTTCCGGCTTTTGGATGAGGAATTTTTTGTTTTATTTTCAGTTTTTTCTTCTAAAATTTGTGGCTTATTTTCTTCTAAGGGTTTTTCTCCCAAGGGCTCAGATTGAGATTCGGCTGAATAAATAAAAAGCCAGTAGTAGAAAAGGGAAATTATTATTGAGATGGAGATAAGAAGAAAACTGTCATTTAAAGGTTCGGTCAAAGTTATCACCGGCAAAAACCAGCTTCCATAGTAAACCTTTAAGAAACAATAAAAACCAGCTAAAGCCAAAAGTTCGCTTGTCAGAGTGGACAGGAGGACTACAAAGGGATTTTTCCCCGCACTTTTGAGGAAATTTGGGGTTAAAATTCCGACTAAGGCAGCTTGAAAATAAATTCCGAAAAAAGAAAGGAAGAAGAGAGAAATGGGCTGAGCGGAAGTCTTTCGCAAGCCAACAGCAATAAGTAGTGCGCTGATTAGCCAGATTGAACCAATTAAAGCTGGAATAAATATAGCTGAAGCCAAGAGATTTGGGTTAATTGCAAAAGGTGTATTTTTTTTTAGTGCTTTTTCGCTCACAGCTTATATTCCCTCAATTTACATATTTTAGACTATTAGAAATAAAAAGTAAATAAAAAACTAATTTAAGCAATTAAGTTAGCGAATAGCTTATTTAGAGTTTTAACTGCGAGTTTTATTAGGCTAAGTGTTTTAAGAAATTTTCGATTGTAAGACTGGATATTTCTTAACATTAAAATCAAAAATACTAAAAATTTAAGGCTTCTGGCCGAAAATAATTAATAGACTTAAGAGTTGATGAAAGATGAAGGAAGAAGATTACCGTCAAGCTGAAAAAAAGCGCTGGAAAATTCAACTGAGTGTAACGCTTTTAGCTTTCTTTTTGACTATCGCTTTCTTTGTGATGGTCTACTCTTTTGATTACTTTGGCTTTGTTAAGCTTGGGACTTTATGGGACCTTTATAAAGTCTTATTTGCTGTTTTGATAGTAGGCTTCCTTATTTATTTAACCTGGCTTTCTCGCAATGAACAAAAGAAAATTCAAAAGTTAATAGAACAAGTAACTGATAATAGTTTTCAGTTGAAGAGAAACTCGGAGGCTATACAAATGCTCAACGAGAATATTATAAGGCTTTTTCATTTAAAACAGGTTTCAGGGCTCCCTGAGTTTCTCAAGGTTTTATTAAGACTTTTGGAGGCTGACGGAGGAATAATTTTTTTTGCTGAAGGGAAAGCTCAGATAATGATTGAGACTCCTGATGAACAAAGTTTTGAGATCCAAGAAGCAGTGATAAATAAAGTTAAGGAAATTTACACACAGGGGAAGACAGAATATTTTGATGCCGTTTCACTTGGAAGTAAAACTCGAAGCAAGCCGGAGGCTCTTAGGTTTTCGTTGATCACTTTGCCTCTAAATTTCGAAGGAAAGTTGGTTGGCTTGGTTGGTTTTTGGAGAAAAGAGAATCATTTTGTTGAAACTGATTATGAGCAAATTAAACATTTGAGCAAAGGAATGGAGATTGCAATGGCAAATGCTTATCTTTTGAATGAGAAGGAAGATATGTTGAAAGGGTTAGCTGAAGAATTAATAAACTGGATTGAATTAGAAGCTCCGACTCGTCGAGGGCATGCTCGGGAAGTAGCTTACTTGTCTGGCCGGATTGCTGAGGAGCTGGGTTTAAGCGATTTTGAAGTAAGAGAGATTCAACTGGCGGGTTTAATACACGATGTTGGTCTGGGTGGTGTTGATAAGCTGGTGTTGGAAAAGCCAGGCAAGTTAAGTCCAAAAGAACGGGAAGAAGTAGAACGGCATGTAGAATTAGGAAAGGCGATTTTAGAGAAGGCACGCTTCCCTCAGAGAATTATTTCAATGGTTTATTCTCACCACGAAAAGTGTGATGGTACCGGTTATCCTTTGGGATTAAAAAGAGAACAAATTCCGCTTGGCTCTCGAATTATTGCGGTTGCCGATGTTTTTGAAGCCTTAACTCACCGGCGCGCTCACCGGCGGTCAGAAGAAAATCAAGAAGCTTTAAGGCTTATACAGAAAGGTGTCCCTAAGAGGTTTGACCCGCAGGTTGTTCAGGCTTTTTTCCGAGTTTGGGAAGGCGAAAAAATTAATCATGGATTTACATCTGAACCTTCTTCAAGTTATCACTGAGAGCTGCCCCAAATAGTAATTTTTTTAGTCCGTCCTACTCTGGTAAAATGAATTACCTTTAAAATTTTTTTTCTTAAAAGGAGGCGGTTTAGTTGAACTTTCCCGTTTTGAGGCTTCGGCGCCTGAGAAAAAACGAAAGTTTGCGGCGTATGGTACGAGAAACGTCTCTTTCTGTTGAAGACCTTATTTACCCTTTGTTTGTTCTTCCGGGAAGCAAAATAAAAGAAGAGGTAGGTTCAATGCCGGGCGTCTTTCGTTTTTCTGTCGATGAGTTGGTTAAAGAAGTGGCAGAGGTTCATTCTTTATCCATTCCGGCTGTTATCCTTTTTGGGATTCCTGAAAGCAAGGATGAGGCAGCCAGCGGTGCTTATTCTGAAGAGGGAATTGTTCAAAGAGCTATAAGAGCAATCAAAAAGGAAGTCCCAGAGATTATTGTTATTACTGATGTTTGTCTTTGCGAATACACCAGCCATGGTCACTGTGGAGTAATAAAAAACGGAGAAGTTGATAATGATATTACCTTGGAACTTCTAGCTCAAACTGCGGTTTCCCATGCTGAAGCCGGGGCTGATATTATTGCTCCTTCTGATATGATGGATGGGCGAGTGGCGGCTATCCGCTCTAGTTTAGATGGGTCAGGTTTTAAGAACACTCCTATTCTCTCTTACGCCGCCAAATACGCTTCTGCTTTTTACGGGCCTTTTCGGGAGGCAGCCGAGTCAGCGCCACAATTTGGTGATCGCCGTTCTTACCAGATGGATCCACCAAATGTTCTGGAGGCTTTGAGGGAGGTGGCTCTGGACATTGAAGAAGGAGCGGATATCGTAATGGTGAAACCAGCCTTATCGTATCTTGATGTAATCAGGAGAGTTAAGGACGAATTTGGCTATCCAACAGCGGCTTACAATGTGTCTGGCGAGTATTCAATGGTTAAAGCGGCAGTAAAGAATGGTTGGCTTGATGAAAAAAAGCTCGTTATAGAGATTTTAACTTCAATCAAAAGAGCAGGTGCCGATTTGATTCTTACCTATCATGCCAAAGAAGTGGCACGCTGGTTAAGAGAAGGCTAAAGCTTTCAAAGTCAGCTTTGTAAATTTTTACATTTAGGGTTTTTAATTTTTAATAAAAGAGAGGAAGCGTAAAATGGAGAAAAAATTTACTTTCGATGAAGCTCAGAAAGACCTTAAAAAGTCTCCCTTGAGAATGATTGCTTGGGAGGTTACCCGAGCATGTAATCTTGATTGTGTGCATTGTCGGGCTGCTGCGGTTAACGAACCTTTACCAACTGAGTTTTCCACCAAAGAATCATTTGACTTTTTATCTGAAGTTGCCTCTTTTGCCCGTCCAGTAATTATTTTGACTGGTGGCGAGCCGCTCTTGCGCTCTGATATCTTTGACATTGCTGCTTATGGGAAACAATTGGGTTTGACAATGGTGATGGCTCCTAACGGAACCTTAGTTGACGACACAGTTACCAGGGAGATGAGAAAAGTTGGAATAGACAGGGTTTCTATAAGCATTGATGGTTCGACCGCTGAAATTCACGATACCTTTCGTAGGGTGCCCGGTGCTTTTGAAGGCGCTTTAAGGGGGATTGAAGCTTTGAAACGAGCGGGAATAAGTTTTCAAATAAACACCACTGTTACCAAGCACAATCTCAATGACCTTCAGAATCTTTTGGAACTGGTAAAAAAGGTTGGCGCGGTTGCCTGGCATGTTTTTCTTTTGGTGCCTACGGGTAGAGCTAAAGATTTAAAAGAAGAAGAAATATCGCCGGCGAATTACGAAAAGACTTTAAACTGGCTTTATCAGGTTCAACGAAAAGAAGAACTTTTTATTAAGCCAACTTGCGCTCCTCATTACTATCGGATTTTTGTTCAGCGAAGTCGAAAGGAGGGGTTACCAGTCGAACTTCCCCATCAGCGATATGAAAGAATGACTCGGGGTTGTCTTGGCGGGATAAGTTTTTGTTTTGTTTCTCACGAGGGGGAAGTTTATCCTTGTGGTTATCTGGAGGTCTTGGCAGGCAAGGTAAGGGAAGAAGGATTTCGGAAAATTTGGGAAAGCTCGCCACTTTTCCTTAAGTTAAGAGATTTTAGCCAGCTTAAGGGTCGATGTGGTCGCTGTGAGTTTGTTGAGTTCTGTGGCGGATGTCGAGCCCGCGCTTACTCTATTTACGGTGATTATTTAGCCGAAGAACCTTACTGCGTTTATCAGCCCAAAGAGAAACAGGGGTAAAAAAGCTTACGGGAAGCGTTTGGAAAGTTGGATTTAACTGAGAAGGCGGGAAAGAAGGAACGATGACCTGTCCTCGCTTAAGGATTAGAGATCAAGTTATTGATTTTTCCAGGCAGCGGCCTTTGATTATGGGAATTCTAAATGTTACTCCCGACTCTTTTTCTGATGGCGGCCTCTATTATTGCTTTTCTGACGCTGTTAAACGTGCTTTACAAATGCATAAGGAGGGAGCCGACATTATTGATGTTGGAGGAGAGTCAACTAGACCAGGTGCTCAAGCTGTTCCTTTAAAAGAAGAGATCAATCGAGTTGTTCCAGTAATTAAGCAATTAAGAAAGGAAACAGAGGTTATAATCTCAATAGATACTTATAAGCCTGAGGTTGCCGGTGAAGCTCTAGAGGCTGGGGCTGACCTCATTAACGATGTTTATGGTTTGCGCCAACCAGGAATGCTGGAATTAGTGTCTGAAGCTAAAAAGCCGGTGGTTATAATGCATATGAAAGGCATTCCTAAAACTATGCAGGAAAACCCGGTTTATGAAGATGTTGTTCGAGAAGTTTACGATTTTCTTTCAGCTCAGCGGGACAAAGCTTTTAAAGCTGGTTTGACTCCTGAGCAAGTAATTGTTGATGTTGGCATTGGTTTTGGTAAAACTCTGGAACATAACCTTGAGCTAATTCGTCATCTGGACTACTTTAAATCGCTTGGTTGTCCAATTCTACTCGGTCCTTCAAGAAAGTCTTTTATTGGTCTTATTCTTGATTTGCCAGTTGAAGAGAGATTGGAGGGAACATTAGCGGTAGTGGCGATTGGGGTAATAAAAGGCGCTAACATACTGCGGGTTCATGATGTAAGAGAAGCTTTGAGAGCAGTCAAAGTAGCTGACGCATTAAAAAGTAATTGAGCTTTTAATCCCCACAATAGTGGTATATAATTTTTAAAAAATTCATTAGGAAGAGAGGAAAAGAAATGGACTGTCCAAGGTGTGGGGCTCCTTTGCCAGAGGATGAAAAAAACCTTTGCCCTTACTGTTTTTTTCTTTTGGGTAATGTTCCCAGTGAAGGTGAAAGAAAAAAATCAGGAGGCGAGGAATCACCTTCGGCGGCTGAAACTGCGGGAGAAGAAAAGCCTACCCAGGAAAGTTCAGTTGTTAGCGAAAGGACCCCTTATTCTTTAACTATGCTTCCTTCGGTTCCTCCTGTTAGCGATGAAGATGTTGATACTGTTGATTTTTTTGGTACGAAATTGAAACTAAAACGGAAAGGTTTAGCTCAAATCCTTTCCATGGATTTACGGGAAATGTTGACTGGCGACTGGAGGATATTAAAAAGGCGCGACCCTTCGGCAATTACGGCTGCGGTTCCTACCTTGAGTGAAGAGGCTTCGATGGAAGAGTTTACCCAATACCTTTTTTGGGCTGGCCAGACATTTGGTTTTCAAGTTCAGAAAAATCTCTGGGAAAGTCAATTAGGGCGTAAAATCTGGATTCAGCCGATTATTGAAGATTTTTCTGTTGAAGGAGCAGTCCGCCTGATTGAAGGTTTGCTTTTTTCAGAAACAAAACTTAAAGAACCAATATCTTTTTTACTTGTGGTTCCTTCCCAAACGCAAGCGGGTGTTTTTAAGGCAGCAATAGTTCAAAAGGAAGCCCTTCATTTAATTAATGTTATTGCTTTCGAAGATTTACGTTTGTTGCTGGCCTTAAAAGAAAGTGGTTGCCTTTCTCACCAATCTATTTCTACTTTGCTTTTTCCTCTGGCAAGTTTAGACATTCACCAAATACTCGAAGTTGTAGCCGAAGCTGTTAAAGCCTTTCCAAAATCCCCTTAACAAAGTGATAGAAAGCATAAATTAGTCCAGATAAAACAACACCAATCAAAAGAGGAATTTCAATTTTTGCCTTGGGAAGACTGAATAAAGGAAACAACCAGGCGTAAGAAATCCAGAGAAAAATGGCAGCTGAAATTAAGCCGACTGCATCTCCCTGCCATTTTTTTAAGAAGAACTTACTGATAAAGCCCAGTACCAGCGCACTTAATCCCCAAATGATAATCTGAGCGAGAAGAACGGGCTCCTTTAAAAAAGGCAGAAAGAGCTTGGTTATTGCCTGGAATAAAGTGTCGTCTGAATTTAAGTGGGGGTAGGATAAAAATTTATTGGGTATCATAAAGGGCCAGAGCGTTGGGCGGGTTTTAATTATTTCTAATTCTAAAAAAAGACAGCCCATTCCGGCAACTAAAGGCGAGTAAGAAGGCCTGAGGAAAAGGGCAACAACCAACGGGAAGGCAAAAAGGGCTTTAATTGGGGATAGAAGGAAAACCAGAAAAGGCAGTGCTCCATAAACTGGTTTAAACTCATTAAAAAGCATGGCGTAAAAAATGAAAATTAAAAAGAAGATTAGGGCTTGAACTATTGAAACTTTGATAAAAGGGAGGGTAAAAAATATTGCCAGTACCCACAAGGTCAAGCGCTCAGAAAGAAAAGTGACGATTAAGGGAAGAAGGATTATTAGAAGTTTAAAGCGAGGAGGATAAAAACTGTCTCCTTCGAGATAGTAGAGATAGTAATAAGTTATCCAGGAGGAAATAACTCCCAGTAAAGCTATTTCTAAATAAGAAGATTGCTGACTAATTCTTTCCCAGATTGAAAACTTTTTAACCGGGACCTCTTTTTTACTAACTGACTTTCCCAAGGCCTCAGTTACTTCTTCTAAAGGAATTGCGGGTGTGACAGCTGAGAGAGCTTGCTTAAAGGCTCGAGCTGATTCGTAGCGCACATCAGCATCTTTCGAGATTGCCTTTAAAGTAATGGTGTCAAGCTCTTTGGGTACTTCTGGGTTGATTAGGCTTGGGGGTGAAGGGTTGAAGTTTATAATTCGAGTGGCGGTTTCTCGAAAACTGCCGGCATAAAATGGGTTTTGTCCGGTCAGTGATTCGTATAAGACAGTTCCCAAAGCAAAAATATCGGCAGTTTCATCAACAAATCTTCCTGTAATTTGTTCAGGGGACATATAGCCAAGAGTGCCGACGACTTTTTTCTCGCTGAAGTCTCGGCTTATCAAGCGAGCAATACCGAAATCAGTGACTTTAACCCGCCCGTCTCTCAAGACAATAATGTTTTCTGGTTTTATATCACGGTGAATTATTTCGAATCCATGAGCGTACTCTAGAGCTTCAGCTACTTGTGAGGCAATAGAAACAGCTTGAGGAACAGTAAGCCGGCCTCTTTCAAGTAGAATGTCTCGCAAGGTGGGACCATTTAAGTATTCCATGATAATGAAGTAGTATAGAGGGGTTTCTTCGAATTCAAAAACAGTCACAATGTTTGGGTGGTTTAAGTTGGCCAGAGTTCGCAGTTCCCGAAGAACGCGGGGAGCAGTGGTTGGCGAAGCTGCTATTCTTTTAATCGCAACTTCTCGACCGATTTTTGTGTCAAAGGCTTTGAAAACTTGTCCAGTTGCACCTTCACCAATTTTTTGTAAAATTCGGTATCTATTAAGTAAAAGCTCTTCCATTCGGAAAAATATTACCATTTTAGAATAGCCGTTTAAACAAAAATTTTCATTATGGTTTTTCTTGACTTGAGTAATTGAGGTTGGCTATAGTTAAGCAAGCATGACTTTTTTGAAGCGCTTTTTTTCTTTTATAAGAGAATATCCCCAAATTGGCTTTTATCTTATTCTTTTAATTTTTTTGTTGCTGGGCTGGCTTTTTTCTTTAACTTTGAAGCCTCAGTTTTGTGGAAGCTGCCATGAAATGAAACCTGCTTATCTTTCCTGGCGAAGATCTTCTCATCAAGGAAGCAACTGTCTGAGTTGTCATGTTGAGCCGGGAATTATTAATTTGTTGATTGATAAAGTTAAAGCTTCTAAAGAGCTTGTTTTGCATTTTACTGGAGGTTATGAAAAACCAATTAATAAGGGAAGCCGTTTAAGTGAAGAACTGCCTTCAGAAAACTGTCTAACTTGCCACTTGGAACCCGGAAAGAAAATTAGCCTTTCGGTCATGTTTGATCACCGAGTTCACAATAGAGAAAATCTTACTTGCGCTTATTGCCATAATCGGGTGGGTCACCCTGACTTAAAGGACTATGCTGAACGGATTACAATGGATTTTTGTCTTGATTGCCACCGGAAGAAAAAAGGACCGAATAAATGCGAAGCTTGCCATCCAGAAGGGTTTAAACTGACCCCCGCCTCTCATGATGCTGATGACTGGGGCAAAAACCATGGAAAGTCAGCTAAAGAAAACATTTCTTCCTGCACTTACTGTCATTATAGCAAGAAGGATTTTTGTGACCGCTGTCACGGGATGGAAATGCCCCATCCTGGTGGCTGGCTGGCGACTCACAAAGAAAAGAAAGCTATTTTTGGCAAATGCTCAAAGTGTCATACTGATCCTTACTTTTGCGAAAAATGCCACCACCCGGGTTATAACCCACCAAAAGAAAAGTGGCGAGCGGTTCACAAACGCGTAGTGAAAGAGAGGGGTAGTTCCTGGTGCTTCAAGTGCCACGGATCAAATGCTTATTGCAATCGCTGTCATCTGGGTTGGTAGAATTTCATTTAAATGAGTGATTTTTTAACTTACCTTTCTTTGGGCTCTAACCTTGGCAATCGCTTGGAAAATTTAATTAGAGCTCTTGAAAATTTGAAGAAAGCTGGCAATAAAATAATTAAAATTTCTTCGGTTTACGAAACTAAACCAGTCGGAAAGGAAAAACAGCCTGACTTTCTCAACCTAGTGGCTGAAGTTAAAACCAGCCTTTCCCCTTTTTTATTTCTTACCTTGACTCAGAGAATTGAAAAGAAAATGGGAAGAGAAAAAAAAGAAAAGTGGGGGCCGCGAATTATTGACATTGATATCGTTTTGTTTGATGACCTGGAAATTGAATCAGAAAGATTAACTATTCCTCACCCTCTTGCTAAAGAAAGGGCTTTTGTTCTGGTTCCTTTGACGGAAGTGCTTTCTCCCTTCACGGAAAAGTTAAAGCTTTTAAATAAGAATACTATTTTGGACTCTGGCTTAAATGTGTTTTCGATTGATCAAGTGGCAAGAGAGAGAATACAGAGCTTGCTGGAAAATGGTGGCAGAGAATTCTAGCTTTGGTTTAAACCAAAACCTGATATAATTTCTCAAATGTTTTCTCGAAAGGTTATTTTGGCTCTTTTTCTTGCTTTGCAGGGCTTAGCTTTGTTGGCTGGTTGTGGTTTAAAAGAATTACCGGTCAAACAAAAGAAAGACTTTAAGGTTCAAAAGAAAGTCAAGCCAGTTTTTTACTGCCCCCTTTGTGGAATAAAGGCTGAAAAAGAGAGCCAGATTAAAAGGAGCTCGCTGGTAATTAAAGTTGAAAATTCACCTAGTGCTCGTCCGCAGAGTGGTTTAAGCAAAGCCTGCCTAATATATGAATTTCCGGTTGAAGGCTTTATTACCCGATTTAATGTTGTTTATTTACACGGAGAGAGCGAAACAGTAGGTCCAGTGCGAAGTGGACGCTTACCTGATCTTGAGATTTTGGGCCAGTATCAAGGGGTGCTGGTTTTTTCAGGTGCTAGCAAAAGGGTGATGAGGGAACTTCGAGCTAGCCCCTTTTTACTACTTGATCACGGAGGACATGGGGAGCTTTTCTGGAGAAGTCGTTACCGAAGAATGCCTCATAATCTTTATACTAACACTAGTAAAATCCGGGATTATTTAGCCCGAAAGAAACTGGAAAAAAAAGTTGAACATCAGGGATTTCTTTTTAAAAGCAATACGCCGGCCACCACTCCAACAGCTACAAGTTTAAAAGTTGATTTCTCTTCAGTCTGTCGGGCTCGCTTTGTTTACGATTCCAAAACTAACTGTTATTTTCGATATCAATCAAGTAAAGCTTCGGTCGACGCTCTTAGTGGTAAAAAGCTTCGAGCCAAGAATGTTATATTCTTTTTTGCTAAGCTGAACTGGTCTGGGCTTAGAGATAAAAAAGGTTCAAGAAGCCCAGATTTTTCCTTAACTGGTCAAGGGAAGGCTTTGGTTTTTACCGATGGGAAGGTTATTGCTGCTAAATGGTTTTCAAAGGCAGGCGCGCCGGTTTTTCTCAATGATAAAGGCGAGAGGTTGCAATTTAATCCAGGTTTAACCTGGATTGAAGTTATACCAACAGACGGTTCAATTTCCTGGTCATACAAATGAGTGTTAGAAAGGATAAGATTTGCTAACTAATAAATTAAGACTGTTATTAAAACTGAAAAATCTGCTATTTGTATTCTTAATTTCCCTTTTTTTAACGGGTTGTTCTTCTAATATAACTCCAGAGTCAGGGGAGGGGCGAACTCAAAAACCGCCAAAACAGTTCGAAGAGAACACAGTGCCGACTGAAGTTTCCGGTGGAGCCCCAGCTTTTCTTTTTAATCTGAAGAAAGAAAATATTGAGGAGCTCAAAGTAACACAAGTTGTTTTAAACTTAAAACAGGGAAAAATCAAGATTAAATTATTTCCCGAGAAAGCTCCTATAACCTGTGCTAACTTTGTCTACTTGGCCGAAAAGGGATTTTATAATGGCACTCTTTTTCATCGGGTAGTTCCCAATTTTGTTGTTCAAGGTGGCGACCCCCTAAGTAAAGATAATTTTCCTGGAAATGATGGAACCGGTGGACCCGGTTATACTATCCCAGCCGAGTTTAATGATTTGCCACATCAAACTGGAACGGTAGCCATGGCTCGAAGTCAAGACCCTGATAGTGCTGGGTCTCAGTTTTATATTTGTCTTTCACCTCAACCTCAGCTGGATGGAAATTACACTGTTTTTGGGCAGGTAATTGAGGGTTTTGAAGTAGTTAAGAAAATAAAAATAGGTGACACCATTACTGGGGTTGAGATAATTAAGACTTATTAACTTTTTATTTCTTTTTTAATGTAATTTGGGTTACTATTAAACTATCAAACTGAAAGTTGTTTAAACCAAGCTTAAGCTAAGTTAAAATATTTCAGCTATTACTAATTGGGAGGTGAAGTGTTGGGACTTGAGGGCAACCTCAAAGAGTTTAGCTTAGCGGAAGTTTTGAAGTTAATCGAAGTTTCCAAGAAAACTGGTGTGTTGAATATTGCTCGTCCTGGAGCTCAAGGGCAAATTTATTTTCGTGAGGGAAATGTTTACTTTGCTCGTTCAGATTGGAATCGAACCTCTTTGGGAACTCGACTTTTAAGGGCTAGGAAAATCTCTCGCGATCAACTTGAAGCAGCCTTAAGCATTCAAGAAAAAGAAGGTGGTAAGCGACGTCTCGGCCAAATTTTAATCGAAAAGAAATACATTGAGCGCGAAAGCCTGGAAGCCTTTATTCAGAAGCAGATACTGGACAGCGTTTTCGACCTTTTTCGCTGGCCAGAAGGAGATTTTTTCTTTGAAACCAAGAAAGTTGCTGAGGAAGAAGATATAGGAATTTCTGTTTCCACCGACAACTTAATAATGGAGTCAGCTCGTCGTCTTAAAGAGTGGGAAAGGATTAAACAAAAAATTCCTTCTCTTGAGATAGTTTTTCGAATGGCTGAGGCTCCTGGCGAAGGAGAACGGGAGATACTTTTGAAGCCAAAGGAATGGAAACTTTTGAGATTTATTGATGGTAATCGAGATATTAATACAATTATAAGAGCTTTAGGGATTAGCGATTTTGAAGCTTGCAAAATTCTTTATGGTCTTTACTCCGTAGGGTTGTTAGAAGTTGCTGAAGGTCATTCATCTTCTTCTGCAAAGAAAAAAGAAACTGACCTTTAAACTTTCTTTATACTAACCGATTGACCCACTCCATTAGTTAGTTTCTTTTAGGCGGCGCTTCTTTGATTTGTGATAAAATCAAGAAGATGAAATCAGGCAATAGGCCAAGCTGGGACAATTATTTTTTGACTATTGCTCAACAAGTTAAAACCCGCTCAACTTGTTTAAGAAGGCAAACTGGGGCGGTTTTAGTAAGGGATAAGCGCATTTTAACTACTGGTTACAATGGAGCTCCCAGGGGACTGCGACACTGCCTTGAGATTGGCTGTTTGAGAGAAAGCCAAGGAGTTGCTTCGGGAGAAAGGCATGAGCTTTGTCGAGGATTGCATGCTGAACAAAACGCTATTTTACAGGCAGCAATTTATGGTGTATCGGTTGACAAAGCAGTGCTTTACACGACTCATTTCCCTTGTTCGCTTTGCGCTAAGATGCTGATTAATGCTGGTATTGTGAAAATTTTTTATTTAGAGGACTATCCTGATGAGCTTTCTTCGAGTTTGTTTAAAGAAGCTGGCACTGATTTAGAAAAACTGAGCGTTTAAATGAGTTTTTATTTAGTAGTTTTTATAGTCAGTTTTGGTTTAGCTTACCTTTTCACCCCTCTGGCTGGTCGTTTGGCTGTAAAGTTAGGAGCAGTTGACCAGCCAGACCACCGCAAAATTCATACCCGACCAGTGCCTCGCTTGGGAGGTTTAGCTATTTATTTTGCAACTACTTTTGCTATTCTTGTTGGTATTTTTCGCTGGCTAATTGAGGGTAAAAGCTTCTTATTTAAATTTGATGAGATTTTAGGATTGGCAATCTCAGCTGGCATAATTTTAATAATTGGCATTGCTGATGATTTTCGCAGCTTAAGTCCTCGAGATAAATTTTTTGGTCAGATGATTGCTGCGGCGATTCTTGTTTATTTTGGTTTTAGCATTGATTTTATTCGCTTGCCTTCAGTGGGAGTAATTTCTTTTGGCTTTTGGGCTTTGCCTTTGACCTTTTTCTGGTTGGTTTCTTTTATGAACATTGTTAATTTTATTGATGGGCTTGATGGTTTGGCGGCGGGGGTCTCAGCTATCGCTGCTTTGAGTTTCTTTTTTTATAGTCTAAAAATTGGGCAACATTTTACGGCTCTCCTTTCCTTAGCAGTGGCTGGAGCAGCTTTAGGTTTTTTGCGACACAATTTTTACCCGGCTAAGATATTTATGGGTGATACTGGAAGCCTTTTCCTTGGCCTGGTTCTGGGGGCGGTTACCGTTCAAGGAGTTTTGAAAAGCTTAGCGGCAGCGGCTTTTCTTTTTCCAGTTATAGTAATGGGTGTGCCGATTCTTGATACATTTTTTGCTATCGTCAGGCGCTTTCTCAGGAAACGTTCAATTACTGAACCCGATAAGGAACATTTACATCACCGGTTTTTGAAAAAAGGGATTTCCCAGCGGCGAACTGTTTTAATTATTTATCTCTGGACAGCGCTCTTGAGTTTTTCTGGTCTTTCTTTTCGTTTTACATCGCTTAATTTTTACCGCCTCAGTTTGGTTGTAATGTTCATTGTTAGTATAGTGGTAGCTTACTATATGGGTCTTTTTGAAGAGATTCTAGAGTTTTCAAAAAACGGCAAGTGGCGGCGTGGAAAGTAAAAAATGGCTTAAAGACTTAGCTCGCTACAGCAGCTGGGGATTTGATTTTGCTGCCTCTGTGCTGGTATTAACTTATTTAGGCTATTGGCTGGATAAGAAGTATAGTACCCATCCCTGGCTGACGGTTTTTGGAGCCTTAATCGGTGCTTTTCTTGGTTATTATAACTTCTGGATTGGTTTAAAACAGGATGAAGAAAGAGAAAAAAACAGATTTAATTAGCCTGGTTTATGCTTTAGCTTTTATTTTTACACAAACAATCATCTTTCTAATTTTCCGTTTGCCTTTTTACTTGCCTTTTTTAATTTTTTTAATTTTCTTCTCTGGCTTTTATCTTTTGGTTCTTAGAAATTTTAAAGGCAGGGTTTTAACATTGTTGGCGATAATATGGATTTTTTTATCCGTGCCTCTTTTCTTTAGCCTTTTTTACCTGAACAAACAGAATTTTATGACTCAAAAATTTTTGTTTGCTTTTCTCTTTTTTTTATGTTATTTTTCTACCGCAGCTTTTCTTGCTTGGCTTTATGGGTTCGACGGAAGTGAAAAAAATAATTAAGTGAGGTGAGAATTAAGCTTGGAAGAAATACTTAATGAGTTTAAACCACACGAACTTATTCATTTAAAGTTTGGCGTTTTGGATTTGTCAATTACTGATTACGTGGTCTGGCTTCTGGTCGCTTGTGCTTTAGTTTTTATTTTGCTTTACATTGCGGCTCGCAAAGCACAGCTTGTCCCTCGGGGTTTCTATAATGCAGTTGAGGCAGTGGTGGAGTTCATTTATCAAGAGATGATTTTGAATATTATGGGCCCGGAGGGCAAACCTTTCTTACCTTTCGTTGCCACTATTTTCTTTTTTATTTTTTTTGTAAATTTACTTGGACTGATTCCAATCCCGGGGATAAAAGTTGGAGAACATCTGGTTTTCCCGGGTATGAAAACCTCAACCGCCCTAACTGGCACGACTTTTGCCTGGGGAGTTTTAGTATTTTTAGTATATAACCTGGTTGGCATCAAAAAGCAAGGCCCTATTAAGTATCTTAAAAACATTGTGCCCTCTGGGGTTCCTTTTTATCTCGCTCCTTTTCTTTTTCTTTTAGAGTTAATTAGCCATTTCTTTCGCCCAGTTTCTCTGGCTGTGCGTTTATTTGCCAATATGCTGGCTGGCCATACAGTTTTAGCTGTTTTTACCTTTATGGCTGCGACTTCGATTTTTTGGGTCAAGCTTTTACCGTTTGCTGGAGTGTTAATTATGATGGCTTTTGAAATTTTTGTTGCCTTTATCCAGGCTTATATTTTTTCAATCTTGACAGCCATTTATATTTCGGGTGCAGTGCACCCTGAACATTAATTAATTTTTTAGGAGGTGTGTTAGATGGAAAAGGGATTGGCTTATTTAGCAGCTGGTTTGGCAATGGGATTAGGAACTTTCGGGCCAGCAATTGGCATCGGGATTCTGGTTGCCAAATCCCAGGAAGCAATGGCTAGACAACCGGAGGCTGGTGGAATGATTCGGACAGCTATGTTTATCGGCCTGGCTTTTGCTGAGGCAGTTGCTCTTTATGCTCTGGTAATTGCTTTTATTCTTTCTGGTAAATAAAGGAGAAAAAAGTGGAAGTCATACCAACAATTAACCAGGCAATTTGGTCAATCTTAGCTTTTTTGCTGCTTTTTGTTTTGCTTTCTCGTTTTGTTTTCCCTTCGATTGTTAAGATTCTTGAAGAAAGAGAGAAAAGAATCGATGAGTCTTTAAGGAAAGCCGAGGAAACTAGGGAAGAAGCTGAAAGATTGATGACCGAGTACAAAAAACAGCTTGAAGAAGCAAAGAGAGAAGCTCAGGCTATTGTTGAACAGGGAAGAAAGTTAGGCGAAAGCGCAAAAGAGGAAATGATTAGGAAAGCCCAAGAAGAAGCCCAGAAGATTGTAGAAAAAGCTCAAGCCGAAATTATAAGAGAAAAAGAAAAAGCTTTTAAGGAACTTCAACAGAAAACCGGTGATTTAGCCTTGGATATTGCTTCCCGCTTGCTTGCTAAGAATATAACTTCAGAAGACAACAAAAGGTTGATTGAAGAAACACTCAAGCAGGTGAAAAGTTTAAATGAAAACTGAAAGCGAAGCTCAAAAAGCAGCTCAAGCATTTTGGGAGCTAGCTGAAGGGAAAGACACGCTCAAGCTTGAGGCCGAGCTTGAGGAAACAGCTAAAGCTTTAAGCTCTCTGCCTGAGCTTAAAGAAGCTTTAATTAGTCGCAAGATACCACCGGAAAAAAAATTACAGGTTTTTTCCAAAGCCTTTCGGGACAAAGTTTCAGGTTTAACTTTTGGTTTTCTGGTTTTATTGATTGAAAGCGGTCTAATTGAAAACCTGCCTTCAATAGTTAAAGAGTTTTCACAAATCAGATATAAAAAGGAAAACAAATTAACGGCTGAAGTTATAACGGCTCAATCTCTTGATAATGATTTAAAAAACAGGATTTTAAGTGTTTTGTCGGAAGCTACCGGAAAGGAAATTGCTTTAAAGTGCCGTGTAGATGAAAGCATTTTGGGCGGCATAGTGATTCGAGTTGGCGACCGAATAATAGATGGCAGTTTGAAGGGTCGGCTTAACGAAGCCCGGTTAACTTTTGCTTCCAGAGAGTAGGAGGTCGAAAAATGGATATTAAGATTGAAGCTAAAGAAATAGAAAAACTACTTAAAGAGGAGCTTGGTGATTTGAGAGCTGAACCTCGGGTGGCTGAAGTTGGAGAGGTTATTGAGGTTGGCGATGGAATAGCTCGAATTATTGGACTGGAAGGAGCAATGGCAGGCGAAATGCTTGAGTTCCCTGGCCAGGTTTACGGCTTGGCTTTGAATTTGGAAGATAAAGAAATTGGAGCAGTTCTACTAAGCGAAGAAACTTCCATAAAAGAAGGCGACCTCGTGAAATCAACCGGTAAAATTCTTCAGGTTCCAGTGGGTGAAGCTCTTATTGGCCGGACAGTTAATCCCTTAGGGCAACCTTTGGATGGGCGCGGGCCTATTGAGTCAGAGAATTATCGCCCTGTCGAATTTAAAGCTCCCGGTGTTGTCGATAGGCAAAAAGTAAACGAGCCTTTACAGACCGGTATTAAAGCAATTGATGCAATGATTCCGATTGGGCGAGGCCAGCGAGAGTTAATAATTGGCGATCGACAGACGGGAAAAACAGCTATTGCTATTGATGCCATTATTAATCAGCGCGGCGGCGATGTTATATGTGTTTATGTTGCCATTGGCCAGAAAGCTTCGACGGTGGCTCAAGTGGTCGAAACACTGGAGAAATATGGCGCTATGGAATATACGATTGTGGTAAATGCTCCAGCCAGCTCGCCGGCGCCACTTCAGTATCTAGCTCCTTATGCTGGTTGTGCTATGGCTGAACACTTTATGTATCAGGGAAAACATACCCTGGCAATTTATGATGACCTTTCCAAACATGCAGTTGCTTATCGCCAACTTTCTTTGCTTTTGCGTCGACCTCCAGGGCGCGAAGCTTATCCTGGTGATGTTTTTTATCTCCATTCCCGACTTTTAGAAAGAGCAGCCAAGTTAAGCGAGGCTCGAGGCGGCGGTTCTTTAACTGCCTTGCCCATTATTGAAACTCAAGCTGGCGATGTGTCTGCTTACATTCCGACCAATGTTATTTCAATCACTGATGGTCAGATTTATCTTGAGTCTGACCTTTTTTACGCTGGCATTCGTCCCGCTATTAATGTTGGTATTTCTGTTTCTCGAGTGGGTGGCGCGGCCCAAATTAAAGCAATGAAACAAGTGGCCGGCAAATTGCGCTTGGACCTCGCTCAATATCGAGAGCTTGAAGCCTTTGCGCAATTAGGAACTGAGCTTGACAAAGCAACTCAAGCTCAAATTGAGCGTGGTCGAAGGATGATTGAACTTTTAAAACAGCCTCGCTATCAACCAATGCCAGTTGGTAAGCAAATTCTGTCGATTTATACTGGGACTCAGGGATATCTTGATGATATACCCGTAGAAAAAGTAAAAGAATTTGAAGAAGGGTTTTTGCAGTTTATTGAGACAGCATATCCCTCGATTATTGAAAAAATTGAAAAAGAGAAGGCTTTAAGTGAAGAAATGGAAAAGGAATTAGTTAAGGCAATCAAGGAGTTCAAACAAAGTTTTGCTTAGGAGAGTATTTTGAAAACGCGCCAGATTAAGCGAAGGATAAAGAGTGTTCAAAGCACCCAACAAATAACTAAGACAATGGAGATGGTGGCTGCAGCTAAAATCAAAAAGGCGCAAGCCCGAATAGAAGCTGCCCGTCCTTATGCTTTAAAAATGATTGAGTTATTGGAAGATGTTACGGCTTTTACGGCGGAATTTACCCACCCCTTGCTAGAAAAGCACGAGCCAGCAAAAACATCTTTTGTTTTGGTAATAACTTCAAACCGTGGCTTATGTGGCTCTTTCAACTCAAATTTAATAAAGAAAACAGACTTAATTTTAAAGAGGGAAAAGGAAGCTGGTTTGGAGACTAAGTTAGGGGTGGTTGGTCGGAAGGGAATAAATTACTATCGATTTGTTGGCCCCACTCCCTATAAAGAGTTTGTTTTTGGAGAGGAGCCTTCTTATTTCGAAGCTAAAGAAGTGGCTGACCTTTTAATTGAAGAGTATATTCAGCAAAAGGTAGATAAGGTCATTTTAGTTTTTAACCATTTCAAATCTCTTTCAGAGCATAGGCCAATTGAGCATCTTTTGCTTCCAATTGGTGAGGCCAAGATAGAAAAGGAAGAAAAAAAAGTTCAGGCCGAGTTTCTTTTCGAACCACGTGCTGAGGTAGTGCTTTCCTCATTATTGCCAATCTACATTGAAACTTTAGTTTTTCGAGCTTTTCTGGAGTCAGTAGCCAGCGAACAAGCGGCTCGGCGACTGGCGATGAAAAACGCAACAGACAATGCTCAAGAAATGATAAAAAACTTAACTCTGGCTTTTAATAAAGCAAGGCAGTCTCAGATAACTCAAGAAATTACTGAGATTTCAACCTGTGCTGAAGCTATAAAATATGCAAAAGAAAAAAAGAGAGGTGTTTAGGATATGGGAATAGGAAAAATTGTTCAAATAATTGGTCCGGTTGTGGATGTTGAGTTTAGAGCAGAAGAACTGCCCCCTATTTATAATGCTCTTTTGATTGACGAGGAGACTCCAGCTGGTCGCGTTCAGACTATCTGTGAAGTTCAGCAACAACTCGAAGGCAATATTGTTCGCTCAGTTGCTTTGACTTCTACTGATGGATTAATTCGAGGTATGAAAGTGGTTGATACTGGCCAACCTATTGCTGTTCCAGTAGGGCCGGAAACTTTAGGACGAATCTTTAATGTTTTTGGCGAACCAATTGACGAGCTGGGAGAAGTTAAAACTAAAGAAAAAAGGCCAATCCATCAAGAACCTCCAGCTTTTGATGAACTGGAGTCAACAACTCAAATTTTTGAAACTGGCATTAAAGTAATAGACCTTTTGGCTCCTTATGTTAAAGGAGGAAAAGTTGGCTTGTTTGGGGGAGCCGGAGTAGGAAAAACAGTAATAATAATGGAACTTATTCATAATATTGCTGTTAAACACGGCGGTGTTTCTGCTTTTGCTGGAGTTGGCGAAAGAACCCGTGAAGGTAATGAGCTTTGGACAGAAATGAAAGAGTCAGGAGTTATTGATAAGACGGTAATGGTTTTTGGTCAGATGAACGAACCGCCTGGTGCTAGGCTGCGAGTTGGCTTAACCGCTCTTACGATGGCAGAATACTTTCGAGACCAAGGGCAGGATGTGCTGCTTTTTATCGATAACATTTTCCGTTTTGTTCAGGCTGGGTCAGAGGTTTCCGCTTTGCTTGGCCGAATGCCTTCAGCTGTTGGTTACCAACCTACCCTGAGCACTGAAATGGGCGAACTTCAGGAAAGAATTACTTCTACTAGAAAAGGCTCTATAACCTCTGTTCAAGCAATTTATGTTCCAGCTGATGACTTAACTGATCCAGCTCCGGCTACAACTTTTACTCATCTTGATGCGACAACTGTTCTATCTCGCCAGATAGCTGAACTTGGTATTTATCCAGCTGTTGATCCCCTTGATTCAACTTCTCGAGTGCTTGATCCCTCTTTTATTGGCGCTGAACACTATCGAGTGGCTCGAAGAGTTCAGCAAATTCTTCAGCGCTACAAGGACCTTCAAGATATAATTGCCATTCTTGGGATGGATGAACTTTCAGAAGAGGATAAAGTTACTGTTCAGAGAGCACGAAAAATACAGCGCTTTCTTTCTCAGCCTTTCTTTGTGGCTGAACAGTTTACTGGTCGAGCCGGGGCTTACGTTTCATTAAAAGATACAATTAAAGGCTTTGCTGAGATTTGCGAAGGCAAATGGGATCATCTTCCAGAACAGGCTTTTTACATGGTGGGAACTATTGAAGAAGCAGTAAAACAAGCTGAAAAATTACAAGAGGCCGTTGAGGTTTCTTAAGAGCAGGTAAGCATGAGAAAGCTTTATTGCCAGGTTATTACACCAGAAAAAATTGTTTACGCTGATGAAGTTGACATGGTGGTAGCGACTGGCACCGATGGAGAATTCGGTATTTTGCCTCTACACACTCCTTTTATAGCTCTACTAAAAGTTGGCGAATTGAGAGTAAAAAAAGGCGAAGAACAAGAATACATAGCAGTTCACGGTGGCTATCTTGAGGTTTTTGAAGACAGAGTTACTGTGCTTTCAGAAGCAGCTGAGCTCGCTAGCCAGATCGATGTAGAGAGAGCGCAAAAAGCTAAGCAAGAGGCCGAAAGAAAGCTTTCTGAAGAAGGGACTTCAGCTGAGGATCTTGAGAAAGCTCAAAAGTCTCTGGAAAAAGCACTTTTGAGACTAAAAGTCTCATCGCGAAAACCCAGTTAATACTTCTCTTTTCTTGACGATAAAATTTCTTCCAATTAATCTAAAGTAATCTGAAGGAGTAATAAATGGAAAAACTCATTATTAGGGGTGGGAAAAGCTTAAGAGGTGAAACTCAAGTTGGGGGGGCAAAGAACTCGGTTTTGAAATTGATGGCTGCAAGTCTGTTAGCTGAGACGCCCTCAACTATTAGGAATGTTCCGGAAATTAAGGATGTTTTTATTATGAAGGAAGTACTAGAACGTTTGGGGGCTGGAGTTGAGTTTCAAAATCATGTGTTGTCCATTGAGCCCAGTTTAAATAACTTCGAAACACCTTACGAACTTGTTAGCTTAATGCGGGCTTCAATAATTGTTCTTGGCCCTTTAGTTGGGCGTTTTGGGGAAGCTCGAGTGGCCAAACCTGGTGGCTGCAACATTGGCCGCCGAAAGATAAATCTTCACTTAAAAGGGCTTTCTCAGCTTGGGGTGGAGATAAGAATAGATCGGGGCTATATTGAAGCTACAGCAAAAAAAATTAAAGGCGGCAGAGTTTTTTTAGAGTTTCCTAGCGTGGGGGCAACCGAGAACCTTATTATGGCTTCAGTTTTAGCTAAAGGAGAAACGATAGTAATTGAAAATGCAGCTCGCGAGCCTGAGATTGTTGATCTTTGCAATTTTCTCCAGGCGATGGGAGCAAAGATCGAAGGAATTGGAGAGTCAACTTTAGTGATTAGAGGGGTTGACTCTTTGTCGGGCGTTGATTATTCGGCTATTCCCGATCGAATCGAGGCTGGCACTTATCTTTTGGCTGGTGCTATAACCGGAGGCGAGGTTTATGTTTCCAACGCTAATCCTGAGCATCTTGAATTATTTTTAATGAAATTAGAAGAAGCTGGGTTGGAGATTAAAAGACTTGAGAAAGGCATTTCCATTCGCTCAGAGGGTTACACAGAGTCCATTGATGTAGCTACTTTTCCCTATCCAGGTTTTCCGACTGATCTCCAGCCTCAAATTGTTGCTTTACTTGCTTTGGCTGAAGGAGTGAGTGTGGTCACCGAAAATATTTTTGAAAATCGCTTTCTTTATGTTGATGAGCTTAATCGATTGGGAGCAGATATTGAGGTTAAGAGCAACCGTGCGATCATCAATGGAGTCAAGGAGCTTTATGGTGCTCCAACCAGCGCTCCTGATCTCAGGGGTGGAGCGGCTTTAATTTTAGCTTCTCTGGCTGCTCAAGGTACCTCAGAAGTTTTAAACGTATCTCACATTGATCGGGGCTATGAAAATATCGAGAAAAAACTTAAGAGCCTTGGGGCTCAGATTGAAAGAATAGAATCAAATGAGGAAAGGAGTGCAGGCAAATGAAACTGCCACTTAATGAAGAGCAAATAAAAGAAATTATTCCCCATCGCCCACCATTTCTTTTTGTTAGGGAGATTCGAGAGCTTGAACCAGGAAAGAGAGTGGTTGGGTTGCTGCCTATTGCTAAAGATGAATGGGTTTTAAAAGGTCATTTCCCTTCTTATCCTATTGTGCCTGGTGTTATAATTGTTGAAGCTTTGGCGCAAACGGGGGCAGTGGCTTTACTTTCAATGCCAGAATTTAAAGGAAAAATACCATTTTTTGCTGGCCTGGAAAAAGTGCGCTTTCGCAAGCCAGTTTTCCCCGGTGATGTAGTTGAGCTTGAAGTAAAAATGGAACAAATGAGGGGAGCCATTGGTAAAGCTCAGGGGACTGCTCGAGTGAGGGGAGAAGTGGTAACCACTGCCTTGTTAACTTTTGTTGCCGGAGAAGCTGTTGGACCAAAAAGAGATTAAGAAATTAAAAAAGTTTGTTGAGCGAGAAAAGAAAAAACCTAGACGAATTCGAAGAATTCTTTACCGCTTGTTGGCGGTTTTTTTAATTTTGCTGTTTTCCTTGACTGCTTACGCTTCTTATAAAATTTGGCGTTTTCAAAGTAAAATTAGGGAAAGAAATAAGAATATCGAAAAGGATTTGCTTACCGGAACCAAGGAGCTCAAACCATTTAATGTTTTACTGATTGGAGCAGATGCCAGAGGCAAGATTAAAGTTGGTCGCTCAGATACTATTATTATTGCTCGGCTAGATCCGTTAAAAAGAAAAGCGGTTTTAATTTCAATTCCGCGAGATACCCGAGTAAAAGTTGAAGGCCATGGTTTTACTAAGATTAATCATTCTTATGCTTATGGGGGCCCCGGTTTATTAATTAAAACAATCAAGTCGTTTTTGAATATCGAGATTAATCACTACGCTGAAGTTGATTTTCGAGGGTTTAAGAAAATAGTCGATGCTTTGGGAGGGGTTGACATTTATGCTGAGAAGGAGCTTGTTGATAAAAAGAGCCGGATTGATATTAAGTTGGGTTTAAACCATTTAAAAGGCGATGAAGCTCTGGGCTATGTGAGGTTTAGAAAAGATGAAAAAGGAGATTTTGGGCGAATAGAACGCCAGCAAAAATTTTTCAGGGCGGTGGTTGACAAAGCTTCTAATTGGTCTTCAGTCTGGCGCTTACCTCGCTTAATTGATATTTTGGCTGATAACTTAAAAACTGATATGAGTGCTTCGGAAATGTTAACTTATGCCAGACTTTTCTCTTCAATTAAAAAGGAAGATTTAGTGACTGTTTCTTTGCCTGGAATACCCCGGAGAATTGCCGGAACAAGTTATGTAATTCCTGATGAAGCTGGTTTTTCTGAGGTTTTATACTTTGCCGAAAAGCATTTTTCTAAGCCGCCAACTGCGGACCCGGTGTTTGCTAAAAAAGCCCAAGTTTCGGTTTTTAATGCAACTAAAACTGAAGGGATGGCTCGAAAAACTGCTGAACACCTAAAATTTGCCGGTTTTTTAGTGGGTGAAGTAGGAGACTATTCAGAAACAAGCCAGACAATTATTATTTATAACAGTGAGACGAGTTTAACTGCCCGGGAAGTTCGCCGCTGGCTGGGTTTTGGTGAGTTAAGAAAGGAAGAAAAGATGAGTGAAAGAAAAATCAAAATAATTCTTGGCTTTGACTCGTTAGGTGAATTTAGAAAAAGGTTGGAAAGGTTTGAATCTCAAACCGGTTAAGAGAGGAGATAAATGGATCCGGCCGAAAGATTGAGGGAGGAAACAGAAGAAACCTTAAGTTTTTTCCGAAACAACGGATTGACAAGTGCTGATGTTGGCATAATTTTAGGCTTTGGATTGGAGAAAGCCTCTCAGTTTTTAACATCTGCAAGGGGTTTTGACCTTCAAAGTATTCCTAATTTTCCTGTGATTCTTTCCTATGGGTATGGAAAGAAACTTCTTTTTTCTGAGTTTTCAGATAAAAAGGTCGTACTACTTGAAGGTCATTTTAATTTGTTTGAAGGCTATACGGCTCGGAGCGTTGCCTATCCAGTTTGGATTCTTTCACAGTTAGGAGTAAAAGTCTTACTCTATTTGACTGAAGGTTTTGCTCTTGAAGATAAAGATGTTCAGAGCAAGTTAGTGCTGGCGCGAGACTATTTAAGCTTTATAGATGAAAATCCACTTTCCGGTATAACTGAGGGAGAAAGTGTTATGAGCCTTAAACCGGCAAGTGAAGTTTACAGTAAAGAACTGGCGAGAATTCTGGCAGAATTGCTCGAAGAAAAAAAAGCAGTCTGGGGGGAAGGAGTAATTGCTTTTAAGCGTGGGCCAGTGGTTGAAACTCCAGCTGAAGCTCGCTTTTTAAAAAAAACCGGTGCTGATTTGGTTTGCTATTCCGGTTATCCCGAGACAATCATTGCAACTGCTCTGGGCCTTAAGTTTGCATCCTTAATTGTTGTAAACGGAAAAGCAACGAATGTTTTAAGCAGTGAAAAGAGGTTAGCGATTGCCAAAGACCAGGTTCCTCTGGTTAAGGATGTGTTAAAAAAATTCATAAGAAAGGTTGATGTAAATGGAGTTTGAAGTGAAAGATTTGGGCTTAAAAGAAAAAGGGCGACTAAAGATAGAGTGGGCAGAAAGGTTTATGCCAGTTCTCACTCAGATACGAGAGAGGTTTGAGAAAGAAAAACCTTTAACTGGCGTAAGGGTTGGTGCCTGTCTTCATGTGACTACTGAGACAGCTAACCTGATGATTGCTTTAAAAGCTGGGGGTGCTGAAATTTCGCTTTGCGCTTCAAACCCTCTTTCAACTCAAGACGAAGTTGCTGCTTCTTTAGTTGGAGATTTCGAAATTCCGGTTTTTGCAATTAAGGGCGAAAGCAATGAAGTTTATTACCGCCACATTGAATTAGTGTTAGCTACTCAACCAATGATAACTATGGATGATGGGGCTGATTTAATCTCTACTCTGCATAAAAAGTACCCTGATAGGGCAAGAAATGTTATTGGGGGCACGGAAGAAACGACAACTGGAGTGATTAGATTAAAGAGCATGGCAAGAGAAAGAGTTCTGCTTTACCCTATTATTGCTGTCAACGATGCTTTAACTAAACATTTGTTTGACAATCGCTATGGAACAGGTCAGAGCACTCTTGATGGAATAATGCGAGCGACTAATTTTCTTTTTGCAGGTTCAGTAGTCGTTATCTGTGGCTATGGTTGGTGCGGCAAAGGACTGGCTAAGAGAGCTCAAGGATTAGGGGCAAAAGTCATAATTTGCGAGGTTGACCCTTTAAAAGCTTTAGAAGCCACTATGGATGGTTATCAGGTGATGCCCTTAGAAGAAGCTGCCATACAAGGTGATGTTTTCATTACAGCAACCGGCAATATAAATGTCATTTCCAAAAAACACTTCGAAGTGATGAAAAACGGCGCCATTCTAGCAAATACTGGACATTTTAATGTTGAAATCGACATTGATAGCTTAAAAGAGCTTTCGGTTTCTTTTCGAAAAGTTAGGGATTACGTGGGAGAGTTTAAAATGAATGATGGGCGGGTGTTGTATCTTTTAGGTGAAGGCCGTCTGATTAACTTAGCCGCTGCTGAAGGCCACCCGGCGATGGTAATGGATATGTCCTTTGCTAATCAGGCTCTTTCGGTTGAGTATCTTTTTAGAGAAGGGGAAAAATTAGAGAAAAAAGTTTACTCGGTGCCAGAAGAAATTGACCGTCAGATTGCATCGCTTAAACTTCAGTCAATGGGCATTTCTATTGATAACTTAACTCCTGAACAGAAAAAGTACCTTTCTTCCTGGGAAGAAGGGACATAGAGGTATATTTTGAAGAAGCCATCTATTGAATCTATTCTACTTATGGACATACCAGAAGGTGTTCTTTTCATAAATGAGAAAAACAGCATTGCTTATGCTAACAAAAACTCGGCTGAGTTAAGAGGGAAAAATCTGTCTGAGGTTTTAGGAAAGAATTTGCTGGAATGCCATCCGCCTAAAAAAAGGAAGTTGGTTTTGGAAATAGTTGAGAAACTCAAGAAAGACCCCGGCTTAATAATTACTCGGGAGATTGAGCTGGATGGTCAAATTTTTGAACTCAAGTATCGCTCAGTTTATTATCAAGGTGAGTACCATGGGATTGTAGCTACTTCTCGGGATGTAACAGAAACCCGAAAGCTAATGTTTGAACTTGAAAAAGCTTCAATTCGCGATGGTTTGACTCGCAAACTTTACAATGCTCGTTACTTTTTTAAACGCTTAAAGTCCGAGATTAACCGGGCACGACGCCAGGGTTATCCAATTTCTTTAATTGTTATTGATGTTGATAACTTTAAAAAATATAACGACACTTTTGGCCACCTAGAAGGTGACAAAGTTTTAAAGAAGATAGGAAGATTGATCTTGAGGGTAGTGAGGAAAGAAGTTGATATAGCAGCCCGTTATGGAGGGGATGAGTTTTTAATTCTCTTAATTGGCGCCGATAAGCTAGTAGCAGAAAAAGTAGCTTTTAGACTGAATGATTTATTTGAACAGGAGAACATAAAATACATAGGTTTAAGTTATGGAATATCAACACTTTTACCGAGAGATGATTGGCGTTCATTCTTCCGCCGCGCTGACGACCAACTATATGAGATGAAAAAAGTAAAAAAAGAAGGATAAATGGGGCTTAGCAAAGCTCGGAGAATACTGGTTTTCTTAGCTCATGAGGTAAGCCGAAGAAATTTGGTTTGGTCAAATATGGGTAATGTTAGCTTGCGGCTCTCTGAAGCTGAAATTCTGATTACCCCAACGGGTTGTTTTTTAGAAAAACTTAAGCCGGCTGAGGCAGTAGTAGTTGGTTTAGAAGGAGAAGTGAAAGGAGCAGGCAAACCTTCCTCGGAGCTACCACTCCACCTTGAGCTATACAAAAAAAGGCAAGATGTGAACTGTGTGGTGCATACGCACTCTCCTTATTTGACTGCTTTTGGTTTATTGGATGCTCCTTTAGATTATTTGAATCCTGAATTTGAAAAAGTTTTGGGCGGAGTGGTAAAGGTGTCTTATCAAAAACCTCACTCCTGGGAGCTAGGAAAAAAAGTAGCTATTCAGATGAGCGAGTCAAACATTGCTTTACTGGAAAGACATGGTGCAGTGGTGGTTGGAGATGATGAAATTTCAGTTTTGGTTCGAGCAGAAACTATTGAAAAAATTGCTCAGATTAATTTTATTGCCAGCGTTTGGCAAAAACTGTTGATTGGTTAGAAAATGGGAAAATTTAAGGCGGTAGAATGGAAAGAGGGTAAACTTTACATACTTGATCAAACTTTATTGCCCGGAAAAGAAGTTTATTGTGAAATAAAAACCTTAGATGAACTTTGTGAAGCTATCTTTTTTTTAAGAGTACGTGGGGCGCCAGCTATTGGAGTAGTGGCAGCCTTTGGTGTTGTTTTAGCTGCAAGAGAAGCTTTTCAAAAAGGCGGAAATTTTTCTGAAGATATGGAAGAATTAGTGCAAAATTTGGTTGCTACTCGCCCGACGGCTATTAACTTAAAAAAAATGGTTGAGCGAATGATGAAAATTGTTCGTTCAGGAGACAGAGGAGCTAAAGAGCTTTTAGTCGAATTAGAAAAGGAAGCAAAAATGGTTTTTCAAGAGAACCTGGCAAGTGACTTGAAAATTGCTGAATATGGAGCTACCCTTTTAAACTCTGGCGATAGGATCTTAACTCATTGTAATACCGGGGCTTTAGCTACAGCTGGTTATGGGACGGCCCTGGGAGTAATTAAAAAAGCTTTTGAAAAGGGGAAAGATATAAAAGTTTTTGTCGATGAAACACGCCCTTTACTGCAAGGAAGTCGTTTAACTGCTTGGGAACTGGAGAAATTGGGCATTGAATATGAAATAGTTGTTGATAGTGCTGCAGGTTATTTAATGGCTCGTGGCGAAGTGGACAAAGTTATTGTTGGTGCAGACCGAATTGCTTTAAACGGCGATACCGCCAACAAAATAGGCACTAATTCGCTAGCTGTTTTAGCTAGGTATTATCAACTGCCTTTTTATGTTGCAGCACCACTAACTACTTTTGATTTTGAGTTAGAAGATGGAAGTAAAATTCCAATTGAAGAACGCCCAGGCAGAGAAGTTCTTGAGTTGGCAGGAGTCAGACTGTCACCTCCTAAAGCTAAAGCTTACAATTTGGCGTTTGACATTACGCCTTCAGCTTTTATTTCTGCTTTCGTTACGGATAAGGGGATAATTATTCCTCCTTTCAAAGAGAACATCGCCAATCTTAATAAGGGGCTATAATGTTTAAAATTTTTTGGGATAATTTTTTACCATTTTTGTTGTTGATATTGGTTGGTTATTTTTTTAAAAAGACTGGTTTGCTTGGAGAGAAAGAGCGAATATCTATAAACAAGTTGATTATCAATCTCACCTTACCAGTCTTTATTTTTAACGTTTTTTTAACGACTCCACTGCGCCTTGAACTTGTGAAAATTCCAATTTTGGCCTGGTTGGTAATGGCTGGAGCTGGCTTACTTGCTTTATTTTTTTCTTTCTGGATTAAAGAGCCAGCTACTAAAGGTGGTTTTTTATTGGTTGCTGCTTTAGGAAATACCGGTTATTTCGGTTACCCCTTAGCCAGACTTTTTTATGGCAATAAAGCACTTGCTCAAGCTGTTTTTTACGATGTATTCGGAACGGTGGTTTTTACCTTCACTCTAGGACTCTTGGCTGCTGAATATTTTGGTTATAAGAAGGAAAAGCTGAATGTACTGAAGGAACTCTTTATGTTTCCACCAATGATTGCTCTTTTGGCTGGTTTAGTCTTTAATCTATCAGGGATTCAATTCCCCAACTTTCTCCAAACAACCTTGAAAATGTTAGGTGAAGTCAGCATCCCCTTAATAATGATTTCAATTGGTCTTTCATTGGATTTTTCTATCTCTTCTTTTTTGCCTTTCGTTTTTTTGGCTTCAACAATAAAACTAATTTTTTCTCCTTTTTTAGCTCATTATTTGAGCCTCGTTATTGGTCTTGAGGGCACTATTTATAAGATAGGCTTGCTTCAAGCTTCGACACCCTCAATGATGCTTTCCTTCATTATTGGTGAGCGTTATTCCCTGGATACCAAACTGATTGCCTCTACAATTTTTTTCAGCACTCTACTTTCTTTCTTGACAATTCCTTCAATTCAATCTATTTTTAACTAAAAAATTAATTCTAGTTTTAAGGGGCGCCAAAGTGCTAATTTTAGAAAGGTTATTTGATTTGGTCTTTCCTAATCAATGCCTTTTCTGTCGGCGGTTTACTGATTCACTTTTAATTTGCTCGAGTTGTCAGGGAAGGGTTGAGGAAGAGTTTTTTGTTCCTCCATTTTGTCAAACCTGCGGAAAACCAACTTACTATGAAGTTGCCAGGTGTACTTTTTGTTGTCAGCAAAAAATAACTTTTAAAGTCCGCTCTTTAGCTCCTTATGATGGGATGGTAAGGGAGCTAATAGTCCATTATAAGCTGGGTAGAAAAAAGAAGCTGGCCAATTATTTAATTGAGGCTAGCCTGAAGAACTACATTGAATATTTCAAAGAAGTAGACCTGATTACTTTTATTCCGGCTACCCGTCGTTGCTTAAAAGAAAGAGGCTTTAATCAAGCTGAGTTGCTGGCCAAGCGAATCGCAAAGGAAGTCAATTTGCCGCTTGTCGATACATTGTTTTATAAGCGTGAACCGGTTGAACAAAAAAGCCTGGGTTTTAAAGAGAGAAAAGAAAATCTTCGAGATATTTTTAGCATAAAAGCCGAAGTCAACAGCCAGATAACTGCCCAGAGCCTCTTGCTTGTGGACGATGTTTTAACTACTGGTTCTACTCTTAAGGAAGCTTGCTGCATTCTTAAAAAGGAAGGCAAAGTAAAAAATGTCAGAGCTTTTACCGTCGCTCGACAATTGTAAGTCTAAATATAATTTTTTAGTACGAGAAAAAAAGATTAGCTTTTAGCCTACTTTGTTAATTTATGGTATTATTTTTACTATGAATTTGCCTTTAATTCTGGATACAGTTTTAGTCATTGTTGCTGTAGTTCTTGGCATTTTTTTTGTCTATGTTTTAATTAATTTAGCTCGCACTCTTTCTTCTCTTAACTCGATTTTAAAGGAAGTTGGAGCTAATTTGCCTTCTTTGCTGGAGAAGCTGGAGACAACTTTAAATGATATAGATTCTGAACTTAAAAGAGCTGATGAAATAATGAAATCAGCTGAAGATATTAGTAGAAAAGTTAACGCTACCACCGAAGTTGTCAAAGAAATAATTTCCTCTCCCTTAATTAAGTTAGCTTCTCTTTCCTCGGGAGCTCGAAAAGCCTTAAACTTTCTTCTTAAGCGAGGTTAAATGAAGAAAAGTCGTGTTTTTCTGGGCCTTACGATTGGATTTGCTGTTTGGTTTGCTCTTGACCCGCGTCTGAGAAGCAAAGTATATCAAGCTGGTCTAAAAATAGCGGAAAAAGGTTTAATTTTTGCTCGCCGCAGCATTGATGATTTTGGGGAAAGGCTTTTATTAGCTGTTCAAGTAGGCTTGGAAGAGACACGGAAGAAAGAATCCGAGCTTAAGAAAAAAATTGAACTTTCCAGTGCGAATCTGGGGGAAAAGTAACCTTATCTTCTTACCTATTTAACTCAATTTTTTTTTATGATAACCTTTCTTCATTTAAATAGTTGAGGTAATAATGGAAAATAAAGAAGGTATAAAGTATAAAAAGTTAGCTTATTTAATCTGGAATTTTGTAGGAATTTTGTTGCTCTTTTTAACTTTTATTTATCTTTTGAACTTTCTCAAACCTATTCTTACTCCCTTCATTTTAGCTGTCGGTTTGGTTTACTTTTTTCGACCAGCCGTGCTATATCTTGATAAACGGGGCTTGCCTAGAATTGCAAGTATTATCTTTGTTTACTTGGTTTTTTTTGTTTTTCTTTCCTTGTTTTTTATTTATTTTGTACCTTTAGTTTCTGGTCAGCTCTATGAGTTTAGTCGGAATATTCCCAATTACTTTAGTCGCCTGATTAAAGAAATTAATTATCTCCAATCAAAATATTCGCACCTTGAGGTTCCTTCCTGGCTGGGGCAGTTTACTAACCAAACTGTCGGAAATCTCCGCGACTTTTTAATTCGTTTTGCCTCCGGCTTGCCTTCACTTGGCATAAATGTTGTTTCTTCTTTTTTTACCAACGTGTTTTATTTTGTTCTCTCTTTTCTTTTAAGTTTTTACCTTTTAAAGGACTACGAAGTAATAAAAGAAACAATTTACCAACTTATCCCAATTAATTGGCGATATCACGGAAAAAACTTACTTTCTTGCGTTTCTGCAGTGGTTAAAGGATTTATTGTTGGTCAAGTTTTGGTTTCTTTGTCAGTTGGAGTTCTTTGCACTCTGGCACTTTTAATACTAGGAGTTGATTATGCTCTGTTGATTGGTCTAATTACTGGTATTTTAAATGTCATTCCCTATTTTGGTCCGCTGGTGGGTGCTATTTTGGCTGGATTAGTAGCTCTTTTCAAGTCTCCCTGGTTAGCCTTGTGGGCAGTGTTGGCTATGATATTTGTTCAACAATTAGATAGTTTGCTTATTTCTCCCAATATAATGAGTTACCAGGTGCGACTTCATCCGGTATTGATTGTTTTTTCCTTATTGACAGGTGGGCTTATTTGGGGAGCAATGGGTATGCTTCTTTCAATACCAATTGCCGCGGCTTTAAAAGCGGTAGTCTATTATTTTTTAGAAGAAAAGAATTTTTCAAAAGAAGAAAAGAAAAAGAGGCGAAGCAGTGGAAAGTCGAGAAATAAGGGAAAAATTTCTTAATTTTTTTCGAAACAAAGGTCATCAAATTCTTAAAAGTTCTTCCTTAATTCCAGAAGACCCGACTTTAATTTTTACTTCAGCTGGTATGGTTCAATTTAAACCTTATTTTTTGGGAAAGGCTAAAGCTCCCTATTCACGTATTGCGACTTGTCAGAAATGTTTAAGGACAAGCGATATTGATCGTGTGGGCGAAACCATTAGGCATTTAACCTTTTTTGAAATGTTGGGGAATTTCTCTTTTGGGGATTACTTTAAAAGGGAAGCGATTAATTGGGCCTGGGAATTGGTTACTGAAGTTTTTAAGATAAGCCAGGAAAATCTCTGGGTGACTGTTTTTCTCGAAGATGATGAAGCGGCTACTATTTGGGAGAAGGAAATAGGGGTAGCTTCTGAAAGAATTGTGCGATTAGGCGAAGAAGATAATTTTTGGGCAGCCGGCCCAACCGGTCCATGCGGCCCGTGTTCAGAGATTATTTACGACCGGGGAGAAAAATATGGTTGTGGTAAACCTGATTGTGCTGTTGGTTGTGATTGTGACCGCTACTTTGAGCTCTGGAACTTAGTTTTTATGGCTCTGGAACGAGATGAGAGTGGCAAATGTCATCCTTTACCGAAAAAAAATATTGATACTGGAATGGGTTTAGAGAGAGCAGCACTATTGCTTCAAGGCAAAGAATCAGTATTCGAGACCGATCTTTTTCAGCCTATTATGAATACTGTTGAGTTATTAGCTGGAGAAAATGGCAAATTTTCAGTCAAGTCTCAACGAATAATTGCTGACCATTCTCGATCTTTAACTTTTTTATTGAGCGAAGGTATTTTGCCTTCGAATGAAGGTCGAGGTTATGTGGTTCGCCGACTTTTAAGAAGAGCTGTTCGTCATGCTTATCTGATAAGGTCTCAAATGCCTACTCTTTCTAAAGTTGCTGAGGCAACAATAGAGGTTTTGAAATCGGTTTATCCAGAAATTGGACAAGAAAAAGAGTTTATAAGAAGTGTTTTAGAAGCTGAGGAGAAAAGATTTTATGAAACTTTGGAAAAGGGAATGGAAATCTTGGAAGAAAACTTAGCTTCCATTTCTGGACAGTCTTTATTGCCTGGCGAAGTGGTTTTTCGTCTTTACGACACCTATGGTTTTCCAATTGAGCTTACTCAAGAAATAGCAGCTGAAAAAGGATTTAAGATTGATGAGGAAGGTTTTAACCAGTTTATGGAAAGCCAGAGGGAAAAATCCAGGGCTTTTTGGAAAGCCAGAGGCTTTCATTTTGACAAAGAGATTTATCAGGGAGTGAAAGAAAGAGTCCGGGAAACTGATTTTCTGGGTTATGAATGCTTTTCCACTCAAACCTCAGTCGCGGCTTTAATTAAAAATGGCCAGGAAGTAGCCATACTTAATGAGGGGGAAGAAGGAGAAATAATATTAGAGCGGACACCTTTTTATCCCGAAAAAGGTGGTCAGGTTGGCGATATTGGGGTTATCAAGTTTACTGAAGGCGAATTTGAGGTTTGCGATACTCAAGAAATTTTAGAAAAATTGATAGTCCATCGGGGAAGAGTCAAATCTGGTAACGTGTCGGTTAAAGCTGAAGTAGAAGCAATAGTTGACCGGGAGCGCCGCATAAGCATAGCTCGCCATCACACTTCAACCCATCTTCTTCATTGGGCCTTAAGAAAGGTTTTAGGGGAGGAAGTAAGGCAGGCAGGCTCCTATGTAGGACCTGATAGTTTTCGCTTTGATTTTACTTATTTTAAAGCACTTAGCCAGGAGGAAAAAGAAAAAATAGAGTTTTTGGTAAACAAGAAAATTTTGGAAAATCACCCTGTAAAACCTTACATTACTACCCTTGAGTATGCTCGTGAAATTGGAGCTATTTCCTTGTTTGGAGAGAAGTATAAAGATTTTGTTCGAGTTTTGGAGATAGGTAACTTTAGTAAAGAGCTATGTGGTGGCACTCATGTTTTTCGAACCGGGGAAATTGGACTTTTTCAAATAAAACAAGAGACAAGTGTTGGAGCCAACCTTCGAAGGATAGAAGCCATAGCTGGCTTCCCTTCTCTTGAGGATTTTATGGAGAAGAAAAATCTGCTTAGCCGTCTGGCTAAGCTTTTACAAACAGGTGAGGCTAATTTAGAAAAAGCAATAACTGATTTGCTAAATGAAAACAGAGAAATGTCTAAAATAAAGGAAATCAATCAAAAGGAAAGATTACAAAGTTTATCAAAGCAGCTTTTAAGTCGCTCTATTGAAATGGGCAATTTTAAAGCTGTGGCGGCAAAGGTTAAATCTGCGAGTCCAGAAGATTTAAGAGAATTAGCCGATTTGTTAAGAAAAGAGGCTTTTATTGTGCTATTGGGTTCAGAGGACAATGGTCGCGCTTATCTTCTTGTCGCTTCTCAGCTCGAAGCAGTAAAGCTTGGTTTTGACGCCAGTGAGATAGTCGGAGTGTTGTCAAGTGAGCTTAATGGCAAAGGTGGAGGCCGTAAAGATTTAGCCCAAGGTGGTGGCTCAAATGTTGGAAATCTGGACCGGGTTCTCAGTAAAGGGGAAGAATTAATAAAAAATTTCCTTGATAGTTTGAGTTAATGATCAGGCTGGCACTCGATGTTGGCGATAAAAGAATAGGTGTGGCAATTGAGGGACCAAGCTCGTCAATAGTTAGTGAGCTTAAATTTATAGACCGAGGCGAAAAAGAACTTGAAGAACTTAAAGAGATTGTACAAAAGAAAAAGGTGGAAGAAATAATCGTTGGCTATCCTGTTGGCCTTTCCGGAAAGCCAACAGCTCAAACAAAGAAAGTTTTAGCTTTTTACCGGTGCCTCAAAGAAACCTTTAAAAATATCCCAATAGTTCTCTGGGATGAGCGTTTTACTACTCGATTGGCAGTTGATTCTCTTAAAGCTCGGGGTAAGAAAAGAATTAGCCAGAAAAAAGGTCGGCTTGATGCTCTTTCGGCTGCCTTCATTCTTCAGAGTTATCTTGATTATCAGCGGTCTAAGGAATGAATTAGTTAGATGAGGAAAACTTTTCTTTTCTTAAGCTTTCTAATTCTTTTTTTACTTTCAGCAGCTTATACTTTTATTTTCCCTCTTCCTTGGGAAGACCACCAGCCGGTGGAAGTGGTCGTTGAACCAGGTGATTCTTTTTCAGACTTAACTGATTCTTTAATTGAGAAAAAAGTAATTAAGAATGGCTGGTATTTTCGTTATTTGGCTAAAGATAAGCAGTTAGACCGAAGAATCCAGGCAGGCCGATACCAGCTAAAAACTTTTATGGACTATCATGAAGTTTTGAAAATACTTACTTCAAAACCCCAAAAAGGCCTTTTTAAAGTTGTAGTACCAGAAGGGTTTACCCTTAAGCAGATAGCTGAAAAGCTTGAAAAAGAAGCCAGAGTTTCGAAAGAAGACATTTTAAATATTGGCCTAAATGGTGCAAGCTATTTTTCAAAACCTTTTCTTGATTCTAACTTAACTCCCAGTCTTGAAGGATATCTTTTCCCTAAGACTTATCTTATCTGGGAAGGTTCATCTGCCAATGAGGTTATCAGTTTGATGTTGAATCAGTTTGATAAGGAAATTAAAAGTTTGGATTTAAGTAAACTGAGTGAAAGAAATTTAACTTTTCATAAATGGGTGACCATTGCTTCAATGATTGAGAAAGAAGCTAAAATACCAACGGAACGCCCCTTAATCTCAGCTGTTATTTATAACCGTTTGAAAAGGGGAATGCGTTTGCAGATTGACGCTACGGTTATTTACGCCCTTGGCTACCATAAAAAGCGCTTGTTCGAAAAAGACACTATGGTTAAATCTCCTTACAATACTTATCTTCACTCTGGATTGCCACCTGGGCCAATTTGTAATCCTGGTCTAGATTCTTTAAAAGCTGCTTTAGACCCGGCACCAGTAGATTATCTTTATTATGTACTTGCTGACCCAGCTAGTGGCCGCCATATTTTTACACGAACTGAAGCTGAGTTTTTGAAAGCAAAAGAAAAAGCTAAAAAAAGATGGTTTAAGCGTTAACCATTTAAAAAGTGTTATAATTAAAAGTTATGTTATTAAAGAAAATTGAAAAGCATCTACTGCCTGATTATTACTTTGAGAGCTTAAAAGAAGCCAGGCCAGAAATTATAGCTCAGAGTGGGCGTAAAGCTGTTCTGATTGACCTCGATAACACTCTTGTTCCTCGTAAATCTCAGAAAGTTAGTGAGGAAGTAAAAAACTGGATAAAGCAGGCACAAGAAGCAGGACTTGCACTTTGCATTGTTTCCAATAACTGGCAAGGTAGGGTCAAGAAGGTAGCTGACGAACTTGGACTGCCATTGGTAGCTCCGGCAGGAAAGCCTCGAAAGAAAGCTTTTTTAAAAGCTCTTTCGATTCTTGGGGTTGAAGCTTCGCGAGCAGCAATCGTTGGCGATCAGCTTTTTACTGATGTTTTTGGTGGAAATCGGCTCGGGCTTCTGACTGTTTTAATAAAACCATTATCTTCGAAAGAGCTGATTCATACTCGTTTTTTAAGACTACTTGAGAAAAAAATTTTAGTCAGGAATCAGCCTAAAATTCAGCGTCCCGTGGTCGATAATATAAAAAGGGTTGCCTATGATAATCAATTCGAAAACTAAAGTAGTCGGAATTTTAGGTTATCCGGTCGACCATTCGCTCTCGCCGGCTATCTTTAACTATGTTTTTCAAAAACTTAATTTAAACTGGTGTTATCTAACTTTCCCTTTTCCATCTACACATAAAATTTCCTATTTTCTTGAATGTTTTAAAGAACTAAACTTTGTTGGGCTGAATGTGACCATGCCCTATAAAGAAGCAGTAGTTCCTTTTCTTGACGAGATATCGGCCTTTGCTCGGATAGCTGAGGCAGTAAATGTTATTCATCTTCAGAATGGAGCTTTGATTGGTTATAATACTGATGGTAGAGGTTTTATTGACTCTCTCAAAGGGTTAGAGGAGGAGGTAAAAGAAAAAATAATTGTGATATTAGGGGCTGGGGGAGCAGCTCGTTCGGCAGCATTAAGTTTGGCGATGGAAGGGGTAAAGAAAATAGTTTTTGCCAACCGCACTAAAGAAAGAGGAGAAAAGTTGGTTAGCTTGTTGCATTCACGTTTTCCTCAGGTAGAGGCGGTGGCTACTGGTCTTTCAGAGGAAGCAAAGCCGTATCTGGCAGAAGCCGATATTCTAGTTAATGCTACTCCGATTGGAATGGATGGTTTGAGTATGCCTTTAGGGGGAGAAATATTAGCAAATTTATCAACTTCGAGCCTGGTTTACGATATGATTTATTCTCCCCGGGAAACACCTTTGATAAAGTGGGCGAAAGACACCGGTCGAAAAAATTTAAATGGTTTGCCAATGCTTTTACTTCAAGCACAAGGCTCTTTTCAAGTTTGGGAGGGAAGCGAGCTTGAATTAAAATTACTTAGAGAAGCAGCTGAAGCTGCTTTGAAGGGCAGTTAAATGGTTAGACTTAAGAAGAGATTAGGGAAAATACTCCTTGAAGCAGGACTAGTAACTGAAGACCAGTTGCAAGAAGCTGTTGAATCTCAAGATGGTCGCAGTCTGGTAAAGACTTTGGTTGAATTGGGTTATACTACTGAAGAAGATATAGCCAAAGCAGTTGCTAAAGCGACCAATCTTCCTTATTTAAAACTCTCAACGTACAAAATAAACCCGGCAGCTATAGCTTTGATTCCAGAAGATATGGCTCGGCGCTATGAGTTGATACCGATTGATATTGAAGACAATAAATTGGTAGTGGCAATGTCTGATCCGGCTAATGTTTTTGCTGTTGATGATTTGCGTATTATGACTGGTTACGAAATAAAACCGGTGGTTTCCACTGAAACTGATGTTGTTAACGCTATTGCTCAGAACTTTCAAATGGATAGAGAAGTTGAAGAAATGATGGAGTCAGTGGTGGGCGAGGCTGAAGAGACTCAAGGGGCTGACGTTCAAGCTCTGGTAGAAAAAGTGGAAGAGGATGAGGAAGCACCTATTGTTAAGTTAGCAAACTATATATTGACTGAAGCTGCTCGCAGCCGGGCAGCTGATGTTCATATTGACCCTCAAGAAAGCGAAGTAAGAATAAGGTATCGAATTGACGGTGTTCTCCATGATATTTTGAAATCGCCCAAAAGAGTACAACACGGTTTAACTGCTCGATTAAAAATCATGGCTAACATGGACATTGCTGAGAAGCGCCTTCCTCAGGACGGCCGATTTAGCTTAATTATTGACGGCCGACCTATTGACTTTAGGGTGGCTACAATTCCTACAATTCATGGAGAGAAAGTGGTTTTAAGACTCTTAGAGAAAAGCAGTGCTCTAATGAAACTGGAGGAACTGGGATTTTCACAGGTTGGTCTCGAGAGGTTGAAATCGTCTCTCTTAAAGCCTTACGGTGCTATTTTCATTACTGGACCTACTGGTTCAGGTAAGACTACTACTCTTTATTCTTGTGTTTCCCTCCTGAACTCGGTTGAGAAGAATGTGATAACAGTTGAAGACCCAGTGGAGTATCGTCTGGTGGGCTTGAATCAGGTTCAAGTTAATCCTCGAGCTGGGCTAACTTTTGCTGCTGCTCTACGCTCAATCTTGCGGCATGACCCGGACATTGTGATGATAGGTGAAGTTCGAGACCAGGAGACTGCCTTAATTGCAATCGAATCAGCTTTAACTGGTCATTTAGTTCTTTCTACTCTTCATACTAACGATGCTGCTTCAACTATAACCCGGTTGATTGAGATGGGTTTAGAGACTTTTTTAGTTTCTTCTGCTATTGACTGCGTGGTTAACCAACGACTGGCTCGAGTTCTCTGTCCTGAGTGTAAAGAATCTTTTACCCCTTCGTTAGAAACACTTAATAATATTAATTTTCCAATGGATGAAAATGGCAAGATTCCCGAAATTTATCGGGCTAAAGGTTGTGAATATTGCAATAAGACGGGTTATCGTGGCAGAATAGGTATTTACGAAGTTTTACTAATGAGTGAAAATATAGAAAGACAAATTGTGGAAAGGGCAAGTACTGATTTGATAAGAAAAACAGCTATTGAAGAGGGAATGGTAACCCTCAAAGAAGAGGGTTTCCTTAAGGTTAAGGAGGGTGTTACCTCTATTGAAGAAGTTATGCGAGTAATCGCTTAGGAAAGGAGGAAAGATGGAGCATATTAAAACTGGCGACTGGGAATATGAGGAAGAACAGGCGGGCGGAGTTTACACAAGTAGCGACGATGAAAGCCAACTTTCGTCGGTTGAAGAGAATTTAGTTGAGACTACCACTCCGGTCGTTGAAGAAAGCCGTGAAAGCAAACTTACCGAGCTTTTAGAAAGACTTCTTCGTTCTTCTGACTATCTTGAAGCAGCGGCAGTAGTAAGTTTTGATGGGCTGATAATGGCTTCAGCCTTACCAGCTGAGGTTGAAGAGGATAGAGTAGCAGCAATGTCGGCAGCAATTTTGAGCTTAGGCGAAAAGGCTGCTCATGAGCTTGGCAAGGGAAATCTAACTCAGGTGTTTGTCGAGGGCGAAAAAGGTTTTGTTTTCTTAATGTCAGCTAGGGAAAAGGCAGTGCTTGTTGGTATTGCTCGGAAGGAAGCAAAATTAGGGTTAGTATTTTATGACTTAAAGAATGCTGCTCATGAAGTTGGCGAATTGTTATGAAGGTGATAGGTGGCGTCTATGGCATTAAAAGGCAATCTTAGAGACTTTAACCTGACTGAAATTTTCCAGCTTATTTCAATGGGAAAGAAAACTGGTGCTTTATTTATCACAAGCGGGGAGACGAGCAGCACTATTTACTTCCGTAGTGGGGGGATTTATGCTGCTTATTCAGGCTGGAAAGCAGCTCCATTTGAGGAGAGGTTGTCTAAAGTTTTAAAAATTTCTCCTGATGAGATTAAAAAGATTTCTCAAGAATCGACAAAAAATGGAATAAAGCTTGGCGAGTACCTTATTGCCAAAAAATTAATTTCTCAGGAAGATTTGAAAGGACTTCTATCTGAACACTTAGCTGATTCTTTATTTGATGTTTTTACCTGGCAGGAAGGAGATTTCTTTTTTGAGGCTAACAAAGAAGATACTGAGTTTGATGTTGGGATAACTGTTAATATTTCTGAATTGATGGGTGTGACTGAAAAACGTTTGGAGGAATGGAGAAATGTCAAGCAAAGAATCCCTTCTTTAGATTTAGTCTTCGTTTTAAGCTTAAAGCCAGCAGAAGCTGGAAAAGATATTATCCTGAAGCCTTTAGAATGGAAAGCTCTTTATTTTCTTGATGGCCAAAATGATGTGCGAACTTTATCTGAGCAAATGGGGCTTTCAGAATTTGAAACCTGTCGGGTTCTTTATCGTTTGGTAGCTGAGTCTTTAGTTGAGCCAACTAGCAAGAAGAAAGCAGAGGTTATAACTTTAAAGCAGCCAGCGCCGGCTAAAGAGGAAAAAATCGAAGAAAAAGAAGCTAAAGCAGAAAAAGCTGGAAAAGTGGAGGAAAAACAAAAACCGCCAGCCAAGGAAAGAATATCTACTGAAGTAACTGATGAGGAAATAAAAAAGAAAGCAGATCAAGTAGTTGAAGAGATCACTGCCCGAATAACCGAGCAGATTTTAGGTTCAATTGGGGTTTCGAGTACAGAGGACAAACCGGAAGTAGAAGTTGAAGTCGAAGTAGAAAAGAAGGAAGAGGTGCCTGAGGAAGAGCTAGAAGAAATGTTAGAAGAACTTACTGCCTTAACAGAAGGAGAAGAACCGGCTGAAGAAATTCGAGAAGAAGCAGCTGGTGAGAAAGAAAAGCTAAAAAAGGAAGAGATTAAAAAAGAGGAGAGCAAAAAAATCACTATGGATGAAAATATTTCTCGAGAAATCGTCTTGCAAGTAATTAAAGGCATCCGGCGATTGTAGGTGGCAGAGTGCGGTCGGTAAAAATTGTTGTCACCGGTCCGTTTAATGCTGGAAAAACAACCTTTATTAAAACTATCAGTGAAATTGCTGTTTTAACCACTGAGCGAAAAATTACCAACCCTAAAGACGCAGTTAAGAAAGAAGAAACAACAGTGGCGATGGATTTTGGCCGGATTACTGTTTCTGGAGATATGGCTCTTTATTTATTTGGTACACCGGGGCAAGAAAGGTTCAGCTTTATGTGGGAAACCCTTTCGGAAGGGATGCTTGGATTTGTAATTTTAATTGATTACTCGGACGTTGAAAGTCTTAAAGAAGCATTTCGACTTTTAACTTATTTTCAGACTATTTCGGAAGCTCCTTATGTCGTAGCGGTTAACAAGACTGATGGATTAGAAGAAGGGGCACTGGTTCGATTGCGCAAGAAACTTGGCCTTTCAGATGATGTGCCTTTTTATCTTTGTGATGCTCGGGATAAAGAAAGTGTTAAGCTGGTTTTACTTGGACTTTTGACTAAGGTACTGGAGTTTATCGAAAAGAAAGAAGGCAAAATCAAGAAAATTGAAAAGGAAGGTTAATTTGAAGGCCTGGATTTACCTGGCGGCAATTTTAGCGGGGGCACTGGCTTTTCTAGCGTTTTGGTTAGGAAAAAAGGAAGGAAGGATAAAACCTTCAACTCCTTTCCTGAAGGAGGCCCTTGAGGCCAAGAAAGAAATTTTCGAAGAAGAATTAAAGAGCCCCAAGAAAGTCGAACTCCATTTTAATGATGGAAGTAAAATGGTTTTAGATGAGAACTCTCCATATTATCAAGATTTTATCGATTACGCCGATAAAATTTTAAGTAAGGAAGAGAAAGATGCCAAAGAAAGAGCTCACAGCAGTTCTACTTGAATCTGGCTTAGTTAATGAAGACCAACTAAACGATGCCCGTGAGGTACAGCAGAAAACGGGCTTACCGCTGGCTCGGGCTTTAGTTTATCTTGGTTATATTAGCCAGAAAGATTTGGTCAGGATGATTGCTCAGCAGCTTGGAATTAAGTTTGTTGACTTAAAAAAAGAAGCCCCAGAAAAAAGAGCACTTGAAGTTGTTTCTGAAGACCTGGCTCGGAAGTTTTTGGTGCTTCCTATGACGGTGGGAGATGGGAAAGTATTGTTAGCCATGACTAATCCTCGCGATGTGGTTGCCAGAGAAGAAGTTGAATCTATTACTGGAATGAAAGTTGAACCTGCTGTTGCCTTAAAGGAAGAGATCCAGGAAGCAATTGAGCGCTTTTATGCCCTGGAAACCACTGAAGATTTAACCGACCTTACTGATTTAATTCAGGAAGTGGAGCGAGAAGTGGCTTTAAAGAAGATGACTGAAGCCTGCGATAGGGTTGAAGAAGTTGATTTGTTTGATTACAAAGTTGACCCAAATGCTTTAATGATGGTTAGCGAGCCTGAGGCTCGGAAGAAAAAGATTTTGCCACTGGGTTTTGAGGAAAATAAGCTGTTGGTGGCTATGGTAAACCCTCGAGACATCTTTGCGCTGGATAACTTGAGAATGTCAACTGGTTATGAAATTAAACCACTTAAAGTTAGCGAAGAGGTTTTGAATGAAGCAATTAGCCGCTCCTACAAAATGACTGAAGTTACTGAAGTTGAAGAAGACTTGCAGGAAATTTTAGGAGAAGCGGAGGAGTCAGCAGCCACCAAGTCAATCGAGGGACTGGTTGAGGATGCTCCTATTGTTAAACTGGTTAATATGATAGTAACTCGGGCAGTAAAGCAAGGGGCAAGCGATATTCATATTGAACCGCAAGAAAAAGACTTAAGAGTTCGCTACCGAATTGACGGCGTTTTGCACGAGGTTATGAGATCGCCAAAAAGCATTCAAGCAGGTCTCCTTTCTCGATTTAAAATTATGGCCAGTTTAGACATTGCTGAAAAAAGAAAGCCTCAAGATGGCCACTGTTCTTTGTCAGTCTCGGGAAAAGTTTACGACTTTCGTGTTGCTACTTTGCCGACTATCTATGGCGAAAGGATAGTTTTGCGAGTATTAGCTAAAGAGAGCGTTCTTCTTGACCTCGATAAACTGGGTTTTCTTCCTGAAAGCCTGGAACGCTATCAGGCTGCTTTCACCAAACCATATGGAGCTATTTTGATCACTGGTCCAACTGGCTCTGGTAAATCCACGACTCTTTATGCAACACTTAATATTCTGAACAAACCGGATAAAAACATAATTACTATTGAAGATCCGGTTGAATATCGTTTGCCAAACATTAATCAAGTTCAAGTTAATCCGAAGATTGGTTTTACTTTTGCTCGAGGATTGCGTTCGCTTTTACGGGCTTCACCGGACATTTTAATGGTTGGCGAAATTAGAGACCACGAAACGGCAGAAATAGCTATTGAAGCTGCTCTGACTGGTCACCTGGTTTTTTCGACCCTTCACACTAACGATGCCCCTTCGGCCATTTCTCGTCTAATTGAAATGGGGATTGAACCTTTTCTGGTAGCTTCGGCGATTGACTGTGTTCAGGCTCAAAGATTAGCTCGGCGGCTTTGCTCTGAGTGTAAGGAGCCCTATCAACCTTCACGGAAAGCGCTTGAAGAGATAGGTTTTCCTTTCGATGAAAGCGGAGAAATCCCAACTTTGTACCGTCCGAAAGGCTGTCCTAAATGTAATAATACCGGCTACAAAGGTAGAATGGGTGTTTATGAGGTTATGCTAATGAGTGAGACAATTGAAAGGTTGACAGTGGAAAAAGCAACCGCTGAACAGATTAAAAAGGTTGCTATCGAGGAAGGAATGAAGACTTTAAGAATGGATGGGTTTGAAAAAGTCAAAATGGGCCTGACTTCAATCGAGGAGTTATTGCGCGTTGTCGCTTGAAGTAGTAAAAATTTGGAAAGGGTGATCTAATTGATCAATATTGACCAGGTTTTATTAGAAGTAATTGAGAAGGGAGCCTCAGACCTTCATATTACAGTTGGTTCTCCGCCAGTGATACGGCTTCATGGGAACCTGGTACCTCTTGACTATCCTAAGCTTATGCCTCAGGACACCAAAGAGATGCTTTACGGCATTTTAACCCAGGAGCAGCGGGAAGCGCTGGAAAGAAACTGGGAATATGATTTTTCCTACTCTTTGCCGGGTAAAGGAAGGTTCAGAGTCAACATTTTCTTTCAGCGTAACAGTTTATCAGGGGCTTTCCGTTTAATTCCAGTTAAGATACCCACTCTTCAAGAGCTCGGTTTGCCTCTAGTGCTTGAAGAGTTCACCCGAAAACCCCGTGGGCTGGTTTTAGTAACTGGTCCAACTGGTTCAGGCAAATCGACAACTCTAGCCTCTTTAATAAACATTATAAATGAAACCAGGAACTGCCATATAATAACCATAGAAGATCCAATTGAGTTTCTTCATCCTCACAAAAAGTCAATTGTTAACCAGCGGGAAGTGGGCTCGGATACCAAGAGCTTTCCTCAAGCTCTAAAATATGTATTGCGCCAGGACCCAGATGTTATATTAATTGGTGAAATGCGAGATCTAGAAACTATATCGACGGCTTTGACAGCAGCCGAAACTGGTCATCTAGTTTTTGCTACCCTCCATACTCAAGATGCCCCTCAAACTATTGACCGAATCGTCGATGTTTTCCCTCCCTACCAGCAACAGCAGATCAGAATTCAGTTAGCCGGAGTTCTTCAAGGGATAATTGCTCAGCAGCTTTTGACCACTAAGGATGGTCAGGGAAGAATAGTCGCTGTAGAAGTTTTAATTCCAACTCCTGGGGTAAGAAACTTAATAAGGGAAGCTAAGACTCATCAGATTTACACGGCCATTCAAACTGGTGGTAAATACGGGATGCAAACAATGGACCAGGCTTTGGCAGATTTAGTCCGTCGTGGTAAAATAAGTTATGAAATAGCTTTACAAAGAGCAATAGATCAGCAAAATTTAAAACAGTTTTTAGGTAAAGCAATATAAGAAGCAGTGGGAGGTGGTAGAAGATGCCGGCAACCTATCTTTACCGAGTTCGCGATAAGGCCGGGAAAGTAATTTCGGGGGCAATTGAAGCTGAAAATCAGATGGCCGTAGCTTCCAAGCTGCGGGGTATGGGTTATGTGGTTCTTGATATTTCAGAAAAAAAAGAAGCAGCTGGCCTGGGCGGTTTTTCTCTCGTTCGACGGGGAGTAAAGACCAAGGATATTACGGTTTTCGCTCGCCAGTTCGCAACGATGATAAATGCCGGTGTTTCCATTACTAAGGCTCTGGCAATCCTGGCTGATCAAACCGAAAGCCCAACTTTAAGAACAGTCATTACTCAGATTCAAAAAGATGTCGAGGGAGGCCTTTCTCTTTCTGAGGCTTTAACCAAGCATCCACAGGTTTTTCCAGCTATTTTTGTTAATATGACTCGGGCAGGAGAAGCTGGCGGTGTTCTTGATGAAGCTTTAATAAGAATAGCTGAGCATTTTGAAAAAGATATGGAGTTAAAAGGTAAGATAAAATCAGCTCTTTCTTACCCGATTGCTGTTCTTGGGCTGGCTTTGGTTCTTGTTTTCGCTATGATAATTTTTATCGTTCCCATTTTTGTTGGAATGTTTAGCCAGTTAGGCGGGGAGTTACCCTTACCAACTAAAGTTTTGCTGGCTCTTAGTGGTTTTATAAGGGGCTTCTGGTGGTTGATGGGCGCAGCTATTTTTGGCCTGATTTTTGGTTATCGTCAAGCTAAGAAAAATCCTCAGGCTCTTTTTATTATCGATTCTACCAAGTTGAGACTTCCGGTTTTTGGTATATTGACTCAAAAAATGTCGCTGGCTAAGTTTACTCGCACTTTTGCTACTCTTATTGCTAGCGGGGTGCCTATTCTTCAAGCAATGGACATAGTGGCTGATACGGCCGAAAATGCTGTTATTACCAAAGCAGTTAGAGAAGCCCGAGCTAGCATTAAAGAGGGCGAAACAATATCTAAACCCCTTTCTTCAAGCAAAGTTTTTCCACCAATGGTGGTTCAGATGATTGCTATTGGGGAAGAGACTGGCGCTCTGGATACAATGCTCAACAAAGTAGCTGACTTTTACGATAGCGAAGTTACAACTACGGTAGAGTCTTTAACTTCTATGCTTGAACCAATTTTAATGATGTTTTTAGGTCTTTCAGTAGGCGGTATTTTAATTTCCATTTATATGCCAATGTTTCAGCTTATAACTCTTATTGGAAAGTAGTCACCAATTTGGGGTAGATTAGAAAAATTTGGGTAAATTTTCTCTAAAGTCCAGGTTTTTTTGGTCGATAAAGAAAATGAGAACAAAGGAAGGGGGTGAAAAAAATGAGAAATGAGAAAGGTTTTACTCTTATCGAGCTTATGGTGGTCGTTCTCATTATAGCTATTTTGATTGCCATTGCTGTTCCAGTTTTTAATGTGGCTCGGGAGGCTGCCTGGCGTCGAACTTGCCAGTCCAATCTTCGCAACATTGAGGGGAACATTCAGACTTATGTTGCCTCAAATGAAGGCTCTGTGAACTGGGGCCGGCTAGCAAGTGATATTGATAACGACCATCCGTTCATTCCTAATTATTTCCAAACACCGCCAGTGTGTCCTAAAGCTCAGTCAACTGGAGGATCTGTTCCTTTTTACACCATTACCGGCACAAGCCAGACTGATGCTAAAGCTCATTGCATAAATTATGAAAATGATGCTAACAATCCTCACAGGCTATAGTATAGTTTAGAGGAGAAGCGTAAGCTCGGAGAGGCGGCGAAAGCCGCCTCTTTTTTTCTGATTAGGAAAATAAAGTAAAAACCCTCCCAACCTCCCTTTCAAAAAGGAAGTAGCAAGATAGGTAGCTTTACAAAAGGGAGGAGTAAGTTAGATAACTTTACAAAAGAAAGGAGCATAGTATTCCCCCTTGTTTATAATCTCTCTTGTGTCTCCCCTCTATTTATAAGCTCTCCAATATCTCCCCCTTATTTATAAGGGGGATTAAGGGGGATTAAAAAAATGGTGTCATTGCGAGCGACGTCAAAAGAAGGGAGCGAAGCAGTCCCAGAAATTGTCTTTTTTCTCAAACAACGGGATTACTTCGCCTCGCTTGTAATTACCAAATTGCTGTTTCAAAGACCCAAAGTAACAGGAGTGCCTAAAAGTTTCCGCTACATGTTTATAGCTGGGGGTTTCCGCGGCCTGAGGTTTTGTGGCAAAATGTTCACTATGATTTGGACAGCTCTTTTTCTTTTTGGGCTTTGCTTCGGCAGCTTTTTCAATGTAATTATTTATCGCCTTCCACAAGATAAATCAATTGTCAGTCCTCCTTCGCACTGCCCAAATTGCCAGAAACCAATAAGGTGGTATGACAACCTACCTTTAATTAGTTTTTTAATTTTGAAAGGCAAATGTCGCGATTGTGGTGGTAAAATTTCTTGGCGCTATCCTTTGGTTGAGCTTTTAGCAGGTATTACTTTTTTGTCTTCATATTATCTGGCTGTTCAGAGCTTCAATGCTTCTTTTTTCTTGAGCCTTTTTTTTCTATCGGTTCTTTTAGTCGTGTCTTTTATTGACCTTGATACCTTTATTATCCCTGATAAAATTATATTACCGGCAATTTTTCTTTCTCTGGGATTATTAATCCTTGACTTTGCGGTCTTTTCATTAAACTTTTTGCCTCTTTTGCCTGGTTCGGTTTTTTCTTCTTTTTTTGGAGCACTGGCGGCATTTTCCTTTTTTTATTTTTTAGCTTTTATTTCTCCTTTAATATTTGGCAAGGAAGGTATGGGCGGTGGGGATTTGAAGCTGGTTTTTTTTCTCGGGCTTTATCTTGGTTATTATGTTTTTTTTGCTTTATTTGTTGCTTTTTTCCTCGGTTCATTGGTAGGCCTTTTGCTTATTTATCTTAAAGAAAAAAAGAGGAAAGAAGAAATCCCTTTTGGTCCTTTTCTCTCACTGGGCGGCGTTGTTGCTTTATTTTTTGGACCAGCTATTATGAATTGGTATTTGAATTTAATTGGTTTTTAGCCCAAATTGCGCTTGCTAAAGGTCTGGCTTAAATGTTGTAGTTATGGCTTCTTATCTTTTTTCGGCAACATGAAGGCTAACTTTATTTTCTTTGAGGTTTGGTAACCCTCCCAACCTCCAATCCCTCCCAACCTCCCTTTAGGAAAGGGAGGAGTAAGTTATTTCCTCCTTATTTATAAGGGGGATTAAGAGGGATTGAAAAAATACCTCCCCTTTATTTATCAGCTCTTCTGTTTCTCCCCCTTACTTATAAGTTCTCATGTTTTCCCCCTTAGGAAATTTTCAAATGTCTCTCCCCCTTAGAATAAGGGGGATTAAGGGGGATTGAAAATCCCTCCCAACCTCCCTTTAAAAAAGGGAGGAGTCTAAATCTCCCCCTTATTTATAAGGGGGA
>CAYRQL010000001.1:89883-219884 GCA_964426525.1 uncultured Actinomycetota bacterium | reverse complement strand
AAAAGTTATTAGGATTTTAGAAGCTGGCTGGGGTCACATAGAAATAAAAAAGAACCCCTGAAAGGGATTAATCCCATATATGGGGCACCACAGTAGCTCCTTTATATTCGCTTTGATATTGAATTTAGCAAGCCAAATTTATTTTCTGCTTTATTGAACTGTGTAAGCAAAATTCTAAAATGGCTTAAAGCATTGCTATCTGCAGTCGCTGACTTTAAGTCGACTAATATTTTTTTAAAAATCGAAGGTATTCAAATTGCTATGTCTTCGCTTGTCTCAAAACTGGAATGACAAAACAAAAAACCTTTTCAACACCCCTTTTAAAAAAGAGTAGTAAATTGTTTTGCCTTGAAATAAGGGGGATTAAGGCGGATTAAAATGAAAAAAGAAAAATAAAAAAATTTGACTTAATTTTTTTTCTAACCTATACTATATCAAATTTATAAACCTTTAAATCTGGTCCGGAGAGGCCAGGAAGGAGGTAAAAGAGATGTTTGGATATAATAAACCTTCCGCAAGTGAGTGGAAGGTTTTTTTATTTCAAAAAGCTCAGTCAAAAATCAAATCAACCAGCAGAACTAAAAGGAGAAATAGATGAGATTTGTTATTAAATCAAAAATTATGGACGAAGAGTTAATTTATCGCACTTTAACACGTTTGGCTCACGAAATACTGGAGCGCAATAAAGGCGCAAGTGATTTACTTATTGTTGGCATAAGAACCAAAGGAATTTATCTTGCTCATCGCGTTTCAAAGTTAATCAAAGAAATTGAAGGCACTGAAGTTCCTGTTGGTGAGCTTGATATTACCTTGTATCGCGATGATTTTACCCGCCTTTCCAACCCTTTGGTTCAAAAGACCAGCTTACCTTTTAATGTTAAAGATAAGATTATGGTTATTGTTGACGATGTACTGTTTACTGGCCGCACAGTTCGAGCTGCTTTAGATGCTATTATGGATTTCGGCCGCCCAAGAATGATTCAATTAGCGGTTTTAGTTGACCGTGGCCATCGCGAACTGCCAATTAAAGCCGATTTTGTAGGTAAGAATGTACCAACAGCTAAAAAGGAAGAAATCAGAGTTTGTCTTAAAGAAGTGGATGAAGAAGATGCTGTTTATATTGGTGAGTTTAAAACAGACACAGGTGAGTGGGAAAAAGATTGAACCCTCGGCATTTAATTTCAATTGACGATTTACAAAAAAGTGAAGTTGAGCAACTTTTAAACAACGCTGCTTCATACAAAGAAGTCTCAACTCGTGAAGTTAAAAAGGTGCCCGCTTTGAGAGGCAAAACCATTGCTCTTTGCTTTGTTGAGCCGAGCACACGAACCCGAGCCTCTTTTGAAATAGCGGCTAAAAGACTTTCAGCTGATACGCTTGCTTTTCAGGCTAAAGGTAGTTCTTTGGAAAAAGGGGAAACAATAAAGGATATGGCTAAAACTCTCCAAGCAATGAAAATAGATGCTTTGGTTTTGCGGCATTCTTCATGTGGGATCCATTGTCAATTAACAGACTATAATTTTTCAGTCATTAACGCTGGCGATGGAACGCACGAACACCCTACGCAAGCTCTGCTTGACCTTTTTACTATAAAAGAAAAGTTCGGCTATCTTGAAAAACTTAAAGTGGCAATTGTTGGCGATATTCTTCACTCGCGAGTGGCGCGCTCGCTAATTAAAATTTTAAAGTTATTTGAGGCCGAAATAACGCTTGTTGCTCCACCCACACTTCTGCCATCTTATTTAATTAACCCGGATTTAAAAATTACTCACTCATTAGAAGATGTTGTTCAAGAAGCCGATGTTGTTTATTTATTGCGAATTCAAAAAGAACGAGCTGCTCTTTCTTATTTTCCATCAGAAAGAGAGTATATAAGGTTTTATAGTTTTCAACTTCCTCATCTTCAAAAACTCAAAAAAGGAGCATTTTTAATGCATCCGGGACCAATAAATCGCGGCTGGGAATTGGCTTCAGAGGTGGCTGACAGCATTTTATCTTTAATTGATGAGCAAGTTGAAAATGGAGTGGCGATGAGGATGGCAATACTTTCATATTTATTAACGGGAGAAGGAGGAAGTTAAAAGAGTAAATGATTCTTCTAAAGAACGGTTTGGTTGTAGATGGCTTTGGAAAAGAAGAAAAAATGGATGTTTTAATTGAAGAAAACAGAGTTGTTGAAGTGGCTCCTTCAATTAGTATTGCTGAGGCGAAAGTTTTGGATTGCGAAGGAAAAGTTATTTTGCCAGGCTTGATTGACTTTCACCTGCATTTCCGTGAACCAGGCAAGAAAGAAGTTGAATCAGTTTTGCAAGGGATTGAAAGAGCCATTTTATCAGGTTTTACTGGTTGTTTAATGATGCCCAATACCGAACCGCCAATAGACACTCCTGAGCTTGTGAACTTTGTTAAAAATAAAGCTGCTTTAATTCCAGAATTTGATTTTCAAGTGGCGGCAACTATAACTCGCGAGCGAAAAGGTGAAAGAATTGTTGAGATGGGATTGCTTAAGGAAGCAGGTGTGAAAGTTTTAACTGATGATGGAAGCTATGTTCAATCATCATGGGTTATGAAGATGGCTTTGCGCTATGCTTCAGCTTTTGATTTGGTTTTGATGCAACACCCTGAAGAGCAAACTTTATCAGCTGAAGGCCAGATAAACGAAGGTGTGATTTCGGCTCAATTAGGATTGCCTGAAATACCAGCCGCTGCCGAAGAAATAGCTATTGCTCGTGACTTAACACTTTTGCAGTATTATCCAACTCAGCTTCATTTCACCCATCTTTCAACCTTGGGAGCAGTCCAGCTTGTAAAAGAAGCCAAAAAGAAAGGTTTAAAAGTTTCTGCTGATGTTACTCCGCATCACCTTTTATTGACTGAAGAAAAGCTTGAAAGTTTTGACTCAAATTTCAAAATGAAACCACCTTTAAGAACAAGAGAAGATGTTAAATCACTTGAATTAGGATTGATTGATAAGACAATTGATGCGATTGCTACTGATCACGCTCCCCATTCAGCTGAAGACAAAGAGATTGAGTTTGAAAGAGCAACTTTTGGAGTGGTTGGCCTAGATACTGCTCTTTCTTTAATTTATACAAACTTTGTTCTTGAAAATAAAATCTCTTTAACAGATCTTTCACAATTAATGAGTTTAAACCCAGGCGCTTTGTTAGAGCTGAAGAGGGGAATTAAACCCGGCTTGCCCGCTTCTTTAACAATTTTTGACCCTGATAAAGAATGGGTTTATCAAAAGGAAGAAAATGGCTGGGCTTATAACAGCTCTTTTTTGGGTTGGAAACTAAAGGGAAAAACTTTTGGAGTGATTGCTAACGGACGTTTACTTTGCTGGGAGGAGAAGCTGCTTGGATAAACCTAAAGCATTGTTAGTTCTTGAAGACGGAACCTATTTTGAAGGCAAATCTTTTGGCTCTCTTGGTGAGACCTTCGGCGAAGTTGTTTTCAACACTTCAATGACTGGCTATCAAGAGATTCTTACTGACCCTTCTTATTATGGCCAAATTGTTACCTTAACTTATCCCCACATTGGCAATTATGGTGTTAACTCTGAGGACCTTGAGTCAGCAAAACCACAGGTTTCTGGTTTTATTGTAAAGGAAGGTTCGCGAATTTACTCCAATTGGCGGGCTGAAAAGAGCCTTCAAGATTGGCTTTCAGAGAAAAAAGTAGTTGGCATTCAAGACATTGATACAAGAGCGCTGGTTAGAAAAATAAGGACAGCTGGAGCAATGAAAGGAGCAATTTCCACTGAAGATTTAAACCCAAATTCACTTTTAAAAAAAGTTAAAGAGTATCCTTCAATTGTTGGACAAGATTTAGTTAAGGAAGTGACTACTCAAAAACCTTATTATTTTAACGGAGAAACTGACGGGGACTATCGGGTTGTTGTTGTTGACGGAGGAGTAAAACAAAACATTTTGAGAGAACTTGCTGAGAGAGGCTGCTCTGTTTATGTTGTGCCAGCAAAAACTGATGTTGAGGAAGTATTAAAAGTAAAACCTGATGGCGTTTTATTCTCAAATGGACCTGGCGACCCAGCGCCAGTAACTTACTTGATTTCCTTAATTCGTCAATTGATTGGCAAAGTCCCTCTTTTTGGAATTTGTTTGGGTCATCAAATGCTCGGTCTTGGCTTAGGAGCAAATACCTACAAATTGAAGTTTGGTCATCGCGGCTCTAATCAGCCTATAAAGAATTTAATTAATGGAAGGGTAGAAATTGCTTCTGAAAACCACGGATTTGCTGTTAATCCGCTTTCTTTCGGAATTGAGCTAAAAAAATGGGAGGTTGGGCAGGCGTTTGATATTAAGAGAAAGCTTATTGGTGAAAGCGAGTTTGGTAAAGTTCAGATTACTCATTTAAATTTAAACGACGGGACGCTCGAGGGATTTCGCTGTTTAAATGTGCCAGCTTTTTCAGTTCAATTTCATCCTGAAGCCTCGCCTGGTCCCCATGATACGACTTACCTTTTTGATGATTTCATTAAATTAATAAAAAGGAGAGGTTTTGCCTAAAAGAACTGACCTTAAGAAAATTTTAATAATTGGTTCTGGCCCGATTGTTATTGGGCAAGCTTGTGAGTTTGACTATTCAGGCACTCAGGCTTGCAAAGTATTAAAACAAGACGGATATAAAGTGATACTGGTCAATTCCAATCCTGCTACTATAATGACTGACCCCGAGTTTGCTGATGCTACTTACGTTGAACCAATAACTTCAGAGATTGTCGAAAAAATAATTGCCAAAGAGAGACCTGATGCTATACTTCCAACTCTTGGTGGACAAACAGGATTAAACACGGCCGTAGAATTAGCCGAAAAAGGAGTATTAGATAAATACGGGGTTGAAATGATTGGAGCTACTCTTTCGGCTATTAAAAAAGCTGAGGACCGTAGAGCTTTTCGAAAAGCGATGAAAAAAATCGGCTTGAAGGTTCCGCGAAGCGAGTTGGTTAACTCTATCAGTCGAGCCAAAGAAGTGCTTTCTTTACTAACTTTTCCTTTGATAATTCGTCCAAGTTTTACTTTGGGCGGTACTGGTGGGGGAATTGCTTATAACTTAGAAGAGTTTGAAAAAATCGTTGGCCAAGGCTTGATGCTTTCGCCTGTCCACGAAGTTTTGATTGAAGAATCAGTGATTGGTTGGAAAGAGTATGAGCTGGAAGTTATGAGAGACAAAAACGACAATGTAGTTATCGTCTGTCCGATTGAAAACTTTGACGCAATGGGGGTTCACACTGGGGATTCAATTACAGTTGCTCCAGCTCAAACTTTAACCGATAAAGAGTATCAGCAGTTAAGAGATGCTTCAATTGCTATTATGAAAGAAATCGGGGTTGAAACTGGTGGTTCAAACATTCAATTCGCTGTCAATCCTGATAACGGAGAGATAATGGTAATCGAGATGAATCCTCGAGTTTCACGCTCTTCTGCTTTGGCTTCAAAAGCAACTGGCTTTCCAATCGCGAAAATTGCTGCCAAGCTAGCAGTGGGTTACTCTTTAGATGAAATAGCCAATGACATTACTCGTGAAACCCCAGCTTCTTTTGAACCGACAATTGATTATGTGGTGGTTAAAATGCCTCGCTTTACTTTTGAAAAATTTCCTGGGGCCGAAGATGTTTTAGGCACTCAGATGAAGTCAATAGGCGAGGTAATGTCGATTGGACGCACTTTTAAAGAAGCTTTACAAAAAGCTGCTCGTTCTCTGGAAATTGGGCGTTATGGTTTAGGTGCAGACGGCCGAGGTGAAATAAATCCCGAACTAATTGAGAGAAAAATTTCTACTCCCAACTCAGAAAGGCTTTTTTATATCAAAGCGGCTTTAAAAAGAGGTTATTCTGTTGAAGAAGTTCATAAAATTAGCTATATTGACCCCTGGTTTTTAGAGCAGATTAAAGAAATTGTTGATTTTGAGGAAGAGCTTAAAAAGTTTACCCTTGAAACAATTACAGCTGAAAAGCTTTTAGAAGCAAAAAAATTTGGTTTTTCTGATTACCAATTGGCTTTCCTTTTAAAGTCAAGAGAAGACAAAGTTAGACAAAAGAGGAAAGAATTAGGGATAAAACCGGTTTACAAAATGGTTGATACTTGTGCAGCCGAGTTTGAAGCTTACACACCGTATTTTTACTCAACTTATGAGCAAGAAAATGAAGCCCTCCCTTCCTCAAAGCCAAAAGTGGTGATTCTGGGCAGTGGACCAAATCGGATTGGCCAGGGAATAGAGTTTGACTACGCTTGTGTTCACGCAGCTTTCGCTTTAAAAGAAGAAGGTTACGAAACAATTATGGTTAACTGCAATCCGGAAACTGTTTCAACTGATTACGATACCTCTGATAGACTTTACTTTGAACCACTTACTTTTGAAGATGTGATGAATATAATAGAGAATGAAAAGCCACTTGGCGTTGTAACTCAGTTCGGCGGTCAAACCCCTTTAAAATTAGCTGTTCCACTTGAAAGAGCAGGAGTTAAAATACTTGGCACTTCTTCAGACAGCATTGATATTGCTGAAGATAGAAACCGATTTAACAAGCTTTTAAGCTCGCTAAAGATTAAACAGCCACCAGGGGATGTTGCTACTTCTTATACAGAAGCTTTGCAAATTGCTGAGAAAATCGGGTACCCACTGCTTGTTCGACCTTCTTATGTTTTAGGTGGTCGGGCAATGGAAATCGTTTATTCAGCAGACAAACTTGAAGAATACATAACTTCAGCGGTTAAAGCTTCTCCTGAACATCCAGTTTTAATTGATAGATTTTTGGAAGATGCCATTGAAATTGATGTTGATGCTTTATGCGATGGTAAAGAAGTTTTTATTGGTGGGATTATGGAACATATTGAGGAAGCTGGTGTCCATTCGGGAGACAGCTCTTGCGTTTTGCCACCCATAACTCTTTCCGATGCTGTTATCCGAGAGATTGAAGAAATAACCGAAAAAATTGCTTTAGCTTTAAAGGTTAAAGGCTTAATTAATATTCAAATGGCTTTAAAAGATGGTGAGGTATTTGTTCTTGAAGTTAATCCTCGAGCATCTAGAACCGTACCTTTTGTCAGTAAAACTATTGGTTTTCCCCTGGCAAAAGTAGCAGCAAAATTAGCTATAGGGAAAGAGCTAAAAGATTTTAAATTGCCTTCAAAAAAGCTAAAACATTTAGCGGTTAAAGAGGTAGCCCTTCCTTTCCGTCGCTTCCCGGGTGCCGATACAATTTTAGGACCTGAAATGAAATCAACCGGAGAAGTAATGGGTATTGACTCTAGCTTTTCTTTAGCTTTTGCTAAAGCTCAAGCAGCTACCAGCTCAAGTCTTCCTCAAAAAGGAAAAGTTTTTATAAGCGTGGCTGATAAAGATAAAAAGAACATAGTTCCGATTGCCAAAGCGCTTAAAGAAATTGGTTTCGACATCGTTTCGACCAAAGGTACTTATACTTACCTAAAACAAGCTGGAATTGAAGTTGAAGAGGTTAAAAAGGTTAGAGAAGGAAGGCCAAATATTATAGATTTAATAAAAGACGGCAGCATTTCCTTGATTATCAATACTCCCTGGGGAAAGGAAACTCGAAGTGATGGTTATTATATCCGCACCGCAGCCGCTTTTTATGGTTTACCCTTGATAACAACTATTCCAGGAGCAAAAGCAGCAGTTGAAGGCATTAAAGCTTTAAAACGAGAAAAGTTAAGGGTAAAGAGCTTGCAGGAGTACCATTGTGAAATTGAAAAGTAAGGTTTTTTATTGTCAACAATCAAAGGTGGTTTTCAATCGGAAATCAAAGGTGGTTTTCAATCGGAAGGTTGCCGAAAATCGTTATTTATTGCGAATAAAAGCTTCGGAAATAGCTAAACTTGCTTTGCCAGGGCAGTTTGTTCAAATTAAACTTGGCAGTTATGACCCTTTATTGCCCCGGCCTTTTGCCATTAGTTTTGCTGATAAAGATTTTATTGAGGTTTTGTTTGAAATCCGCGGAAAAGGAACTTATCTTTTATCAGAAGTTGAGAAAGAGGATTTTATTGCTCTATTAGGCCCCTTAGGTAAAGGATTTCTTTTGCCAAAAAATAAAGTCAGTGACCTCGTTTTGGTTGCTGGAGGTATCGGGCTCGCTCCTCTCAGGTTTTTAGCCTGGAAGACAGCATTTGAGGGTTTCTCTCTCACTCTTTTGTATGGGGATAAGAATCCAGACAACTTTTTGCCTTTAGAAGACTTATTTCCAGAACAAGTTGCAACTTATTCAATAGCTGAAGAAGGAATGGACAAGGCTGGTTTGGTTACTGACTTACTAAACGAAGTTATTGGAAAGTTTAACTTAGCTCATTATTTTGTTTGCGGACCAAAACCTATGCTTAAGGAGGTGTATAAACTTTTTTCTTTAAAGAATATAAAAGAAGCTCAGTTTTCACTTGAAGAGAAAATGGGTTGTGGTTATGGGGTTTGTTTGGGCTGTGTGGTTTTAACGAAAGCCGGATATAAAAGGGTTTGTTGCGATGGGCCTGTCTTCAAAGGTGATGAAATCAAATGGGAATCGATTTAAAAGTTAAAATCAATTCTTTAGAGTTAAAATCACCTTTAATTTTAGCTTCTGGAACTTGCTCTTATGAGGCACTACCTTTTCTTAATTCTGAAGAAGTCGGGGCAATTGTTTTAAAAACCGTCACCTTTAAACCTCGGCAGGGGAATTCACCTCCTCGTTTAGCAGAAACACCAGCCGGTTTGCTGAATTCAATTGGACTTCAAAATCCTGGAGTAGAAGAATTCCTTAAAAGAGAAGTAAACCTTTATCCAAAAGATTACACTCTGGTGGGAAGTGTGGGTGGCGAAACAATCGATGAATATGTAAAGGCAGCTCAAAAACTCGAAGAATCAAAACGCTTTATTGCCCTTGAGCTCAATGTCTCTTGCCCCAATGTTAAAAAGGGTGGAATTGAGTTTGGAAAAGATGAGAAGTTGCTTTTTGATTTAGTTAGAGAAGTGAAAAAAGTTGTTTCCCTTCCTTTATGGGTGAAATTGACTCCTAACACTTCGAAAATAAGGGAAGTTGCTATAGCCGCATCTCAAGCTGGTGCTGATGCTTTAGTTGTTACCAATACTTTTCTCGGAATGGCTATTGATGTTGAAACCTTTTCTTCTCAACTTTCTACTCTTACTGGAGGCCTTTCCGGGCCAGCAATCAAGCCTTTAGCTCTTTATCTTGTTTATCAAGTGGCAAAAAATTCCGATATTCCGCTGATCGGCGGAGGTGGGATTTTTAATTATTACGATGCTTTGGAATTCTTAATTGCTGGTGCTCGAGCCTTTTTTATTGGCACTGCAATGCTTGTTAACCCAAATACTGTTAATGAAATTATTTCAGGTCTTAAAAAATGGCTTACTAAACATCAATTTGAAAGTATTGAAGAAATAATTGGGAGTTTTAAGGAACCAAATTGAAAGAAGACCGTTTAATTCTTGCTCTTGATGTAGTTGAGCCAAAAAAAGCTGAACAGTTAGCCGATTTGCTTTCCCCCTACATAACTACTTTTAAAGTTGGCTGGCAGCTTTTTTTAAGTGGGGGAAAAGACATAGTTCAGACTATAAGAGAAAAAGGGGAAGTATTTTTAGATTTGAAGATTTATGACATTCCTTTTCAGGTTGGCAAAGCAGTTGAAGTTTTATCACGGCTTGATATTCGTTTTTTGACTATTTCTCTTATGGGTGGAGCTGAGATGGTCAAACAAGCAGTTCAGGCCGCTCAAAAGTTTTCTTCTAATAAGCTCACTTTGCTTGGAGTGACTGTTTTGACAAGTCTTGAAGAAAAAGATTTGAGAAATCTGGGAGTTAAATGTTCTCCTGAGAAGATGGTGTTAAACTTAGCTGAAATGGGCTTTAACGCTGGCTTAAAAGGTCTGGTGGCTTCGCCCAACGAAGCACGCTTGATAAAGAATAATTTATCATCAGACATTGTAGTTGTGACTCCTGGAATTCGCTTAACCGGTGAAGCAAAATCAGACCAGAAAAGAGTTTCTTCAGTTAAAAGAGCTTTAAAAAATGGGGCAGATTTTTTAGTCGTTGGAAGACCAATTACTGAGGCAGCTGATCCCGTAAGTAAACTGGAGCAATATTTGGAAGAAGTTTCAAAATGGAAAGTTTAGAAAAAATTTTAAGAGATAATGAAGCAATCTTAAAAGGGCATTTTCGCCTTTCTTCCGGTGTTCATAGTGATACTTATATTCAGACGGCAAAATTGCTTCAACATCCGACTCTAGCCGAGCTGGTGGGAGCAATGTTAGGCGAAAAATTCAAGCAGTCTTCACCAGATGTAGTAATCGGGCCAGCTTTGGGCGGGATCGTCCTTTCTTTTGTAGTTGCCCGTTTTCTTGGGGTTCGTTCAATTTTTGCTGAAAGGAATGAAGGCAAACTTCAGTTAAGAAGGGGATTTGAAATTAAAACGGGAGAAAAAGTGTTAGTGGTGGAGGATGTCGTGACCACGGCATTATCAGTTAAAGAAACAATTGAGCTTATAAATGTTTACGAGGGTCAAGTAATAGGGGTAGGTTGCATAGTTGATAGAAGCATAAAACCTCTTGATTTGCCCAATTTTCAAGCTCTGTTAAAGCTTGATATAAAAACCTATCAACCGGAAGATTGTCCATTTTGCCAGCAAGGAGTACCTGTTTACTATCCAGGAAGCCGAAAAGCTTGAAAAGAAAAAAATTTTTTAAAAAATACTTGCTCATGTAAGGTTTAAGATGTATAATCGCTAACGGTAGCATAAAATACCAAATAAAGGGGGTTGGATAGATGGCGCTACCAAAATTGTCAGATGCTGATAAGGAGAAGGCACTAAAGAAAGCACTGGAAGTGAGAAGGGCAAGAGCTAAGTTGAAGGCTGATCTGAAAGCGGGGAAAGTAAAGCTTCAGGATGTTTTCAAAAAGGCTAATGACCCTGTTGTTGGTAAAATGAAGGTCTCAGCTCTTTTAGGCTCGCTTCCAGGACTTGGCAAGGTGAGAAGCCAGAAAATTATGGAAGAAGTTGGCATTAGCGAAACTCGCCGGGTTAAGGGTTTGGGCGACAAGCAAAAAGCCAAACTGCTCGAACTTTTAGGAAAAAAAGGTTAATTAACTTTAGCAAAGGAAAGCTATTTGTTATTTCTGGCCCTTCGGGTGCTGGAAAGAGCAGTATTGTAGAGGCAATATTATTAAAAGAAAAAGATTTAGTTAAGTCTATTTCTTGCACTACAAGAAAAAGAAGAAAAGGCGAAATCGAAGGTAAAAGTTATTATTTTATAAGCAAAGAAGAGTTTGAAAAACGAAAAAGTAAAGGGGAGTTCTTAGAATGGGCTGTTGTTCATGGCTCGCTTTATGGAACTCCTCTTAAATTTATTCAGAAAAACTTATCTCAAGGCAAGAACATTATTTTAGAAATTGATGTTCAGGGTGCTAAAACCGTTAAAGAAAAAGTTTCTGATGCGGTTTTGATATTTATTTTACCTCCCAACTTAAGAGAGCTTCGCTCCCGTCTTTTGGCTCGAAAGACTGAAGATGAGGCTTCGTTAAATCTCCGGCTGAGAAATGCTTTACTTGAACTTCGTGAGGTAAAAAGGTATGATTATATAGTTGTTAATGATACTCTGGAAACAACGGTTGAAGAAGTTTTAAAAATAATTAAAAAAGAAAAAAATTAATTTCAAGGAGGTAGTTTGTTAACAAGACCGAGTTATAGTGAACTTTTAAAAAAAATCAATAGCAAATATCAATTGGCAACAGTTGCTGCCAAAAGAGCTGCCCAGTTAGTGGAAAATGCTAATTTAGCCCGACAGGGGTTAATACCAAAGTATCGTCCACCTCAGGTTGACTTTTTTGGTAAGAATTTTTTAACAATCGCACTGGAAGAAATTTCGCTGGGAAAAGTTGAGCTTGTTAAAAAGCCTAAAAAGAAAGAGCTAAATCTTTCTAAGATTTCTTCTTCAGAAGATTCAGCTGAAGAAACTGTAGTTTTGGAAGAAGAAATTCAAAAAGAAACCGAATAAATTTCTAATGAATAATAACAACCCCGAAGCTCAAGAGATCCTGATTGGAGTAACAGGTTCTATTGCTGCTTACAAAGCAGCTGAAATAGTGAGCGGTTTAAAAAAAAGGGGTTTTGCTGTAACCGTCGCTTTAACTCCATCAGCTCTTAAATTTATAACGCCATTGACTTTTAAAGTCTTATCAGGACGAGAAGTTTACACGGAAGTTTTTGAAGAAAAGCCTGGCGTCTCCCATATTGAGATTGCCAGTCGGGCAAATTTATTTCTGGTAGCCCCGGCAACTGCTAATTTTATTGCGAAAGCAGCTAATGGAATTGCTGACGAACCAGTTTCACTACTTTACCTTGCTGTCACTTGTCCGGTGGTTATTGCGCCAGCAATGAATGAAAGAATGTTCAATCACCCTGCCGTCCAAAATAATCTCAAAACATTAACCAGTCGAGGAGTAACAATCGTTAGTCCTGAGGAGGGAAAGCTTGCTTGCGGTTTAACCGGAAAGGGGCGATTAGCTTCAGTTGAGAAAATCATTTCAACAGTTGAAGACCTTTTAAGAAAAAAAAACTCTTTAAAAGGTAAAACTGTTTTAGTCACTGCGGGACCAACTCAAGAGAAAATCGATGAAGTTAGGTTCATTTCTAACTACTCATCGGGGAAAATGGGCTACGCAATAGCTGCCGAAGCTTTTAAAAGAGGAGCAAAAGTTGAGTTGATTTCTGGTCCTACTAATTTAGCACCCCCTTTTGGAGTTAAATTGACCTATGTTAAGACAGCTGAGGAAATGCGTAAAGCTTGTTTAAATCTTTTTCCTCAAACTGATATTTTAATAATGGCGGCAGCTGTTGCTGACTACCGACCAGCAAAAGCTTTCCCGGGAAAGCTTAAAAAGACTCAAGAAAAAATAAAACTGGAATTAGTTGAAAATCCGGACATTTTAAAAGAAGTTTCCTTAAAGAAAAAGAAAAAACAAATAGTTGTGGGTTTCGCAGCCGAAACAGAAAATCTTTTTAAAAATGCAGAAGTTAAACTGCGAGAAAAAAAGGTTGATTTGTTAGTGGCAAATTTAGTGGGCGAGGGCAAAGGTTTTGGAGAAAGTTTAAATAAGGTAACCTTGTTTTTCTCTGATGGCAAAAAACACAAACTTCCTTTAATGCCAAAAGAGAAAATTGCTGAAGAACTTTTTAACCAGATAGAACAGCATTTAGCAAAATAAAATGCTTGAATGAATTAGCTATTTTTGCTAATCTCTAAAAGTTATGCTTAATAAAAGAATTTTTTGGAGGTGGAGATGTCCCGCTATTTTTTTACATCTGAATCAGTAACTGAAGGCCACCCTGATAAGCTAGCAGACCAGATTTCTGATGCGGTTCTTGACTCAATTTACAAGGATGACCCTATGGGTCGGGTTGCCTGCGAAACCTTAGTTACTACTGGCTTAGTCATAGTTGCTGGAGAAATTAGCACTACCACTTATGTAGATATACCCAGTTTGGTCAGAGAAATAATAAAGGAAGTTGGTTACACCAGGGCAAAGTTTGGTTTTGATGGTGATACTTGTGGCGTAATCACTGCGATACAGGAGCAATCTCCCGATATATCTGAGGGTGTTAATCATGCCTATGAGGAGCGAGTAGGGGAAGCAAAAGACCCTGAGCTTGACCGGCAGGGAGCGGGAGACCAGGGAATGATGTTTGGTTTTGCTTGTTCGGAGACACCTGAGTTAATGCCACTACCAATCATGTTGGCCCATAAACTTGCTCATCGTTTAGCAGAAGTTCGGAAAGCTGGTATTTTGCCCTATCTTCGACCAGATGGAAAGACCCAGGTTACAGTGGAATATGAAAACGGCAAACCAATTCGCATTGATACGGTTTTGATTGCTGCTCAACATCGTCCTGGAGTGGAAGTAGAAGACTTATTAAAACCGGACTTGATAGATCATGTTATCAAACCTATTCTTCCTGAGGAATTAGTTGATTACCACAAGTTGAAGGTTATTGTCAATGCTGGTGGAAAGTTTGAAATTGGGGGTCCCAAGGCTGACACCGGATTGACTGGAAGAAAGATTATTGTTGATACTTAGGGCGGGGCAGCTCGTCATGGTGGTGGCTGCTTTTCCGGAAAAGATCCAACAAAAGTTGATCGTTCGGGTGCTTATATGGCTCGCTATGCTGCTAAAAATATAGTTGCGGCTGGTTTGGCTGAAAAATGTGAAATTCAAGTTTCTTATGCTTTAGGTAAAGCTCATCCTATTTCTTTGACAGTCGATACCTTTGGAACGGAAAAGCTCGATAGGAAAAAGATTGAGGATGTGGTAAAGGAAGTCTTCGATTTTCGCCCGGCAGCTATTCTGAGAAATCTTGATTTAAGAAAGCCAATTTACCGTAAAACTGCTTGTTATGGTCATTTTGGTCGCAATGATAAAGATTTCACCTGGGAGAAAACGGACAAGGCTGTGATTTTAAAAGAGTTAGCTGGCTTATAGTTCTGGTTAGCTTTAAATGAAAAAAGAGACAGTCGCTTTCACTTCAACTATTCCGGTTGAAATTATTTTAGCTTCCGGGCAAACACCTATTGACCTAAATAATGTTTTTATTTCTTCTCAAGAAAAAGAGTTTTTTCTGACACAAGCTGAGGAGGCTGGTTTACCTCGTACTTTATGTTCCTGGATTAAAGGTATTTACATTGCTGCTTTGAAAAATAACATTAAAAAAATTATTGGGGTCTTAGAAGGCGACTGCAGTAATACTCATGCTTTACTTGATCTTTGGAGAGAGAGGGGAATAGAAGTTATTTCTTTTTCTTACCCGGCTGACCGTAATCGCGAACTTCTAAACTATCAAATTGAAAAATTAAAAAAAAATTTCAATGTTAACCAAGAAGAGCTCCAAAAAACTCACCAAAAGCTTAACTCTTTACGAAAGCTGGCTGATAAAATTGATTATTTAACCTGGAAAGAAAATCTGATTAGCGGCTGGGAAAATCATTATTTTTTAATAAGTACAAGCGATTTCTTTTCTTCGCCAGAGGTTTACAAGAAAAAAGCTCAGGAAATAATTTACAAAGCTCAGAGAAGGAAACCTTTTCCTCAAAAAATCAGATTGGCTTACATTGGGGTCCCTCCAATTTTTCCGGAGATTTATGATTTTTTAGAAAAGCATGGAGCTCGAGTTGTTTTCAATGAAGTTCAACGCCAGTTTTCAATGCCTAAAAATCGTCATAATCTTGTTGAGCAATATCTTGCTTACACATTTCCTTATGATATTTTTGCTCGGCTCAAAGATATTCAAGGAGAAATTAAAAAAAGAGGAGTGCATGGAGTAATTAACTATGTTCAAAGTTTTTGTTATCGTTCTTTATATGAGCCTTTAATAAAAAGGAGTATTGATGTTCCGGTTTTAACGATTGAAGGTGATTTGCCTGGCGAACTTGATTTCCGAACGCAGTTAAGACTTAAAAGCTTTGTTGAAATGTTAAAGGAGAAAGTTTAATGGCTTTAGGTTTGGACTTAGGCAGTCAAAAGGTAAAATCGGTAGTCCTTAAGGGGAAAGAAATTGTTCGTCGTGATTCCTGGGAAACTGTTATTTTTTTTAAAAAATATTTAAGAAAGAAAGGTAAAAATCTCTTTTTGGTTAATTTTCCCTGCTTTGAAAAAAACATTGGTTTAACTGGTTACGGTTCGACTTTTTTAAAAGTGGCTCAAGGAGAAAAAATAACTGAACTTACAGCCCATTTAAAAGGCACCTTATTTTTGTGGAAAGATAAATTGGATGAATTTACTTTACTCGATGTAGGTGGGCAAGATATTAAAATTATTAAAGTCAGAAATAAAAAGATTGTTGACTTTTTAACTAATGACCGCTGTGCTGCTTCTTCAGGAAGTTTTCTTCAGCATATGGCTAATTTTTTAAAGGTTAACCTGGATTTTTTAACCAGTCATTATAAAAATCCAGTTAATTTAAATACCACCTGTTCAGTTTTTGCTGAAACAGAAATCATAGAAAAAATAAGTGGCGGTGTAAGTTTAGAAAGATTGTGCGCGGGTATTAATTATGCACTTTACTTGAGAATAAAACCTTTTCTTCTTCGGCTTCCTTCTGAAGTTGTTGTACTTTCGGGTGGCGGGGGAAAAAATCCAGCTTTAGAGCATTTTATTAAAAAAGAGCTCAAAGTTAAGGTTAAAATTAATCCCTATCCAGAGTTTACCGGGGCTTTAGGCTCTGCTTTAATTGCTGAAGAGGGTTTAAATTGAAATCGATTGTATTGCTTTCGTCCGGGCTTGACTCGGCAGTAAATCTGGCTATGGCAAATAAAAATACAAAAGTTAAATACAGCTTAACTTTTGATTATGGGCAAAAAGCTGCCAAAAAAGAAGTTTTTTACTCTCGAAAGTTAGCTTCATATTTTGGAATAAATCATTTGGTAATAAAGCTACCTTTTTATCAAACTATGAAAGATTTGAACTTGATTAGTGGGGAAATTCCAATGATTTCTGAAGAGCAACTTAAAGACCGAAAAATAGTTCAAAAATCAGCTCTTCAAGTCTGGGTTCCCAATCGTAATTTAGTTTTAATTTCAATTGCTGCAGCAATGGCTGAATATTTTAATGTTGATTTACTATTAACAGGTCTCAATTTTGAAGAGAGCCAGACTTTTCCAGACAATTCTTCTGATTTTCTTGAAGCAGTTAATAAAACGCTTACTTATTCAACTAAAAATAAAGTTCGGGTTAGCTCTTTTACTTTAAATATGAACAAGAGAGAGATAGTCAAAGAAGGTGTTAAGCTAAAGTTGCCCTGGGAGTTTATCTGGTCTTGTTATTATGGCGCAAGATTGATGTGCGGAAGTTGCGAATCTTGCTCTCGATTAATAAGGGCGGCCCGCGGCACTTCAGCTTGGGAAGTTTTGCAAACGAGATTTAAAAATGCTTAATACTTTTTTTTACCAAAAAGAAAAAATATTATATGACGGCAGTCAACTTATCTCGGGCTGGATAAACCATACTTTTAATTTGAAAGGAGACTCTTTAGTTTCATTTATTGGAGGTTGTGATGTTAAGTTTGAGTATATGGTTGATCTTTCTGACCTTACTCAAAAAAACTTAATTAAGTCTGATTTAATGCTTCATTTTATTGGGGAATTTTTTTTAAACTCGGATATCTACTTTAGCTTTGCTTTGCAAAGAATTTTTGTATTGCTCCTGAAGGAGGCTCTTGAAAGCTTAAGCGATAAAAAATTGATTAGAGAAGGGGATGATTTGTTTTTAGTCCCCGATGGGGAAAAAAGAAAGCTTTCAGTTTCGATAGCTACTGTTTCTTTTGATTCTTGCTTGTTTCATCTTGGATTAAATTTGACAAAAGCGGGTGCGCCAGTGAAAGTTGCAACCTTAGATGATTTGGGTATAAAAGCTGAAAAGTTAGTCCCAATAGTTTTTCAGAAGTTTTCCGCAGAGTATCAAAATATCAACGAAGAAAGCCAACTGGTTCGTAAAGTGGGGCGGGTGAAAGATTGAAGGAAGCAAAAATAGTCGAAGTTTTTGCTTCCCTTCAAGGCGAGGGCTCGATGATGGGCACTCGTCAAATTTTTATTAGAATGGCAGGTTGCAATCTAAAGTGCAAATACTGCGACACAGATTTTTCTATCAGAAAAAGCTTTCGTTTAGAAACCGAACCATTTTCACGAAAATTTGATTATTTACCAAATCCTGTTGACTCAAAAAAACTTCTTCAGTTGGTTTTAAAATTGAGAGAAAAATTTTTAACTGACTGGTTAGCTATTACAGGTGGTGAACCTTTGATTCAAGCTGATTTTTTAAAAAATTTCTTACTTCTTGCCAAAAAAGAAGGCTTTAAGGTTCATTTGGAGTCAAACGCTACTTTACCAGAAAATTTTAAAAAAGTCGCCAAAAACATTGATTTTATATCAGCAGATATAAAACTTCCTTACTTTTGCCAGCCCAATTCAACTTTAAAAAATCAACACGATTTTTTCAAGCTTTGCAAGGTAAAAAAAGGAGAGGCAAAGTTAGTTGTAATTGATTTGAAATCTTTTTTAAAGAATAATCAAATCCCAAAAAAAACTTTAGCTGACTTAATTTTCGACTTTGAGCAAAAAGTAGCTGAGTTTAGCTCGGTTTTACCTGATCATTATTTAGTCTTACAGCCAGCAACTGGTTTTTTTGAACCTGGTTTCGAACGATTGATTGAGTACCAAAGTTTGGCTTTGAAGTACCATTCAAAAGTCAAACTACTTCCCCGGCTTCATATTTTATATAATTTATTTTGAGATGAGTATGAAAATTGAAAAACCCTGGGGGGAAGTGCGACAGTTTACTTTTAATCAGAATGCCACAGTTAAATTAATTACTTTAAAACCTGGTCGGAAAACAAGCCTTCATCGTCATCATTTAAGAGATGACTTTTGGCTAATTCTTGACGAAGGAATCGTTGTTCAAATTGGCGACGAAGTTGTAGAAACCAAACCTGGTGATGAATTTGTAGTTCCTGCAGAAAAGCTTCATCGTATTATCTCGAAAGATAAAGAAGCTCGGGTTTTAGAGATTGCTTTTGGTTATAGTTTTGAAGAAGACGACTATATGGTTGAAGATGACTATGGACGCTTAAACCCTGAAAAATGAGGTATGCTCTTATCACTTTTTTATCAGACTTCGGTTTGCTTGATGAGTATGTTTCTGCCTGTGTTGGTGTTATCAAATCAATAAACCCTAAAATTGAAATTGTATCTTTAACTCATCAGATACCACCGGGCGATATTTTAAAAGGTTCCTTTACTTTGGCAAACACTTTACCGTTTTTCCCAAAAAACTCAATTCACTTAGCAGTCGTTGACCCAGGAGTTGGAGGAAGTCGCCGAAGAATTGTTATCAAAACTGTTTCAAAATCTCTTTTAATTGGCCCTGATAACGGTTTGTTTACTATGGTTTTACCATTATTAGGAGGTATCGCTTCGGTTCGAGAAATAACTAATCCTGAATTAAAACCTCAAAATGCAGCACCAACCTTTGAAGCACGGGATATTTTTGCTCCAACAGCTGCTCTTTTAGCCAGTGGTTTTCCATTTAAAAATGTTGGTTCTGAAATAAAAACAATTACGAAATTAGAACTTCCTCAGCCAAGAAAGCAGAAGAATGGGTTAGAACTAGCTATAATTGATATTGATCGTTTTGGTACGGCCAGATTTAACTATTCTTTTTATAATTCTAGCTTAACTTTCCCTTTTTCACTCAATGATGTTCTTTTATTTGAAACGGCTTCTTTAAAAATAATAGCTCCTTTAGTTAAAACTTTCTCGCAAGTTGAAGTTAATAAACCTTTGTTTTTTAAGGATTCTTCCGGCTATCTGGCATTAGCAATTAATCAAGGGAACGCTGCTCAAAAGTTTAATCTCAAAAGATTTCAATCTGGTATACTCACTAAGGCTAAGAAAAATGAGTGTGAGGGTTAGATTTGCTCCCAGCCCAACCGGACATTTACATCTTGGCGGTGCTCGAACCGCACTCTACAACTATTTATTTGCGCGGCAGAACAAAGGAAAATTTGTTCTTCGAATAGAAGATACTGACTTGAGCCGCTCAACGGAAATGGCTATTCAAAGCATCATCGATGACCTTTACTGGTTAGGGCTGGAATGGGATGAAGGACCAGACATTGGAGGTTCTTTCGGGCCTTACCGCCAAACTCAAAGATCTACTATTTACCAAAAATACTTAAAGATTTTGATGGATAAAGGCTACGCTTACTACTGCTTTTGTTCTCCTGAAGAGCTACAAAGCCAAAGGGAAGAAGCAAGGAAAAAAAAGATAACATTTCGCTACAACCGTCGCTGTCGCAACTTATCTTCTGAAGAAAGAGAGTCAAAACTCAAAAAAAATCCTAAACCATCTATTAGGTTTGCTTCCCCTTTGAGGGGAGAGACAGAAGTAAGAGATATAGTGAGAGGGAAAATAGTTTTTAACCATTCTGAGCTTGATGACTTTGTTATTTTTCGTTCTGATGGCACTCCAACTTACAATTTTGCTGCCACTATTGATGATGCTACAATGAAAATAACCCATGTAATCAGGGGAGATGACCATCTGCCAAACACTCCCAAACAAATTAACATTTATCGAGCTTTAGGTTTTAAAATCCCTGAGTTTGCGCACCTTTCAATGATTTTAGGTCCCGACAAAAAACCTCTCTCCAAAAGACATGGAGACACAGCAATTTTCGAGTATCGCCGAAAAGGCTTTTTGCCATCTGCAATGGTTAATTACCTTGCTCTACTTGGCTGGTCTTATGATGATAAAACCACTTTTTTTCGCTTAGAAGAGCTAATTAAGTTTTTTTCTTTGAATCGAGTTTCAAAAAACCCGGCAGTTTTTGATTTACAAAAATTAAAGTGGCTAAATGGTCATTACATCAGGCAGCTTAAAGATAATGAACTGTTTGTTTTAGTTGAACCTTATTTTCAAAAAAAATTTGCTAATTTTGATAGTGAAAAGTTGATGAAAGCAATACCGCTTATAAAAGAAAGAATTACAGTTTTAAGCGAAACCGTTGACTGGCTTGATTGCCTTTTTACTCAAGGTATTGTTATTGACAAAGAGGCGCAGGAAAAAATTAAAGACGAAAACAACTTGAGTTTGATTCTGAAAGCTGCACATCAAAGCTTGAGCCAACTTGACGATTTTGTTGCTGAGAAAATCCAGAATGCACTTAGGGAAAAAGTGGCAGAGCTTCAAGTTAAACCAAAAGTTTTCTTTCAAACTATCCGCTTAGCTATAACTGGAAAGCTTGTTAGCCCTCCTTTATTTGAGTCTATTGAGATTTTAGGAAAGAAAGAAACTTTAAATCGGCTAAAGAAGTTTTTAGAGGATTTTTCTTGATTCGTTATAGTCTCGTGATAGCATTTCAATATGAACGAAAAAAGGACTAACAGTTTTGTTCACTTGCATGTTCATTCTGAATATTCTCTGCTTGACGGGGCTATAAAGATACCTGAATTGGTAAACCGTGCCGATGAGTTAGGTTTCAAGGCGTTAGCCTTAACTGACCATGGCGCAATGTACGGGGTGATCGATTTTTACCAGGAATGCTTGAGTAAAGGAATAAAGCCTCTCATTGGCTGTGAGATTTATTTAGCTCGGCGCAACCGTTTTGACAAATCTCAACCTAAAGGCGACTCTCCTCATCACCTTTTGTTAATAGCCGAAACCAATGAGGGTTATCAAAACCTGTGTCAGATAATAACTAAGTCGTATTTTGAAGGTTATTATTACAAGCCAAGGGCTGATAAGGAATTATTACAGCAACACTCTAAAGGGTTGATTGCTCTTTCAGCCTGCATAGCTGGCGAAATTCCCCGAGAATTAATTGGTAGCGGAGATATTAAAAAAGCCAAGCAATTAGCTGGTGAGTACCAGGAGATATTTGGGAAAGAGAACTTCTTTCTCGAGCTTCAAGACCATGGGATAAAAGAACAAAAAATTGCTAACGAAGGGCTGGTAAAAATAAGTAAAGAATTAAACATCCCAATGGTAACTACCAACGATACTCATTATCTAAACTCACAGGATAGAGAAGCTCATGAAGTTTTGTTGTGTATTCAAACCAACTCTACTTTAAATGATGAAGACCGCTTAACCTTCAGTAGTGACCAATTTTACTTAAAAAGCGAAAAGGAGATGCAAAAGCTCTTTTCTGACTATCCTGAAGCTTTACGCAATACCCTCTGGATAGCGGAAAGGGTAAAGGTGAGTTTTGATTTTGATTTTCTTTACTTACCTCACTATAGTGTCCCTGATGGTTATACACTTGAAAGCTACTTAAGAAAACTTTGCGACGAAGGGGCTAAAGAACGTTTTGGTGAAGACCTCAGTCTGGAAGTGAAGGAAAGGCTTCAACACGAACTTCAAGTTATAGAGAAAATGGGTTTTGCCGGTTATTTTTTGATTATCTGGGATGTTATCAAAGCAGCCAAGGAAAGAGGAATAAGGGTCGGTCCCGGTCGTGGTTCAGCGGCTGGAAGTTTGGTGGCTTATGTTTTGGGAATAACCAACATTAATCCACTTAAATATGGCTTGCTTTTCGAAAGATTTTTAAATCCTGAACGCCGAACTATGCCAGATATTGACATTGACTTTTGCGAAGATCGTCGGGAGGAGATAATCAACTATATACGGCAGAAATACGGGGAGGACAGAGTCGCTCAAATAATCACTTTTTCTACGATGAAAGCTCGAGCTGCGGTGCGTGATGCTGGTAGAGTTACTGGTTTTTCTTATAGCTATGTTGATAAACTGGCAAAATTAATTACGAAAGACACAATCGAGCAATCCATTTTAGAAGTTAGCGAATTAAAAGAAAGCTATCAAAACAACGAGGATGCTCGAAGAATCCTTGACACAGCCAGGCGCCTTGAAGGTTTAGTTCGCCAGGATTCGATTCACGCTGCTGGCGTTGTAATATCCCGCGAGCCATTAACCAAGCTGGTCCCTCTCCAAAAGAAAGGGGAAGCAGAAGTTGTAACACAATGTTCAATGGGAGCCCTTGGAAAGCTAGGCTTGCTTAAAATGGATTTTTTGGGACTAAGGACCTTGACGGTTATTGAAAACACATTGAAATTAGTAGAGAAGATACGAGGAGAAATAATTGATCTTGATAATTTACCTCTTGATGACAAGGAAACATTTAAGCTAATACAGGCTGGTAACACTGTTGGCGTTTTTCAGCTGGAAAGGGCGGGAATGAGAGAACTTTTAAAAGACCTTAGACCAACTCGCTTTGAAGACATAATCGCTGCTAACGCTCTAAACCGGCCCGGGCCAATTAAAAGTGGGATGGTGAGGGATTTTATTGATCGCAAACATGGTCGAAAGCCTATTGTTTATCCTCATCCGTCGCTTAAAAAAATTCTTCAAGAAACCTATGGAACTATTGTCTATCAAGAGCAAGTAATGGGCATAGCTAGCGAGTTAGCTGGTTATACTTTGGCTGAAGCTGATATTTTGCGGAAGGCAATGAGCAAAAAAGAACGAAACCTTTTGGAAGAACAGAAAAGAATTTTCGTAGAAAAAGCAGTAGAAAAAGGGGTAGAAAAAGAAAAAGCGATTACTATTTTTGAAACTATGGCTCCCTTCGTCGAATACGCTTTTAATAAAAGTCACAGTGCTGCCTACGCTTTGATAGCTTATCAAACCGCTTATCTAAAAACTCATTATACTATTGAGTTTTTGACTGCGCTTCTTTCAAGCGTAAAAGAAGACAAGGATAAAGTTGCTCTTTACATCTACGAAGCTAAAAGATTTGGCATAAAAGTGGCCTTACCTGATATTAACAAAAGCTTTGAAGATTTTTCAGTTGAAAAAAACTCAATCCGGTTTGGCCTTTCGGCTATTAGAAATGTTGGTAGCAGTGTTGTCGAAGAAATAATAAATGCTCGCAGAACAAGACCTTTCAAAAGTTTTATGGATTTTCTTGACCGAGTTGACATTACTAAAGTTAACAAAAAAGCGGTTGAAAGTTTGATTAAAGCTGGGGCCTTTGATTCTCTTGGTTATAAAAGAAAAGAACTCTTAAATAGCTACCCGTTTTTACTGGAAATGGTTCAGAAAGATAAGAGAGAAAAAGAAAAAGGCCAAATGTCTTTATTTGGGGGCTCAGAAACTCAAGAAGAGATGAAAGAAAAGATTCTTTCTCAAGGTGAGTTCGACCATTCAGAATTACTAGCTATGGAAAAGGAAATGCTTGGTGTGTATGTAAGCGGTCACCCTCTTTCGGGACTTGAAGAGGTGGTATCTTTTCATATTTCTCATTCTTCAAGCGCCCTTGATGAAGCAGCTGATGGGCAAGAAGTAGTAGTCGGGGGGATTATTACTGGTCTCAAAAAATCTTTTACTAAGAAAGGCGATATGATGGCAAACTTAACCCTTGAGGATTTCGAAGGTTCTTGCTCAATAATCGTTTTTCCCTCCGTTTTTGCAGCTAATCAAAAAAAAATTGTTGAAGAGAAAGTAATCTTTGCGAAAGGGAGAGTCGATCGACCAGAAGATAAGCAAAGTGTAAAAATAATTGCTCGAGAAGTTTTTCTTTTAGAAGAGTTAAGAGATGAAAAAAAGCCTTTAAGGGAAGGTTTAGAAAAGCTACAGCCGAAAAAAAAGAAAAAACTAATGCTCAAGCTAAAAACGGAAGAACTTGATAGCGATTTTAAGGATCATTTGAAGCAGACTTTTTGCAAATACGTTGGAGATTCGGAAGTCTTTCTTAGTTTGCAAGATGCCACCGGGGTGCAAACTTTTCGCCTAAAGAAATATTCTGTCCGCATCTGCCCGGAACTTTTGGCTGAACTGTCTGATTATCTAGGGCCGAATGGCATTTTTGTTTCGGAAGGTTAAAAAAATTTACTACAATAAAGCAATTTTATTTGCTTGATAAATAATGTTTAATAATTTCTGTTTTATGTAACCTAATAATTTTTTATAAATAATTTTATAAATAAGATTCTTGAATTTAATTTCAACCAATCTTTTTTGTTCGTTTTCTTATCAATTGTTGCCTTTTTCTTAATGATTCCCTTGATAAAAATAAAGTTTATCGTTATTCTTTCAATTGAAAATGGTTAGCATAAAAGAAATAAATTTGTTTAATTCAAACTTAGACGAGTTAGCGAGATTTCTTGATGAGCGCTCTCGAATAGATGAGGATAAGCTTCCCCAAGTACGTGAGATTATTAGGATGGTTCGGCATGAGGGTGACAAAGCTTTACTGAAATTTTCTCAGGACTTTGACGGGGTTGATTTAAGCAAACAAGGATTTTTAGTCTCAGATGAAGAAATAAAAAAAGCTCTTAAAGTCGCTGAAGCTTCTTTTATTGATATTTTTCAAGAAGCTAGAAAAAGAATTGAAGATTTTGCTTGCTATGAAACAAAATGTTTAAAGAACTGGGAATACAAGGATGATCTCGGGAACACCTTAGGGCAAGTGTTTAAACCTATAAGAAGAGTAGGCTTTTATATTCCTGGAGGGCGAGCCTTCTATCCTTCAACGATTTTGATGAATATTATTCCTGCCAGGGTTGCCGGAGTTGAGGAAATCGTTGTTTGCACTCCACCTAGACCTGATGGGAGTATAATTCCGGAAATTCTTGTTGCTTCAAGTCTTCTTGAGATTAAGGAAATCTATCGATTAGGCGGTGCACAGGCAATAGCGGCCTTGGCTTATGGAACTGAGTCAATTAAACCGGTTGACTTAATCGCTGGGCCAGGAAATATATATGTTACTTTAGCAAAAAGAGAAGTTTATGGGAAAGTGGGCATTGATTTGCTTGCCGGGCCTAGTGAAATCGTCGTTTTAGCAGATAATACAGCTAATCCGAAGTTTATAGCTGCCGATTTATTGGCTCAAGCGGAGCACGACCCCGATGCTCGTTGCGCTTTAATCAGTGACAGTTTGGATTTAATTAACAAAGTTAAAGGCGAAATTAACGCTCAAATCATTAAATTAACAACCCAAAAGGTTGCTAAAAAATCTTTGGAAACCAATGGCTTGTTAGTTTATGTCTCAGATTTAGAAGTGGGTATAAGAGCTGTTAATCTCTTTGCTCCTGAACATTTAGAAGTTATTGTTGCTTCGCCAGAAGGGGTTGTTGATAAAATTTATGCTTGTGGAGCAATATTCGTTGGGGCAAATTCAACGGTTGTTGCTGGTGATTACCTTGCTGGTCCTAGTCATACTTTGCCAACCTCTCAAACGGCTCGCTTTTTTTCTCCCTTGTCAGTTCAAACTTTTCTCACCAGCCATTCATTAATTAAATTAAGCCACGATGGTTTTCTGAAAATGGCTCCTAAAATGGTTGAGTTTGCACAACTTGAAGGTTTAGAAGCTCATGCTGAAGCAGTCAAAGTAAGACTTGATGAGTTAAATAATGAGCTTTAAGTCAGATTACCTAAAACTAAACAATGTTATAGTCAGGTCAAGTTCTTTAAAAAGTCTCCAGGGATTTGAAGGATTAATACTTGATATCGATGGTGTCCTGGTTGATGTCCGAGGCTCATTTAGAAAAGCAATTGCTCAAACAGCCTCTTATTTTTGCCGGCAGCATATCAACCCAAGTCTTGCTCGAAAAATTTCTCCTTCAGTAATAAAAAAATTTAAGCTAACTCCAGGTTTTAATAATGATTGGGAGTTAACTTATAGTCTTATACTATGTTTAATTTCTTATCAACAAACCGTAGTTCGCCTGGGGCAAATCGCTGATTTCAACTCTTTTTTAGTTAATTTTTTAATAAAGGTTGCCAATCAAAACGGCGGATTAAAAGGAGCTAAAAAAATTTTTGAACAGCAAAACCGAACTGAATACAGTAAGTTCTATTCTTTAATACCATACGAAAAGGTAAAAAAATATTTTCAGGAGTTGTACGGCGGCTGTGATTATTGCGAGTTCCTTTATGGCTTCAAACCTGAACTCGTAAAAAAACCGGGTTTAGTAAATAAGGAAAAGATGCTTGTCAGCAAAGAAGATTTAAAGAAATTTTATCCAAAGCTTGCTTTAATAACTGGCAGAACTAAAAGCGAAACTGAGCTTTTTCTAAAAATTTCTTCTTTTCAATCACTTTTCAAAAAAGAAGCGATTGTTCACGATGGCTTTCTAACCAACAAACCTCACCCTGCTCCATTGAATCATCTAATGGAAACATCAGGGTTCAGAACGGCTGTTTACATTGGAGATGTTCTTGATGATTGGCTGATGGTCAAAAGATATTGTAAAATTTATAAAGAAAGGAAAGTTTTTGGTGGGATTGTAGTTAGCTCGCTTAAAGAAGCCAACACTTTTCTTAAGCAAGGAGTTGATTTTGTAGCTGATTCTACTGAAGCTGCTTTAAATTTTCTTCTCAGAGAGGGAAGCAAGTAATGCGAAAAGCAGAGGTTGAAAGAAAGACTAAAGAAACTTACATAACGGCAGACTTAAATCTCGATGGCAAAGGAGAAGTTTCAATTGAAACTGAACTTCCTTTTCTAAATCATATGCTCGAGCTTTTAGCTCGCCACGCTAATTTTGACCTGACCTTAAGCGCAAAAGGTGACCTTGAAGTAGATGCTCACCACACAGTTGAAGACATTGGGATTGTTCTAGGTCAAGCGTTAAAACAAGCATTAGGAAATAAAGAAGGGATTAATCGTTACGGATTTTGCTTGCTTCCAATGGACGAAGCCTTAGCTCAAATAGCACTGGACATCAGTGGGCGGCCTTTTCTCGTTTTTGAAGTCAACTTTAATCAAGATAAGATTGGGCAGTTTGAAACCGACCTTTTCCGAGATTTTTTTCAAGCGTTTGTCAATCACTCAGGCCTGACTCTTCATATCAAAACTTTGTACGGACGTAATGACCATCACCTTATAGAATCAGTATTTAAGGGGCTGGCAAAAGCTCTTGAGATGGCAGTTTCACTAAACCGTAAAAATTTACCTTCAACCAAAGAGGTAATTGATTGATTCTTGTTGTTGATTACGGTTCTAGCAATCTTTTAAGCGTAGTTAAAGCTTTCGATTATTTGGAAGTACCAAATAAAATTTGTTCTTCACCAGAAGAAATTGTTGAAGCTAAAGGAGTGGTTTTACCTGGAGTTGGTTCGTTTGGGGATTGTTTAAGAAACCTTAAAGAAAGAGGATTAGATAGAGCAATAATTGATTATATTTTTTCTGGCCGACCCTATTTAGGCATTTGCTTGGGTATGCAAATTCTTTTTGAAAGCAGTGTTGAAGAGGCAAGCGTGGAAGGTTTAGGAGTTATAAAAGGAAAGGTTCATAAGTTGCCACCAGGAGTAAAAATTCCCCACATTGGTTGGAATGAACTTAGAATAGTAAAAAAACATCCTTTTCTCGAAGAAATTCCTCAACATTCATATTTTTATTTCGACCATTCTTATTATTGTCAACCTTTAGACTCGTCAGAAATAATTGGAGTAACCGATTACGGGATTGATTTTCCTTCGGCAGTCGGGCGAAAGAATCTTTTAGGAGTGCAGTTTCATCCTGAAAAAAGCTCTAGTGCGGGGTTAAAAATTTTAAAAAATTTTGCTCTTTGGGCTGAAGAAAGCTAATGATCGTTTTTCCTGCCATAGATGTATTAGGAAATAAAAGCGTCCGACTTTTTAAAGGACAGCTGGAAAATCCTAAGGTTTATTACGATGATCCTCTTGAGCCGGCTTTGATGTTTGAGTCTCTGGGCTTTTCTCATTTACATCTGATTGACCTCGATGGGGCTCGAACTGGCGAGCCCAAAAATTTTTCTGTTCTTAAGAAGATTGCTAAAAATACCAATCTTGTAATTCAGTTTGGAGGTGGTCTGCGAAATATTGAAAGCGTTGAGAAAGCTTTTGAATTTGGCGCCCAACGCGTGATTTTAGGAACTATTTTAATTGCTAACCCTGAACTTGCTAAAAAGATAATTATGAAATTCGGTTCAGCGAGGGTAGTAGCAGCCGTTGATACAAAAGAAGGAAAAGTTGCGATTGAGGGCTGGCAAAAGAAAACTGCCCAAAACTTAAGTGAATTAGTTGAAAAACTTGAAGCTTTGGGGCCTGGCCATCTTTTATTAACTGATGTTGAAAAAGACGGCACGCTTCAAGGTGTCAATTTTAAACTGGTTGAGGATTTGCTTTCAATGACAAATCTGCCGTTAATAATTTCTGGTGGAGTTTCTTCTCTGAAAGACCTTAAAAGAGCAGCAGAACTGGAAAAAAAGGGAGTAGAAGGAATTATTATTGGTAAAGCAATCTACGAAAAAACTATCAATCTAAATGAGGCGGTGATGTTCAACCGTGTTGACTAAAAGAATAATTCCTTGTTTAGATGTTGATAAAGGAAGAGTAGTTAAGGGGATGCAATTCGTTAATCTTAAAGACGCTGGCGACCCTGTTGAGCTTGCTGACTTTTATAATCAAGAGGGAGCTGATGAATTGGTTTTTCTTGATATAACTGCTTCGGCTGAAAAAAGAAAAACAATGGTTGAAATAGCTAGGAGAACAGCTGAACGAGTTTTTATTCCTTTTACCGTCGGAGGGGGAATAAAGAACATCGAAGAAATAAAAGAAATTTTGCGGGCAGGAGCCGATAAGGTTTCCATTAATACGGCCGCAGTTAAAAACCCTCAGCTCGTAACTGAATCGGCTAAAAAATTTGGCTCGCAATGTATTGTTGTGGCCATTGATGCTAAAAGAGCAGGTAGTAGCTGGGAAGTTTACATACACGGTGGGCGCACCCCAACTGGCCTCGACGCAGTTGAGTGGGCAAAAAAAGTTGAAAAGCTTGGTGCTGGTGAAATTTTACTTACCAGTATGGATCGAGATGGTTCTCAAATTGGTTACGACCTTGAACTAACAAAAGCTATTGCTTCAGCTGTTAACATTCCGGTAATTGCTTCAGGCGGAGCTGGTAATTTAACTCACTTTTACGAAGTTCTAACGAAAGCTGGTGCTGATGCCGCTTTGGCTGCCTCGCTTTTTCACTACGGAACCTTGCGAATAAACAAAGTTAAGGAGTATTTAAGACAAAAAGGCGTACCGGTGCGATTGGTTTTATGATAAATTTTTTGATAAAATATTATGTTTGAATGAGTGATTTAAAATTTGATGAAAAAGGTCTAATCCCCGCGATTGTCCAAGATTTTAAGACTGGCGAAGTTTTAATGCTGGCTTACATGAATCAGGAATCATTTCAAAAAACAATGGAGACTAACCGAACCTGGTTTTATAGCCGAAGCCGCCAGCAGCTTTGGTGTAAAGGAGAAACTTCGGGGAATATTCAGATAGTTAAAGAAATAAAATATGATTGTGATGCCGATGCTTTGCTTGTGCTGGTTGAACAGGTAGGACCGGCTTGCCATACTGGTAATCGCAGTTGTTTTTTTCGTAATGCTAAAGAAAACACTGAAGGTTCTTCGACTCACTGGTTGTTTAAACTTGAAGAAGTAATAAAACAAAGAAAAATTGACCAACCTAAAAGTTCTTACACTGCAGAGCTTTTTAAAAGAGGGTTGAGCTATATCTCAGAAAAAGTTACAGAAGAAGCGAAAGAGGTGGTAGAAGCGGCTAAAAATGAAAGCCGACAGAGAATAATCGAGGAAACAGCAGACTTATTATTTCACTTGCTTGTTTTGCTCCGAAAAAAAGAAATTGACTTTTTTGAAGTGGAAAATGAGCTAATGAAAAGGCATAGGAATAAAACTTTAAAGGAGGACTAGATGTCAGACGAAGTATTCCAGGCTGAACTGGAAATAGGTGGTAAAACTATCTATTTTGAAACTGGTAAAATTGCCAAACAAGCCAGCAGCGCTTTTGTGGTAACCTGTGGCGAAACCGTTGTCTTATTGACGGCTGTTTCCTCTGATGAACCAAGAGAAGGGGTTGATTTTTTCCCTTTAACAGTTGATGTTGAAGAAAAAATGTATGCAGCAGGAAAAATACCAGGTGGTTTTTTTCGTCGTGAAGGTCGACCAAGTGAAAAAGCAATTCTAACTGCTCGTCTTATTGACCGCCCTCTTCGCCCTTGCTTTCCCGAAGGCTATAGAAATGATGTGCAAATAATTGCTTCAATTCTTTCAGTTGACCAGATTAATCCACCCGATATTTTAGCTATTAATGCTGCTTCACTTGCTCTTTCGGTTTCCAACATACCTTTTGAAGGTCCTATTGGTGCTGTTAGAGTAGGTTATGCTAATAATGAATGGATAATTAACCCCACTTATCAAGAAATCGATTTTGGGACACTTGACCTGGTTGTAGCAGGGAGAGAATACACAGAAAACGGACAAACTAAAATTGGTTTGATTATGGTTGAGGCTGGCGCGGCTGAAGTAAAAGAAGAAATAATATTTGAAGCTTTCAAACAAGCCGAACCTTTTATTAAAAAAATAATTGATTTTCAGAAAGAAATTCAGTCAAAAATTGGAAAACCAAAGAAGCCTTTTATTATTGACGAACTTGAACCTGAAATTGTTAAACGGGTTAACGAGTTAGCCTCACCCCAATTGGAAGAGGTGCTAAACACTTTTGAAAAAAGCGAACGAGAGACAAAAATTAAAACTTTGAAAGAATCCATAGTGGCTCAAGCAAAAGAAGTCGAGTGGGAACTTGAGGATGAAGAAGTCGAAAAACAAGCTAAAAAAGCGATCGATAAGTTGTTAAAGCACGAAATGAGGAAGTTGGTTATTGAAAAGAACCTCCGGGCAGACGGACGCCGGCCAGAAGAGATTAGACCAATCAGCTGTGAAATTGGACTGCTTCCTCGCACTCATGGTTCAGGACTTTTCACTCGGGGTCAAACTCAGGTTTTATCGGTAGCAACTTTAGGTACGACTTCGGAGGAGCAAATACTTGATGGCCTTGAAGCTGAAGAGTCTAAAAGATACATTCATCATTATAATTTTCCTCCTTTTTCAACTGGAGAAGCTTATCCCTTAAGAGGTCCAAGGCGGAGAGAAATTGGCCACGGAGCTTTGGCTGAAAGAGCACTTTTGCCAGTTATACCGCCGGAAAGTGAATTTCCATATACTATTCGAGTGGTCTCTGAAGTCCTTGAGTCCAATGGCTCAACTTCAATGGCTAGTGTTTGTGCCAGCACTCTGGCTTTGATGGATGCGGGAATACCGATTAAAAAACCAGTTGCAGGAATTGCTATGGGCCTAATAAAAGAAGGAGAAAAAGTTGCAATTCTAACTGATATTTTGGGAATCGAAGACGCTTTGGGCGATATGGATTTTAAAGTTGCCGGAACTATTGATGGAGTAACTGCTTTACAGATGGACATAAAAATTACTGGAATTTCGGCTGAAGTACTTAAAAATGCCTTATTCAGAGCGAAAGAGGCCCGACTTTATATACTCGAAAGAATGAACGAAACCATTAGCGAGCCACGCCAATCTTTGTCGCCGCACGCTCCAAGAATTTATACTCTTCGTATTCCTCAAAACAAAATTGGTGAATTGATTGGCCCTGGTGGTCGTGTGATTAAAGGCATTATTGAGGAAACCGGTGTAAATATCGACATTGAACAAGATGGTACAGTTTTTATTGCTTCTAAAGATGAAATTAGCGCCGAAAAGGCTAGGGAGATTGTTGAAAGCATTACTAGAGAAATTAAAGTTGGTGAAAGATTTCTAGGAACAGTCACTCGGGTTGCTGATTTTGGTGCATTTGTAGAGTTAGTGCCTGGAAAAGAAGGTTTGGTTCATGTTTCAAAGCTTTCTCCGCAAAGGGTTAAAACTGCGAAAGATGTCGTTAAAGTAGGGGATAAATTACTGGTTGAAGTTGTTGAGATTGACTCAATGAACCGAGTTAACTTGGCTTCAGTTACTTATCTTGACCAAGCTAAACACCGCTCGGTTCCGCCTAAAAGATGACCTTACCTGATCAGCAATATCAAAAAACCAGGCTCGCAAACGGGCTTGAAGTTTTCACGGAAGAAGTTCCCGGTTTTCGTTCGGTTTCACTTGGATTCTGGATAAAAACAGGTTCCCGCTATGAAAAACCTGAGCAAGCTGGAATTTCTCACTTTATTGAACACTTAATTTTTAAAGGCTCGGCTCGTTATAACGCGCAAGAAATCTCTGCAATTTTTGATAACTTGGGTGGCGAAATAAATGCTTTTACCGGAAAAGAGTACACCTGTTATTACTTCCGTTTGCTTGACGAACACCTTGATAAAGGTTTTGAGGTTTTAACGGAAATTCTTCAGAATCCTTTATTTAAGCCAGAAGATGTTGAATCAGAGAGAAAAGTAATTTTAGAAGAAATCGCGATGTACGAAGATACTCCTGACGAAAAAATTCACGACTTATTTTTAAATTATCTTTTCGAAGGTCATCCATTAGGTAATAGTATCCTTGGAGATTCTGAAACTATTAAAAACTTAAGCCGAGACGAACTGGCAAAATATTTTGAAAGTTATTACAACCCGGCTAGCATCGTCTTAGCTGCTTCAGGTAGTCTTAAACACCAGGAACTCGTTGAAAAACTTCAAGCGCATTGGGTTAAAAATGATAGCGGTGAAATAAAGGGTGGGCCTCTAAAAGTTAAAACTTTTCCTAAAGTTGCTGTTAGTTACAAAAAAACTGAGCAAATCCATCTTTGTCTCGGAGTGGAAACCTTTAATGCACGCCACCCTGAACGCTTCACTTTGGCTGTCTTCGATACTATTTTAGGGAAAGGAATGAGTTCTCGCCTTTTTCAGGAAATCAGAGAGAAGAGAGGATTGGCATATTCAATTTTTTCTTACAGCTCTCTTTTTAATGAAACCGGTGCTCAGATAATTTATGCCGGTACAAACAAAAAGAACCTGCAAAAGGTGATTGATTTAATATTAGAACAAATATATTCCTTAGGTGATGAAGGCCCAACTGAGGAAGAATTAGAAAAAGCTAAAAACCAGATTAAAAGCCAGTTAGTGCTAAGTCTGGAAAGCACATCTGCCCGGATGAATCGAATTGGACGAACAATTATGGCCAGACAAAAAATTCTTTCTCTCAATCAGATCATTCAAAAGGTAAATGAGGTTTCGGTTGAGAAAGTTAAAAACTTAGCCAAGAAATTATTTAAACCTTCTCGGATAGTCGTTGCCACAATTGGCCCATTAAGAAAAAAAGAAGATATTAATATCTGGTAAACTATTAATATCTGGTAAACCAGTTTAATTTATAAATTTTGTAAAAAGTTGAATGTAGTTGAGATAATTGACTAAACTAACCTATAATTTAAAGATCATGATTATGAGGAAAAGCAGATGATAAAAGTATTAGTTTGTGGCGCATCCGGCAATATGGGAAAAGAATTAATAAGAACAGTTTATACTCATCCTGATTTTGAGTTGGTAGGAGGAGTGGACATTAAGAATGTGGGAACTGATTTAACTGAAAGTGCAGGAATTGAACCTTGCGGAAAACCGATTGAGGGCAGCTTAGCTGAGGCAATTAAAAATAATCACCCTGAAGTAGTTGTTGATTTTACCCATCCTTCAGTGGTTTTTGAAAACATTGTCACAACCCTAAATAATGGTGCTCACATTGTAGTTGGCACTACTGGATTAAAGGAAGAAAAATTACCTGATATCGAAAACCTAAGTAAAAAAACTGGTAAAAACGTTTTTATAGCTCCCAACTTTTCTTTAGGAGCAGTTTTGATGATTAAGCTGTCTAAAGCAGCCGCTCAGTTCTTTCCGGAAGTAGAAATTATTGAGCTTCATCATGAAAAGAAAGCCGATGCTCCTTCGGGAACAGCTTTATTAACAGCCGAAGTAATTAACCAGGCACGAAAAAGGAAGCCAGAGATACCAGAAGGAAAAGAAATTGTTCCAGGTTGCCGTGGGGGAGAGGTGAAGCAAGTTCGAATTCATTCAGTAAGACTACCTGGCTTATTAGCACATCAGGAAGTAATTTTCGGTGGTTTGGACCAAACTTTAACCATAAGGCATGACACTTTAAGTCGAAAGTCATTTATGCCTGGAGTATTAATGGCAATTGAGGCAGTCGTAAAAAGGCCAGGTTTAACTTATGGATTGGATAAAATTTTAGAAATAAGGATTTAGGGGAGAAATGTTTGGTTCTTTGATAACTGCTATGGTAACTCCATACAATAAAGATTTAAGCCTGAACTTTGATTTAGCAGAAAGTTTGGCTAACTTTTTAGTGGAAAATGGCTCAGATGCTCTGGTGGTTTCTGGAACTACTGGTGAATCCCCAGTATTAAAAGAGCAAGAAAAGTTAGATTTATTTAAAGCGGTCTCCCAGGCAGTCAAGGGAAAAGCCAAAGTAATAGCGGGTACTGGCAATTACAATACTGAAGAAACAATTGAATTAACAAAAAAAGCAGAAAAACTCGGAGTAGATGGATGTCTTTTGGTTGTTCCTTATTACAATAAACCACCACAAGAAGGGCTTAAAAGGCATTTCCAGGCAGTGGCATCCAAAACTAATTTACCAGTAATACTTTATAATGTTCCTTCTCGAACTGCTTGCAATTTAGAGGCTGAAACTACCATAGAACTTTCAAAAATAGAAAACATTGTTGGAATTAAAGAGGCCAGCGGAAATTTAGCCCAGATTGGGAAAATAATTGCCAGTACTTCAGATGACTTTTTGGTTTACTCAGGAGACGACGCTTTTACTTATCCAATACTTGCTTTAGGTGGCAACGGGGTTATAAGCGTTGCGTCCCATGTTGCTGCACCTCAAATTAAAAAAATGATTTCACTATTTTTCGAAGGGGAATTTAAAAAAGCTCTTGATTATCATAATCAGCTTATGCCATTGTTTAAAGCTCTCTTTTTGAAAACTAATCCAATTTTAACTAAAGCTTCAGTTGAGCTCATTGGTTTTCCAGTGGGACCGCCACGTTTACCTTTAGTTGAAGCTAAACCAGAAGACAAAGAGATTTTAAAAAAAATACTGGAGGAATTAAAGACAATTAGTTAATGTCAAAAAAAGCAATTGAGATTATCCCTCTCGGGGGTTTGGGTGAAATAGGGAAAAATTCTACTTTAATTAAGTATGAAATTTTTTCCATACTAATAGATGCCGGCCTGAAATTTCCTGAAGAAGAAATGCTGGGTGTAGATTTAGTTTTGCCGGATTTCTCTTACTTGAAAGGCTTGCCGGTTAAGCCATTGGCAATAATTTTAACTCACGGGCACGAAGACCATGTTGGAGCCTTGCCTTATTTGCTTAAAGAGTTGGATATTCCGGTGTTCGGCACACCTTTAACTATAAGTTTAGTTCGGGCAAAGCTGGAAGATTTTTCAATTTCCAGTCAGCTAAACACTATTAAAGCTGGAGACTCAATCAATCTTGAACCTTTCGAAATTGAGTTCATACAGGTTAATCATAGCATTCCTGACGGTGTTGGCTTATATATTAAAACTCCAGCTGGTGGAATTGTTCATTCTGGCGATTTCAAACTTGATCCTGCTCCCATCGACGGCAGCCCAACTGATTTAAATCGCTTCTCAGCGATTGGAAAAGACAACGTCTTGGTTTTCTTGTCTGACTCAACTAATGCTGAAGTTCCTGGTTTCTCGCCTTCTGAAAGGATTGTTGGGGAGACTCTGGAAAAGATTTTTCAGCAAGCGAAAAAAAAGATTATCGTCGCCTCCTTTGCTTCTCATTTGCACCGAATAAAACAAGTTATTGAGCTAAGCAAAGAGTTTAACCGCAAAATAGTAATTTCCGGTCGAAGCATGAAGGAAAGCATAGAAATTGGGCGGCAGCTCAACCAATTTGATTTACCTGATGAAATGATAGTTGATTTGTTTAACATTAATAACTTTGATCCAGCCGAGATTACTATTATTTGTACCGGAAGCCAGGGCGAACCTCTTTCAGCTCTCTATCTTTTAGCCACTGGCCAACACAAAAATTTGTGTATTGATTCGGAAGACACGGTGATAATCGCTGCTACACCGGTTCCGGGCAATGAAAGGGCAGTTTCCCGGATTATTGATGATATTTTTAAAATGGGAGCTAAAGTTTTTTACGAAGATATTTCTCGTGTTCATGTATCTGGCCACGGCTACCAGGAAGAGTTAAAGCTTCTTATAAGTTTAATCAATCCACGCTTTTTCGTGCCAATTCATGGAGAATATCGCCACCTTGTCTACCATTCAAAACTAGCCCAGGAAGTTGGTATAGAAACTAACAACATTTTTATTTTAGAAAATGGCGATGTTTTAACTGTCACTTCAGACACAGCTTATGTAAGCAAAAACATTGGAGCAGGCCAAATATTTGTTGACGGTTTAGGAATAGGGGATGTTTCTGAACACGTTTTACGGGACCGAATGAAGTTAGCTTCTGACGGAGTGGTAGTGATAGTTGTTGGGGTTAAACAACCTCGTGGTGAGCTTATTTATGGTCCAGAAATTATTTCGCGCGGTTTTATTCATCCAGAGGACTCAAGCGAACTACTCAATCAAATAAAAGAACATATCTTGACCCTTTTTTTTGAAGCCGCTCGCGCTAAGTTAATCGAAAAAACTGCTTTAAAAGAAGAAATTAAAGCTACTATTAGCCGATTTATATTTAAACAAACAAAGCGCAAACCTCTCATCGTGCCTTTGGTAATTGAGCTCTAATGGCTATCTGGTCAATAGTGTTTTTAGCTATTGCTCAAGGAGCAACTGAATTTATCCCGATAAGCAGTTCAGCTCATCTGGTTATCCTTCCTGCAGTTTTAGGAATCTCCCAACCTTCTCTTTTTTTTGATATAAGTCTTCATTTTGGTACTTTTTTAGCACTTTTAGTTTACTTTCGAAAACAAATTGAGGCCTTTTTCAAATCAAGAGAAGAAAACTTAAATCTTTTAAAGGCTATCGTGGTAGCTTCCATTCCAGCAACTTTTGCTGGTCTTTTGTTTCGTGATTTTTTTGAAAGGTTTTTTCAAAAGCCTCTCTGGGCAGCTTTATTTTTAATTTTTAATGGATTACTTTTACTTATTGCGGAAAGGTTAGCTACTTTTAAGAAAGCAAAGCTAAATCTTAATCTTTTTGAAGCTTTAGTAATAGGAACAGCCCAAGCATTAGCTATTTTTCCAGGCATTTCGCGCTCAGGAGCTACTATTTCGGCTGGATTATTTCTGGGTTTAAAGCGGCAAGATGCAGCCCGATTTTCTTTTCTTTTGGGTCTTCCAATATTTTTAGGTAGCTTCCTTTTTGAATTGAAAGAAGTATCTTTAAGTCAGATTCCATTAATACCAACTCTTATCGGAATTTTGGTTTCTTTTATCACGGGTTATATTGTTATTGATTTTCTATTAAAATATTTAAAGCAAAAGACTTTATATCTTTTTGCAGTTTATTGTTTATTCCTGGGGTCTGCGAGTGTTTGGTGGTTAAAATGAAAAAGGGTAAAGCTAATGAAGTTGATTATTACGCTGATGTTTATGCTATAATCCTTGCCACACTAGCAATTTTCTTGCTTTTTTCCTTGTTCAGCAACTACACTGGCATTGTCGGTCGTTATACTGTCTTTTTTTTAAGCTGGCTTCTTGGCTGGGGGCAGTTTTTATTTCCTTTCTTACTTTTAGGTTTATCAGGCATTCTTCTAGTTCATCGTAAAGTTTACTGGAATGATATTATACTCGGTCTGTCCTTAATCGGGGTCTCACTCTTAGCCCAAAGTCACATTTTAGTTCCACTCAACAAAATGTACGCTCTTGAATCATTAACTAAATATGGTGGGTTTGTGGGTTTTCTTTTATCTTATCCACTTGTTTATTTACTTAAACCTGTAGGAGCAACTGTTATTCTCGTTGGCGTTTTTCTGATTGGAGTTGTTTTGACAGTCAGGAGACCTCTAACTGATTTTATCCGTTTAGGGAGAAAAAAAACCTGCGTCTCCCACCGAGTACCAGCCAGAAATTTGAATCTTTCTGAACAACCCGAATTGACCTTTGTTGAAGAAACTCTTCCCGTGTTAACTGAAGAAAAAACTGTTCCCTTAGAAAAACCGTTATCAGAAAAAAGAACCAAACCCATTAACGAGGTTGCTACTGTGCCTCTGGAAATCATTAAAAAAGAAGGGGTTGAAAAGTATTTGCTTTGTTCGAGTGGGAAAAAGAAAAAATCGGCTAAAGAAATGAAAACAGCGTTAGAAAAAGCTTTGCGAGAATTTGAGGTTGGAGCCTGGATAGAAAATGTTGTTGAAGGACCAACCGTAACCCGTTTTGAGATTCAACTTGAACCTGGAGTAAAAGTTAACAAAATTTTAAACATTGAAGAAGATATTGCTTTAGCTCTTGCCTCACCTGACTTAAGAATTTTAGCTCCTATCCCCGGGAAGTCTGCTATTGGAATTGAAGTGCCCAACATTTATCGTTCTTTTGTCTATCTTGGGGATTTGGTAAAAACGCCTGATTTCCAGGAAGCTCAGTCACCTTTAGCAGTAGCTGTCGGTCAGGAAATTACCGGAACACCTGTTGTTATTGACTTGAAAGGCTTGCCACATCTTTTGATTGCCGGAGCAACCGGTTCAGGTAAAAGTGTTTGTTTAAATGCTATTATTACTTCCATTCTTTTACGAGCACGACCTGATGAAGTGAAATTTATAATGATTGACCCCAAGAGAATTGAGTTGAACTTATATAATGATATTCCTCATTTGATTGTCCCGGTTGTTGTCAACCCGAAGCAAGCAGCTGCTGCTCTTGCTTGGGCAGTAGAAGAAATGGAAAAGCGTTTCGAGCTTCTTTCTGAAACTAAAACTCGCCATCTTGATTCTTACAATAAAGAAGCCAAAGAAAAACTTCCTTATTTAGTCATTGTTCTCGATGAATTAGCCGATTTAATGATAATTGCTGCTAAAGAAGTAGAAGATGCAATTTGCCGACTAGCTCAGATGGGCCGAGCTGTTGGTATCCATCTAATCGTTGCCACTCAAAGGCCATCTTCTGATATTATAACTGGACTAATCAAGGCTAATATAACTTCCCGCATTGCTTTTGCCGTCTCTTCTCAAGTTGATTCTCGAGTAATTTTAGATAGCCCTGGGGCAGAAAAACTAGTAGGAAAAGGAGATATGCTTTTTATAACTCCTTCCTGGCTAAAACCTCGTCGCCTACAAGGAGTTTATGTCACCGAGAATGAAATTGAAAAAGTAGTTGATTACTGGAAAGCTTTAATGGAGCCACAGTACGATTTCAAAGTGGTGGAGATCAGTCATCTTAAACCGCTTGCCTTGGGAGAGGAAGATATTCTTTTTGATGAAGCCGCAGAGTTAGTGATTGTCACCGGGAAAGCATCAGTAACCTATCTTCAAAGGAAATTTAAACTTGGCTATGCCCGAGCGGCTCGTCTAATGGACTTACTAGAAGAAAGAGGAATCGTTGGCCCGGCTCAAGGAAGTAAACCACGAGAAGTTTTACTAACTTTATCTGAGTGGGAAGAAATTAAGCAAAACCTGGCTAAGGAGCAATAAATTGACAATTGGGCAAAGACTTTCCGAGAAAAGAAGAGAATCGGGAAGAACTATAAAAGAAATAGAGCTTGTCTTAAAAATACGAAGCAGTTACCTTGAAGCATTAGAAAACGATAATTTTGATAAACTTCCTTCAATAATTTATGCTCGAGCTTTCCTTTCAGACTATGCCAGCTATCTTGGTCTGGACAAGGATAAAATTTTAGATGAATTTGACGCTCTTTACTTATCACGACCGAAAGACGAAAAGTATAAATCTTCAAAATTTGTCTTTCCGGAATGGTCAGGAACTTTTTTAGCCTTTTTGTTTTTAGCTGCTTTGTTTTTATGGGGTCTTTACTATTTGTTTTCTTATATAAAAACTGAGACTCCAGTCGAAAAGCCCCAACCCGAAACTAAAACAACAACTCCCACTACAAATCCGTCCGCTGAACCAAGTCCGCCTCCGAAAAAAACGACTCCAACCACACAACCTACCACAAATGCTACCACTATTACTCCTAAAAAAGTTACAGTTAAAGTCAGGATAACCGGTAAAGCAAGCTGGATTAAAGTCGTTGTTGATGGGGAAAAAGTTTTTGAAGGAATAATGGAACAAGGTGATGAAGATAAGTGGGAAGGCGAGGAAGTAAGGCTACGGGTTGGCAATGCAAGCTCAACTGAGGTTATAGTAGATGGCAAAGTAATCGAACTTGGCCGTTCGTCAACCGGGGTAATAGAAAAAGTTTTTCGCAAGGGAGTAGCTAATGAGTAAAAGGAAAAAGTTTTTTATCGCATCTGAGAGCGACATTAAAAAAGGGCTGGTTTCAGACGTCTATTTTAGTCGCATTTCTGAAGTTCTTAAAGCTTCGGGCGTGAATCCTTTTACAAAAGGGGAGGTGAGAGCAGGGAGTTTGCCCAAAGACTGGACTTTTGCAGTTTTTGCTGGCCTTGAAGAGGTTTTGCATTTATTCGAAGGCTTTCCAGTTGATATCTACGCTCTTGAAGAAGGAGAAATATTTCATTCTGAAACACCAGTCTTTCGAATAGAGGGAAAATATTTGAGTTATGCTGTCTACGAAACTGCCCTTTTGGGTTTTCTCTGCCAAGCTTCTGGCATTGCAACTATGGCTTCGCGCTGCAAAAAAGCAGCAGAAGGCCGTCCCGTTTATAGTTTTGGTGCTCGCCGAATGCATCCAGCCATTGCCCCAATGATTGAAAGGAATGCGTTCATTGGCGGATGTGATGGAGTTGCAGCTATCGAAAGCGCCCACCTTATTAAAGAAGAACCGGTTGGCACCATGTCACACTCGTTCATTCTCTGTTTTCAAAACGAAAAAGAAGCTTTTAAAGCTTTTCATAAAATTATGCCTTCAAAAATTAAGAGAATTGCTTTAATTGATACTTTCCAGGATGAAAAATTTGGAGCCTTAACAGCTGCGGAAGCTATTGGCCCTGACCTTTATGCTGTCAGACTTGATACACCTTCCTCTCGTCGCGGAAATTTTTTAAAGATTATCGAGGAAGTTCGCTGGGAACTTGATTTAAGGGGTTTTAATCGTGTAAAAATATTTATTAGTGGTGGGTTGAGTGAAAAACTCATTTCAGAGTTAAACAAGCATGCTGATGCATATGGTGTTGGAACAGCTATTAGTAATGCGCCCGTCGTTGATTTTTCTTTTGACTTAGTTGAGGTTGACAACAAGCCTTTTTCTAAAAGAGGTAAAACCTCAGGAGCTAAACAAGTTTACCGTTGTTTAAAATGTTTTCGTGACTATATTCTTCCTTGGGGAGCAAAGAAGCCAACTTGCGAATGCGATAGCAAAGAATTGGAACCTCTTTTGAAGCTTTGGATGCAAAAGGGCAAACTTGTAAAAGAGTTGCCTTCACCGCGTAAAATAAGAGAAAAAGTTTTGAAAAACTTAAATAGATTAGAAATTAAGCTATGAAGAAAAAAATTTTATTAATAACATTTTTGTTAATTATTTTTTTAATTCACTTTCAATTTTCAACAAACTGTCTGGCCGCTTTGGTAAAAGAACCTGCAGTCTCTGCCAAATCAGCGATTGCTGTGGAGCTAAAAAGTGACCAAATCCTTTACCAGAAAAAAGTTAATGAAAAAAGGCCGATTGCCAGTACTACTAAAGTAATGACAGCTTTAGTTGCTTTAGAAGAGCTTTCATTGAGTCAAGTTTTAACTACCACCCCGAAAGCAGCATCGGCTGGAGAAGCAGAGATTTATTTGGAACCTGATGAAACTATGACGGTTGAAAACCTTCTTTACGCTATGCTTCTAAAGTCAGCTAATGATGCAGCAATGGTTTTATCGGAAGGAGTTGGTAATACCAGCCGCTTCGTTGACTTGATGAATAAAAAAGCCCGGACTCTCGGAGCTCTAAACACACATTTTATTAATCCCCACGGCCTTTACAATAAAAAACATTACTCAACCGCTTATGACCTTTACTTAATTACTAAGGAAGCCCTTAAAAATCCCATTTTCGCTAAAATTGTTGCTACTAAGGAAAAGCACTTCCCTCGGGAGAATAAATCATCGGTGAGAAATGTAAGCAACCACAATAAGTTGGTTTTAAAATATGACTATATAAAAGGAGTTAAAACAGGTTACACAAGTGAGGCTGGCTACTGTTTGATTGCCCTAGCCGAGCTTAACAACCTTAAAATACTAACAGTTGTTTTAAATGCTCCAACCAGTCAAAATTGTTATAGCGACACTTTAAATCTAATAAATTACATTGCTTTAAATTATTCTTATCAAAGTTTTATTAAAAAGGGAGAGGTAGCTGCCAAGCTTTACTTTGACGATGGAGATACCCCATTGGTTGCCCAAGCCGAGAAAGACCTCTCAGTGCTTTATCAAAAAGTAGAACCAGTTGTAAGTGATATCTCTCTTAAATCTAACAACTATCTTCCGATTAAAAAGGGTACCCCAGTAGGAAGTTTTAGAGTTTTTAATACTCGGACAAATAAAGTCTTAGGGGAAGTAAGACTTATAGCTAAAAATGATGTCAACCCGGTGTATAAATCTAAATCTTCCCCTGTAAATTTTTTCAAGCAGGCAATCCAGTTTTTTTCTCAATTTTTAAACTTTTTTTAAAAAGGGTCGATTAATATGTTAGAGAAAAAAATGGACTTAAAAGAACTTCAGGAAGCCTTTCTCAATATTGAAAGCAAGTCAGTTTCTGATTTGAAGAAACTTTTTGCAGAGCTCAGTGAATTAGAAAAAGAAGTTTCTCAGTTCAGAAACAACCTTCATCAGATCGATAATGGCTTTAAAGCTGAACTTATTAATCGTTTAGCAGCTAATCCTTCTCTTAGAGATCGCTCATTACTTGAAAGTCTTGCTTCTACTCTTGAATCTTTTCCCGTTTCTTGTAAGAAAAGTCTTGATGATGTTGATCTTGCTAATCTTTTTACCTTACCTTCTTTAACAGGAAAACCCACTGACAGCTCTATTGAAGAGTTAGAAAAAAGTCTTGCTGCACTGCGCAACAAAGAAGCCGAAGTTTCTTTTGTCCGCCGATTAATTCATGGCTGGTTGGACATTTTAAAAAATGAATTAGAACGCCGACTTACTAAACCAGAAACAACCATTGAAACAATCTTGAACAAGATCGAGCAAATTTTAGCCAGTAACTTCTAACTCATTTTTAAAAAGTAGTTGTCAAATCTCTTGTTTAAAGTTAAACTTTAATAAAAGGAGGTTTAACTTGGAAAATAGTTTAAGAGATCGAATTACTAATTTTTTTAAAGAACTTAGCGTTGATCTTCTTGAAGAAAGAATAGTTAATTATATTATTCGTGAGCTAAAAAATGGGCGGCGTTTACCATCAATTTTAAAAGACCCTTACATTAAGAACCGTTTGAGTGAAGAAGAAATGACTCGTTTATTAGAAAACCCCGAGTTAATAGCAACCTTAGAAGAAGAAATAAACAAATCCTTCAAAGAGCAAATGGATTTCTTTTCTCTTTCAGGGGAGTGAGGTATGTTTTGCCCCAACTGCAAAAAAATAGTCAGTGAAGATGTGAGTTTCTGTCCTCATTGCAACCACCAGATTCAGGAAGACACTGCTTTATTAAAAACATCTGCTTTAGCTGGTAACGAAGTCGAAGTAAAACCTTCTACTGATAAAGTTCACACGGTAGCAATTAAAAAGGGACCGTCTGCAGGAACGGAGTTTTTCATTGAAAAGGAAGAGATAACAATTGGACGGGACCCGGCAAGTGATATATTTTTAAACGATATAACCGTTTCTCGTCGTCATGCGCGAATTTTTTTTGAAAAAAACGAAGCTTTTATTGAAGACCTGGGGAGTCTTAACGGAATTTTCGTAGATGGAAAAAGAGTGGACAGAGCTCATCTTGATCAGGGAGCAGAAATTCAAATTGGTAAATTTAAATTAGTTTTCTTTAAAAAGAGGTAAACTTGCCCAAAAAGGCACTCGTCTCTAATTTATTAAAAGTTAATCAAGTTGTTGATCTTCTTAAATCTGAGTTTCCTGATTTAACCCCAAGCAAAATCCGTTTTTTGGAGTCACAGGGATTGATCAAACCTAAGAGGAGTAGCTCTGGTTACCGAATGTTTAATGAACATGATATTGAGGTCTTAAGACTGATTTTGCGGCTTCAAAAAGAACGCTTTCTGCCCCTGACAGTAATAAAAGAAAAATTAAGCAGTCAAGCCGATTCTTTAAAATCGATATTTTCTCAAATTGAAGAAGAAGCTGAAGTTGAAGAAACGCAGGGCTTAAATCGGGATAAGTTTCGGAAAGCTACCAATCTCTCAGACGAGGTTGTGGGAGAAATGGTAAGCTATGGAATTTTTTTACCCGAAAACACCTTAGAGGGAGAGGAATTTACTCAGTACGATTTAAAAATTGCTCAAATATTTGCTAATCTAACCTCTTTTGGAATTGAGCCGCGCCACCTTCGAATGTATGTTAACTTTAGCGAGAGGGAAAAAATTTTTATTGAACAAATGCTGCTTCCATATCTAAAGCAAAGGAGTAGCGAAGGAAAGCGTCAAGCCTGGGAAAAGCTGCAAATTCTTTTAAAAAACCTAAGCGAACTGCGGAAAATTCTACTTGTCAGGCTTTTAGAAAAATACTACTCAGGATAATGCCTGAAAAATTTTTGCTTGATTACATGCTCGGAAAATTAGCAAGGTGGCTAAGACTGTTGGGCTATGATTCCCTTTATTTAAAACTTAATGACGATTCAAGTCTTATCTATATTGCTTTTAGAGAAAATCGCATTCTCCTTACCCGTGATCGACAGCTGGTCAAGCGAAAAATTGTTAAACAAGGAAAGGTGAAGTCACTTTTGATTGTCAGTAATAAAACCGAGGAACAAATCAAAGAAGTTAACAAAGCTTTTCCCCTTAAACCTCAAAAACCGGCTTTTTGCCCGTTTTGCAATATTAGATTAGCCAATACTTTACCAGAGCAGGTTCTTTCTCAAGTGCCGCCATATGTTTATCTTACTCAGGATTATTTTTTCACTTGTTCGTCCTGCCATCGAGTTTTTTGGCCAGGAAGTCAGCTTGTTAGCTTTCAGAAATTCGTTAATAAGTCTTTAGGGTTGGGGCTTTAGGTTAGAACTGAAAGATAAGTTTTAAGTAATGATGATGGGCACTCAACAAATTGCTGGCTAAACTTAAAATAACCAAAAAAATACTGAATAAACTGAAATAAGCAAGATGCGCTCTCCAGGTTTTCTTTTTAATTCGCCGATAAGAAACAATTAATGAAGCAAATAAAAGATAAAAAACGATAAATAGAGTAACGAAAGTTTTGAAATCGAAAAAAGTTTTCCAGATGGCTTGGGCTCTAAAAACTCCCAAAATCAGGGCGATAGTCATAAAAATCAGGGACAAAATTAAATAGACAAAGTTGAGATTGCTACGAACTTCTTTTATATTCTTGACAAAATCTTCGAGTTTTTCTTCATTCTCATATCGCTTGACTAGCAAAAAACTCAATCCGCCAATGAAATTAAGAAACATTAATACCAGGCTACTCAGAGCAAAAGCTATATGCAAATAACACTCTTTCCAAATCATAATTTAATAATTTGATATAATAACACATCATAAAAAATGCCTGAAGCTTCTAAAAAAGATAATAAAAATCTGGAAGATGTTAAGTTCGCACATAACAGCGAGCGGGTTTGCGCTGAAATACTTAATTATTACGGAATTAAATGGGAGTATGAACCAAAAACTTTTCCACTGGCCTGGGATAAAAAAGGCAAAGTTGTTTTAAGTTTTACCCCGGACTTTTACTTACCCGAACTTGACCTCTATATCGAGCTTACCACCATGAATCAGCGTTTGGTAACCAAAAAAAACCGGAAGGTTAAGCTATTAAAAAAACTATATCCTGAAGTGAACATCAAAATCTTTTATCAAAAAGATTTTAAGAAACTACTTTTAAAATATGGACTACACCAAAAACACAATGCTTATTTTGAAAAAGGCTAATTTTAAATGAAAAAGAGAAAAAACACAGTCGTCTTTCGAAAAAGTCAGATACAAAAAAGAGTGAAAGAAATGGGAAGACAGATAACTTTTGATTACCAAAATAAAGACTTGATTTTAATCGGTGTTCTGCGAGGAGCTTTTGTCTTTCTATCTGACCTTTCGCGAGCAATAAAAATTCCTTGCAGCATTGATTTTATTGCTATTAGCGGCTATGGTCCAGCCTCTTCTGGTGTAGTTAGACTTTTAAAAGACTTAGAAGAGAATATAGAGGGCAAAGATGTAATTTTAGTTGAAGACATAATCGATACCGGACTTACTGTTTCTTACCTCTTAAGGAATTTGAAAGCCAGAAACCCAAGGTCGTTAGAGGTTTGCACGCTTCTCAATCGTTCAATACGTCGAATAGTTGACTTGCCAATTAAGTATATAGGTTTCGACATTCCTGATGTTTTCGTTGTTGGCTACGGCCTTGATTACGGTCAACGTTATAGAAATCTTTCACACATTCGAGCATTGGAAGAAAAAGATATTTTAGCTGGAGTTTTTTAATGAGGAGAATTGCCTTTGGCTTTGCCTGGCTGACTGTTCTTCTTTTAATTGGAACTTTAGGCTTTGTTGTCATTGAAAGCTCGAATTGGCTCGATGCTTTGTACATGACTTTAATAACCATTTCCACAGTTGGCTTTCGTGAGGTTATACCTCTTTCTGATGCGGGGAGAGTGTGGACTATGATATTAATTGTCAGCGGAATTGGCATAATTTTTTATACCGCTAGTTCAGCTATTGAGTTTATGATTGAAGGCCATTTTGGAGGATTATTAGAAAAAAGGAGGTTGAAGAAAGTGCGAGAAAAACTTAAAAACCATACTATTATTTGTGGTTACGGTAGAGTGGGCAAGCAAGTAGCCCAAGAGATGGCCAAGCGTAATCAACCCTTTATTATCCTTGATATAGATGAAAACCGCTTAGCTGATGCTCAAAAAAAGGGATATTTAGTTTTAAATGGAGATGCAACCAGAGAAGAAATGCTGCTGGAAGCTGGATTAGACCGAGCTTCCTCGCTGGTTGCAGCCTTAGATTCAGACTCTCAAAATGTCTTTATAGTTTTAGCTGCTAAACAAATTAATCCACAACTTCTTATTGTTGCCAGAGCAAATGAGGAGGAAGCTGAAGCTTTACTTTTAAAAGCGGGTGCTTCGCATGTTGTATCACCAACCATTATAGGAGGTAGAAGGATTGCCAGCATAGTTTTAAAGCCAGCTTTAGCTGATTTTTTAGACAAGCTATTTCCGGGGGAGAGCAGTGATTTTGAGTTAGATGAAATTTTAATAACCAGCAATTCGGCTATGAAAGGCAAAACTTTAAAAGAACTTAATCTTGGAAAGGAACATGGCTTGCTTATCCTCGGGGTAAAGAAAGTAAATGAAAAAGATTTTTCAGTGCCCCATCCAGAAATACAATTGGAAGACGGGGATAGGATAATAATTGTCGGAAAAACGAATCAATTTGAAAGCTTAAATTCTGATTGAATCAAGGTAGGGGAGTAACAATTTCAAAATCAACCTTGACAACTCCTGAAAATCCAAGGGCTTGAGCTGCCCTTTTTGAAAGGTCAAGGTCTCTTCCTGGTATAAATGGGCCGCGGTCGTTAACTTTGACAATTATTTTTCGTTCCTTATACTTCACTGCCAGGAACGTACCGAAAGGAAGAGTTCTATGTGCGCAGGTGAAATCATTTTCGTTAAAAACTTCTCCGCTTGAGGTTCTTCGCCCATGAAACCCCGGACCATACCAGCTTGAATAAACTGAAAAAGTTTTTCCAGTGGCCTTAAATTTTGCTGGAAATTGGGCGCTAGTTAGGTAATACTGGTTTAGATAAGGCTCCACTGTAACATATCTTTCTACCACTGTACCTAAGTAACCGGGAGTACTATATGTTCTTCGTAAAGATGTTTCATAAGCAAGCCTCATTTGCTGGTAAAGGTTTTTAAGCTCATCGTTTGCCTGAGTTAAAAGTTTTCTTAGCTCTTCTTCTTTTTGATTAAGCTTTGCCAAGTTCAGCAAGTATTGCTCGTTTAAAATGTCTTTTTCTTTTCTTTCTTCCAGCAATTCTTTTTCAATCTTTTGTATCTCTTGCTGATAACTATCGATTTTTCGAATTACTAACTGGTCATTTTGAAGCAAGCGAGAAATAACATAAAAGCGGGTAATAAAATCAGAGAAACTCTGAGCGTTCAAAAGAAGATGGAGAACCCCACGGTCGCCATAGATGTAAATTTTTCTAATTCTTTGATTGGCTATGTTCTCTTCTTTTTTTAAAAACTTTTGGGTGCGGTCTAATCGCAATCGGGTTAACGCAAGCCTTTCATTAAGCACTTCAAGATGATTACTCAGAGCTACTTTATACTCTGACAAAAGTTCACGTTGAGACTCGAGCTGCTTAATTTTTCTTTTAATCTCTTCAATTTCAGCTCTCTGTGCGCTAATAGTGGATGGAGGAACAGCCAGTAATTTAAAAGAGGGGATAGATAAAAATAAACAAATTAAAAGTAAAATCTTAATAAAACTTTTTTTAATCATCATTTTAAAATTTTAATCTGAACAGCATTTATTTTCAACTCGGTATAAGATCTGACGAAATAGAACATTTTTAACTCTTTCTAACAGAAAAGATGGATTAATAGAATTTTTTTATAGCATTCTTGTTAATTTGTTTAAAAGTGAGTTGATTAAAAAGAAGAATAAAGTAGAATAATTTTGATGACCAAAGTCATAGGCCCAGCTAATGATTTTTATCGTGTCAGGCTTTTTGAAATTATTTGTGAGTTTCCAGCCGAACTTGATTGGAAGGAAGGCATTTCTTATTTTCCGCCTCCATTAGAAGAAGGAAAGAGCCTGCGAAAATTCCTGATCGAATTTGTTGACCTCGAAACTAAGATCGTTTATCCTTGGCGGTATTTTGTTGATAAAGATAAAGCGCTCAGAGCTTTTGAAGAAATACAAGAGGATTTAACCACTTTAACCAAAAGCCAACTGGAAAAAAAATATCTTTTTTTACCAAAAAGCATTTAATTTACTTGATTTTATAGGTGAATCTCGTTATTATAACCTTTGGTGGGATAGATGGGGATATATTTCGAGTATGACTTTGAAGAGGGAAAAGAAGTTGAAAGGTGGTTTCCCTGTTATCTTTGTGAACAAAAAAAAGTGCTTTTTGTCGAATATCACATAAAAACCGGGTTAGTTTATTCTCTATATGACAATGCAAGAAAACTTCATAGTGGGCATCAAATCAAAGTAGGAAGTGCTGAATATATGATTTGTGAAGACTGCTATAACACATATGGGAGCGAGGAAAGTTTAGTATCAGAGATTATTAGGCGACGAAAAGAAGAAAAGGAGACAGAAATCACTTCTCAAACACAAACAATCGAAAAAGAAATCGAAGAAACCAAAAAAGAGTTCTTGGAGTTAGTAGAGCGATTGGGAAAGCTATATTATCACTTAGAAAAAGCAAAGGAGGGTAAAGTTGGTTAGAGTAGTTTTTTATGGCTATTCTTCCTTCGTTGTTAAGGGTGAAACAGTTAAAATTATAATTGACCCTGGGAAAGCCATCCCAGAAGAAAATCCAATTATTCGTCAGGAAGAATACAGCGATACTGATTTAGTTTTAGTAACTTCGATTGGCGAAGACCATTCAGGAGCTCTCCCGTCAGTTATTTCTTCAGGTTTTAAGGTTGTAGTGGGACCTGAGGAATTAAAAGAGCACATCGATGTGGAGAATGTTAATTTTCAAGCAATAAAATCCCAGGAAGAAATTAATATTCTTGGGGTAAAAATCCAGGCTTTTAAAGCTTCACCAGGACAAATTGGGGGAGGATTGAGGAGCTTATTTAAAAGAAAAAGTGCAACACCTGAAGGGCTTGGTTATTTTATTACTTTGGAAGAGCGCACAATTTGCCATTTAGGCGAAACTCTATTAAGGGATGACTGGGAAGAATGGAGACCGGACTTATTGCTTATACCGATTGGTGGTGGAACGACAATGGACTTGACGGAATCTATTATGGCTATTGACAAAATTAAGCCTCGTATTGCTATCCCTATGCACTATAATCTCCCCGCTGGCATTTATCAGTCCCGCCAGGTTGACCCTGCTCAGTTTCTTTCTCAAATTGAAGAAAGGGGTTTTGAAGGAAAAGTTCTTGAACCGGGCCATTCTATCTTAATTTAGTAAGAAATATTTTTTTATAAAGGAGGTTAAAATGGGAGTATATTTCGAGTATGATTTCAAAAATGGAAAGGAAGTTGAAAAAGCGGAAAAGTGTTTTCTTTGCGACGCTGACAGTGTGGTTTATGCTGAGTACTACATTCTAGAAGGGGACACCTACAAACTTTACAAGGACGCCCGCAAGATTATTAAAGGAAAAGAAGTCCAGGTTGGCAGTATGGTTCATTCGGTAGGGCCTGAATGCCTTGAGAAATACCCAGAAGAAGAAGCTTTAATCTCATCAATACTTGAGCGCCGGCTTGAAATTAAAAAGAATGAGAGAAAGAAAGAAATTGATGAGTTAGATGCTCAGGTTAAAGCTAAGGAAGAAGAAATAAAGGCTAAAGAAGAAGAAGTTAAAAAACTTAAAGCTGAGCTTGAAGAAATTAAAAGCAAAATAGACGCTATAAAAAAAGAGGTCGAAGGCAAAAAGTAAACTAAATTACTAGGAAAATTACTAGGAAAAAGAGATTGGTTCTTCCAGGGCATGAAGAAGTTTTTCCATGCCCTGTTTATTTTCTGGATAAGAAACAGCAGCAGCATAAATCTGTTCAGAGGTTGGTTCGCAACCATGACTTTGTAAGACTTTTAAAATCAAGTTTTTAACCCTTCCCTCAACAACCTGGCTACCCTGAAAAGGAGTATGGGGAAGAACCATTAAAAACTGATTTTCATAACGACCAAGCTCGTCAATTGTTCTTATATTCTTCCTTATAACTGAAGCGATTTCACTTAGTATATGTTCTCGCCGAAAAGCACTTACTGCTTCCATAGCTTTGGGATCAATCTCCATTAAAATAATAGAAAAATTACTTTTATATCTTTCGTATTCTTTAATATATTTATGAATAAGATTTGATAAATATTCTTTTGTATAAATAGCGCTAATCGCGCTACTCAATCTGTGTTGCTCTAGTTCGCCAAATTGATTTGATACCGATTGAGCAGTTTGCCCCAAAAACCAGCCGGCAACCGGGTAAAGTATGACCAAAAAGAAAGAAAGAGTTGCCAGGGGAGAAAAAGAAAAATCAGCCAAAAAAACCGCAACAAAAACAGCTATTAAGATAGAAGCAGAAACTATTCCTGCCCAAAAACCACCATTTTTAAACCAAAAAGCTGAAGCTAAAATAACCGGGATAAAAAGGAAAACAGATATGGCGGCCAGCAAATTTAAGGGCAAAAGAGAAAGAACCAAAATTAATAATAAAAGAATTAGATAGAAAATAGCTTCTCGTGTAAAAGCATAATAAGTTATGGGATAAGCAACTTTCTTCATTTATCTTATCATTTCAAAAACTTATTAAGCCAACCGGGCGATTCCTGACTCTGAATTTCGATTGGGTTGTCATTTGAATAACCATTCAAAAATTGGCGAACCTTATCAGCAAACTCGGGATTGTTTAGGACTGGACGGAAGTAATTCCAAATTGCGTTCCAATCTCTCTTAATTTCACTCATACCACTATGAGAAATTAATTCAATCAGCCGATGTCGGGTGGTTACCAAATTTACCTCAGGTAAATTTTTAAGAGCGCAAGATAGCTTAAACTCATGAATTTGAGGATTAGTCACTAAAATACGATAGGCAGAAATAATAAGCACTTCGTCAGGATTAACAAAGTTTAACTTTATTTTATCTTCAGCAGAAAGAACAGAATCATCAAAGTTAATTAATAGGGTAGGACCTTTAAGGTTGACTTGTTTAATTAAGCTTCCATAACGGGTATTTCTTAAATCATTTTCTAATTGAAGAGCCCTAATGGTATCCGAAAGACTCAACATAGTATCTTTAGGTATTTTCAACAATAGCTCATCAAAAAAATTTTTCAGGTGACATTCATTGCGAAAACAACGTCTCTCAGAAAGCTTTAAATGTCCACAAGCTCTATCGCAATAGTCTTCATAAAACTTTGCCATTTCCTCTTCAACCGTCCTTCTTTATACCACTCTATTTTACCTAATTAAAAATTTAAAACAAACATTATTTTAGTTTACATAACATATATTATCGTAACAAAAGAATTTACTTTTAAATTATTTCTAACATTATAAACGATTTAACTCCCCATTTGGTGTTACTAAATATTTAAACTAATTTAAACTAAGTGCAAAAAAAAAATTAAAGCTCTGAAAAAAATTGAAGATTAATAAGGCTTCTTTTTAATAATAAATTAACAATGTTAACATTCGTGTTTAATTGTGTCCCCTTAAATGTTCGTGAATTATCTAAATACATAATTAAAAGGATTTAAAAGAGATAATTTAACTCCTTAAATATATAAAAAATATAACCGGTGCTTAAAAAAACGCTTAGAAAGCGTCTGGAAGCATATTAGCTGTTCAAATGGGCTCTTTCCCTCCCCAATTTACAAAAGATTTAAATTCCAGTGCTTCCAAAACCGCCAGCTCCTCGAGAAGTTGAGTCGAGTTCGTTCACCTCCTCCCATTCTACTTCGGCTACTTGCTGAACTACCATCTGGGCAATTTTATCGCCTCTTTTTATTTCAAAACTTTTCTCTTTATCGGTATTTAATAAAATAACTTTTATTTCGCCACGGTAACCAGAGTCTATTAAGCCAGGGGTGTTAACAATTGTGATCCCATGGTTAGCCGCTAAACCACTTCTGGGTTGAATAAAAGCTGCCCAACCAGAAGGTAAACTTATAGCTATACCTGCTGGTATAGTTTTTCGTTCTCCTGGCTCAAGTAAAACATCAATTCGACTAAAAAGATCAACCCCAGCATCCCCCGGATGAGCAAAACGGGGTAGAGGTAGCCCGGGGTCTAATCTTTTAACCTTCACTTTAATTTTCAACAATCAAACACCTCGCAATCTGGTTGGAACAATTTCGTTTGCCTCGTTAGCCCAGCTTAGCAATGTTTCAAAAGAGTATGGCTCAACTAAACACATACTTTCCTTCAGTGTCACCTTAGGATTAAATTGCTGCAAAACATACTCGCGAGCTTCCTGAATCTCTTTAGCAATAGCTAAAACATCCTGGCGGTCAACTAATCCAGGGACAACGGTTGTTCTAAACTCGTGATGAATTCCTGAACTTATAATTATTTCAATGCTTTCTTTGATTTGCTTTGTTGAATCAAAATTTCCCGTAGCATCTTTATAGTGTTTAAAGCCGGTTTTTATGTCCATAGCTATAAAATCAACTAAACCATTCTTGACGAGCTCATCAATCATAGAAGGGTTGCTGCCATTAGTGTCAAGTTTAATTAAATAATTCAATTCCTTAATTTTTTTTAAATAAAATGGCAGCTCAGGATGGATAGTCGGCTCCCCTCCCCCAATAACAACCCCATCTAACCAGCCAATTCTGGTTTTTAAATGCGAGTAGAGATCTTCCCATTCAAAAGGTATTAAGTTTTCAATATCAGCTACCAACTCTGGATTGTGGCAATAAGGGCAACGGAAATTACATCCAGCGGTAAAAAATACTGATGCGACCTTACCTTTCCAATCTAGCATTGAGGCCGGCAAAAAGCCGCCAAAAACTATAGAACTTCTTTTAACTCTTCCAGCGATGGAAGTTCTCCTCTCCAACTCTTAACTTCCTCGTTAGAATCACTAAGTATTAAAATTGAAGGCGTAGAAAACACATCGTGGTAAGCCGCTTCAGCCATGCCATCAATTGTTTCGATATCAAAACTTTCATAGCTTATGTCAATTTTTGCTAAAAGTTCTTTTGCTTCAGGACATCTTGGGCAATCTTTTTTGAAAAAGAATTTTGCTCTCATTTTCACCTCCGCTGTGCTGATCAAACTCAGAAAGCGAAGTTCTAATGCGTTGCTTCAGCTCTCCTATTTTCCCTTTGTTCCAGGTGGGAATTTTGGAAAAGTAACCAACTATTCTGGTAATTCCGTAAACATTTTCAGAGCCGCATTTTGGACAATCTGTGAAAAGACCTCTATTTGTGCGATAACAATCCTCGCAAACAGTAAATTCAGGACTAAAAGCAATTTGTTCAGCTTGGGTACTGCTGAAAGTTTTAATAACAAAATTCTTAATTGAATCAGGGTGAGGCTCGCTTTCTCCAAGCCAAATATGAATAATTGCTCCAGCTTCAATCATTGGATGAAAACGACTTTGTTTTATCACCCGCTCTATATAATCAATGGGAGCATCAGCAGCAAAATGAACCGAGTTGGTATAGTAAAACTCTCCTTTTTCAATATTTCCTTTAAGAACCCTACTGGCAAAAAAGGGATAATATTTCATATCGAGCTTAGCTAAACGATAAGCCGCTGATTCAGCCGGTGTTTCTTCTAGGACCAATTTTATGTTATATCTTTTTGAGATTTTTTGAGCATACCGGCTCATTATGGCAATAACCTTTAACCCAAACTTATAAGCTTCTTCTGATTCGTGAAGTTGCTTTCCATAATGAAACTGAACCATCTCATTTAAGCCCAAAATCCCACAAAGATAAGTTAAACGGTCAACCCTTAAATAAGGTTCGCCATCTTTAGCAGCCGTAAAGAAAGCTAATGGGCCATTCTCTCCGAGAGCAAGTAAGCTTTCGATAAATTTTTTCTTTTGTAAATGAGCTTTTGTCACTAATCTCATCGCCTTTATAATCTCTTTGGTCAGCTGCCAATCATTACCTCTTGCTTTATAAGCAATGCGCGGAAGATTAATGGTTACATTTTGAAGAGCAGTAAATCTTAGTTTTTCCGGCGTTTTAGCTTCTTGAAGGTCCTTTTCTCCTAAGCGAAGCTTTAAACGACAACATTGGGAAACAGTTACTTCACTGCCCCGATCGAACACAAAATAAGTAATTCCTTGTTTGGAAGCTGCTTTGCAAGCCAAATTAAGCAGCTCTTCCCAGCCTGGAGTCTGAAAAAAACTCTCATTTAAATGAAGTAAAGGTTTGGGGAAAACAAAAGTTTTACCAGTGGCATCACCCTCGAGGTAAACTTCAAAAAGAGCCTTTAAAAACTGATTGGCTTCAAACTCAAAATCTTTATAAGTTAAACAACCTTCCTCTGGCTCATCAAGGTAAATAAAATCATCGCCATTTGGTTTAAGATACTTTCCGCCAGGACCTAAAGCAAAAACATCTCTAAAATGAGGTGGCACGCCATAGTAAAGGTTGAAATCAGTAAACACAACTTGAGAGCCCCGCGCCCCGGCTAACTGGTTAAACTCGTAAATGATCATTTGAGCCAACTGTTTAATTCGGCTGTATGGAAGACCTTTCAAGAAAGGAGCAAAAAAAATGTTAACCGCTTCCCAACCAATGGCACCAGCATAATGTGATTGTAAAGTGGAAGCCATTTTGACCATATGGCCAATTAAAACCTCTGGATGTTTAGCTGGCTTTGAGGTCGAAGTAATATTTGGTAAGGACAAACCGTATTTTTTAATATATTCAAGCGAATGACCACCACAGTAAGGACGAGTTATAAAACCTAGGTCATGGAGGTGAATATCACCTTTTAAATGAGCTTGGGCTACATCTTCGCTAAAAACTTTCGTCAGAGCATACTGCTTTAATATGTTCTCGGCTAAAGTCAGGTTTATTGATTCCGGATTGTGAGTTGTGTTTGAGTTTTCTTTGTTAGCATTGAGAATAATTTGCTCTACATCAAAGGTAGGCAAACCCAAATGAGTATGGCGTTGGTGTAAAGTACCTAATCCTCTTTTAAGAAGCTGAATGTCAACAAGTTCCCGAATTATGCTGGTAGTAACAGTTGAAAGATGGCTTTCAAAAATAACCTTTTCCACCTCTGAAGCAATTTCTTCAGCTAATTCAGGGTCAGCATTTATCTCTCTAATCAGGCAACGGACAATTCGGTTGCGGTCCCAACTATCAATTTCGGCTTTAGAAGAAGTAGTGACCAGTAAAGCTATGTCGGTTGAATCTCCTTTCTCCCCTGCTTTTTCAATCACATTAATTATCCGTTGAGGGTCTTTAGCTTCTAAACTTGTTTCCTTCCCTAATGTCTCTATAGTTCTCACTGCTATCCCCCTCTTCTACAAGATATAGTATCTAGCAAATTTGAAAATACCATATCTTGTGTTTGTTGTCAAGTTTTTTTAAAAAATTTTTACTTTTTGATTTTAAGATAAGGGCGTGACAAAGAAGCTAACTTTTAAGAACTTTTAACATAATTTTTTTAGCTAACTTTTTAATTTCAGAAAGAGGGCGGAAATAACCCTGGGGTGTGCGGAAATGAACTTCGTAAATCAAGTCGCCTTTTTTAAAAACCAAAAGATAGGAAATATTAACATCAGTCTGATTTATCCCTTCATACAATGAATGCCCGGCTATGGTTATCCGACGTTTTTTTGAATACTCTTCATCAAGTTTTTTGTGATAGTCATAATGGGATTTTTGAGCCCTAACTGTTAAAAACAAATGCTTTTTCTGGTTTACATAGAGAGACTGGGCAAACTCCTGATTCTCGGTAAAGTTCTCAATACTGAAATCAGTAAGCTCGTGATAAACAAGTTTGCCCAATTCAGTCCGAGGACTTATTTTTGTTTTTTTCTCCTCAGGGGAACAGGAAAGAGAAACAAGCAAAAGAATAATCAATAACAACAAAACACCTAATTTAAATTTAAAATTTTTCAAATGACCTCCTCGGATAGAATTTTTAAAAATATATAAAAAAAATCTAAATACTTCAACTACACCATAAAAGAGATGGTAGAATGAGTTTAAAGCCAGTTTTATTTGTTCTGGTTTTTTTAATTTCATCAACAATTTTCTCTTTTAACTCTTCAATCCCTACTGCATTTAAAGCTGAAATTAATATACTGTCAGGAAAAAGGTTTTTTAGTCTTTCTTTTTCCTTTTTTTCTAAAAGGTCAGCTTTGTTAAAAACTAACAGGCGTGGCAAGTACCCAGCCCCAATTTCCTCTAAAATTTGATTTACTACCTCAATTTGTTTTTTATAGTCTGAGTGCGAGGCGTCAATGAGATGAATTAAAAAATTAGATTCAACTACTTCCTGAAGAGTGGAGTGGAAAGCTGCTACTAAGTCAGGTGGCAACTTTTGAATAAAGCCAACAGTGTCAGAAATTACTACTTGAACTGAGTTATCAAGATAAAACTGACGGGATAGAGGGTCAAGAGTAGCAAAAGGTTGGTTTTCCACCTTTGCCCCACCAATTGTTAAGCGATTTAAAAGTGTTGACTTACCAGCGTTTGTGTAACCAACAATTGATATTCGAACTGTTCGGCTCTTTCTTTTTTTTCTTTGAACTTCGCGCTGCTTTTCCAGTTCTTTTAAAAGTCTTTTTATTTTTTGAATCCTTTCAAGTATTCTCCGGCGGTCAACTTCCAGTTTTGTTTCCCCAGGTCCCCGTGTTCCTATCCCCCCGCCCAAACGAGAAAGATAAACTCCCCTACCTCTCAAGCGCGGTAGACGATAACTTAGTTGAGCCATTTCTACCTGAAGTTTTCCAGCTTTAGAATGTGCATGCTGAGCAAATATATCAAGTATCAGAGCTGTTCGGTCAATAATTTTTTTTCCAATAATTTCTTCCAAGTTTCTTTGTTGAGTTGGTGACAACTCATCATCAAAAACAATCATATCTGCTGCCAGCTCTTCAGCCATCTCTAAAAGCTCTTTAGATTTTCCACTACCTATATAAGTACGAGGCGAAGGTGCTTCCTTCTTTTGAATTACCTTTGCTACCGCCTCTCCACCTGCGGTTTGCAGAAGAAGCTCAAGCTCATTTAGGGAGTTTTTAATCTCAGTCGGGTTCTGTGAAGATATTTGTAGTCCAACCAAAATGGCTTTTTCTTTTTTATTCAAAACCAAAACTCAAAAAACCTTTTCAATTCTTTCTAAGGCTTCTTCAAGTCGGTTATCAGAAACAGTTAAAGAAATCCTAACATAACCTTCGCCGTAGTTTCCGTAAGCATTTCCAGGCGACACAACAACATTGGCCTTATCCAGAAGAAGCTGGGTAAAAGAGGCGGAGCTTTCGCCTTCCGGAACTTCCACCCAAACATAAATTGTCGCCCGGGGGAAAAAACAAGAAAGGCCAATTCTTTCTAAAGCCGAGAGGACCAGATTCCTTCTTTTCAGGTAAATTTCATTCATTTTTTTAACGCAATCCTGAGAACCTCTCAGTGCCTCAATGGCAGCATACTGTATAGGATTAAAAATTCCGGAGTCAATGTTGGTTTTTATTCGACCCAAAGCTTCGACCACTTTTTGGTTGCCAACCAAAAAACCCACTCTCCAGCCAGTCATATTGTAAGTTTTTGAAAGTGAATGAAACTCCACACAACATTCCTTTGCTTCTTCAACCTGAAGGATGCTAGGGGCAATAAAATTATCAAAAGTTATTTCGGAATAAGCGTTATCGTGACAAACAACAATCTCATATTTTCTAGCAATTTCAACAATCATCTTAAAGTAGTCCAGCGAAGCTACTGCTGAGGTTGGATTATTCGGGTAGTTTAAAAAAAGCAACTTGGTTTTCTTGAGAATTTCCTCGTTAACATCTTCAAGCTTCAAAAGGAAATCATTCTTTCTAAGAAGGGGGCAAAAAAAGGGCTCACCGCCAGCCAGTTGCGTCCCAATGGCATATACAGGGTAAGCAGGGTCAGGCACCAAAGAGATGTCACCTGTGTTAATCATTGCCCAAGAAATGTGAGCAATTCCCTCTTTTGAACCAATCAAAGGTAGAACTTCTTTTTCAGGATCAAGAGAAACATTGAACCTTTCCCAGTACCACTCAGCTATTGCCTGGCGGAATTCTTTTAAGCCATAATAAGATGGGTAGCGGTGATTTTCAGCCTTTTCAGCTTCTTTTTTTAATCGCTCAATAATATGAGAAGGGGTTGGCTCAATCGGATCACCAATACCTAAACTTATAACATCAGCACCTTGAGCCTTTTTTTCTTCGATCATCCTATCAATGCGAGCAAATAAATAAGGGGGGAGTTGTTTTATTCGGTAAGCTTCTTCAATCATTCTTCCTCCGTAAATTCAGTAAGTAAGTTTAAGCGATTTAAAAACTCTTCAGAAATTATACCAGAGTAAATTTCCTCAGCTGGTCCGGATAGAAATGCTTCTTCACCTTTCCATTCCACTATTAACTCTCCGCCCGGGACTTTCACAATAACCGGACTTGAAACAAGTCCCTTGTCAATACTTACCACTCCCGCCGCTACTGCGCCGGTGCCACAAGAAAGTGTTTCTCCCACCCCTCTCTCCCAAACTCTCATTTTTATCTCTTTTCTGCTTATCACCTGGACAAATTCAACATTAGTTCTTTGTGGGAAAAAAGGGTGTTTTTCGATTCGCTTTCCAGCAAATGATAAATTTAGCTTGTCCAACTGGTCAACAAAAATCACACAATGTGGGTTTCCCATTGAAACAGCATTGATTTTTATTTTTTCTTGGTCAAATAAAAGCTCGTAGTCAAAAACCTTCAGCTTTCCTTTTAACTTTACAGGAATTTTGTCGGACTGGAAAACTGGCCTACCAATACTCACTCTGGCACCCACTGCTGTAGCCTCATCAATTATTAATTCAACTTCTTTCACTCCCGCGTCAGTTTCTACTTTAAAATTAGCCTCGTTAATATGCCCCCGGTCCCATAGATACTTACCAAAACATCGAATACCATTGCCACACATTTCAGCGCGACTTCCGTCAGAATTGTGAATAATCATTCGATAATCAGCTTTATCTGAATTAGCTAAGATAAGCAGTCCATCAGCTCCTATACCAAAATGACGGTCGCAAAGGAGCTCAATTGCTCTGGAATTCAAATTGAATTCCCCTTCAAAATCTTCAATTAAAACAAAATCATTGCCGGTTCCCTGAAGTTTGGTAAACTCAATGAAATCCAATAAGACCTCCTTTCTTTAAGATTATAAGAGAAAACTTAAATATATCCAAGCTCTAAATATATCCAAGCTCCTAACAAAATTTTCAAAACAGCTAAAAATTAAAATTTTAAAGTTAAAGTATAACTTAAAAGTTCTTCAGCATTTCTAAACTTTTCGACATCAATCCAGTAAACTCGTGGGTCAGCTTTAAACCAAACGAGCTGTCTTTTAGCAAAATGTCTGGTTCTTTTCTTAACTAGCTCCACCGCTTCGTTTAAACTTAAATCGCCATTTAAATATGATATTAACTCTTTATAACCTAATGCCTGCTTGGGAGTTGTTGCGAGTTGATACTTGCTTAAAAGGTTTTTAACTTCTTCCAGCAATCCTTTTTTCATCATTAAATCAACTCTATTTTCTATTGCTTGATACAATTCTTCTCTCGAAAGATTAAGCCCAATCACTCTCAAGTCATAAATGGATTCGTATCGGCGCCAGTTTTTTCTCAAGTCAGAGTAAAGAATATTTTCTTGTTTAATTATTTCCAAAGCTCTAATAATTCTTCGAGTATCAGTTGAAGGTAAATATTTAGCCGCTTCGGGATCTTTATTTAAAAGCAAGCGGTAAAGATAATCTGAGCCTTTTACTTCTACTTCTCTCTCCAATTCTTTTCGCAAAGGAGAATTTAAAACTCCTTTTGGAAAAGTCAAGGGGTCAACAACTGCCCTAAAATACAAACCTGAACCACCAACTAAAATAACTTTTTTTTGGCGTCTTCTAATGTCTTCAATTGCTTGGCGAGCTAGTTTTTGAAACTCAGCAACGGAAAAATTCTTATCTGGTGTGGTTATGTCAATCATATGATGGGGAATTTTTCTTCTTACTTTTTCCGGTGGTTTATCAGTGCCTATATCCATATCTTTGTAAATTTGCATGGAGTCTACTGAAACAATTTCAGCATCAATTTTTTGAGCTAAAGATAAAGCAAAAGCTGATTTCCCCACTGAAGTTGGACCGACAATAGCGATAACGGGAAAGTTGGGACTTTCTAACTCAGTCAAGGATTATTTTCCCTTTTAAATGGAAAGGAAAGGCAGAGGTGATTTGAACATTAAAAATTTTACCGAGACATTCCTCCAAGAAACTATTATCAATCAAGTTAACCACTTTGTTGGTTGTCGTTCTCCCTGAAATCTGTCCCTTTTTGCTTTTTCCATCAATCAAAACGGTCAAAGTTTTGCCAACCAAAAGTTCATTTCTTTTTAAGGCCACTCTTTTAGTTAGACTGGTAAGTTCTAAAAACCACTCCTTCTTTTCTTTTAGGGGAACAAAATCTTCCATTTCAGCTGCTTTAGTCCCCTCCCTTGGCGAATAGAGAAAGGTGAAAGCTTGATCAAACTGAACTTCTTCTACCACTTTAAGCGTTTCTTTAAAATCTTCTTCTCTTTCTCCAGGAAAACCAACTATTATATCGGTAGTAATAGCTGCTTCGGGTATCTCTTCTCTAATTTTATTAGCCAATCTAAGATAATCTTCCTGCTTGTATTGGCGGTTCATAAGTTCTAAGACTTTATTTGAACCAGCTTGCAAAGGCAAGTGAAAATGAGGGCAAATAACTGACGAGTTTTTTACAATGTAAACCAAATCAAAGCTAAAATCCCGAGGATGAGAAGTGGTAAATCTCAATCTTTTTAAACCAGGTATTTTTTCCACTGCTTGAAGAAGTTTACCAAAGCGTGGTTGGCCGTATAGGTCTTTACCGTAAGAATTTACATTTTGTCCAAGTAAAGTTATTTCAACTACACCGTCTTCAACCAAATTTTGAGCTTCACTTAAAATTTCTTCTAGTGGGCGGCTTTTTTCTCTACCCCGAACAAAAGGAACAATACAGTAAGCGCAAAAGTTATCGCAACCAGTAGATATGCTAACCCAAGCTCTAAATTTTTCCTCTCGATGCAAAGGAAGAGAAGAAAAATCAGGACGGTTCTCAACGTTTGCACTGATTTGAGGCTTATTGCCCCGAAGGCAAGCGTCGATAAGCTGGGGAACTTTATCTAAATCATTAGGTCCAAAAATAAAATCCACACCCGGAAGTTTCTTTATTAGTTTCTCCCTTTCTTTTTGGGCAGTACAACCACCAACCCCAATTAAAACATCCTCTTTTGCTTTTTCCTTTTGCCAGTAAGTTAAAACACCAAGAAATTTCTTCTCAGCCGAGCGACGAACGCTGCAAGTATTGAATATCAAAATCTCAGCATCCTCTGGAGAAGAAGAGGCTTGAAAGCCCTTAGCCAACAATAAACCAGTTAACCTTTCTGAGTCGTGCTTATTCATTTGACAACCAAATGTTTTGATATAAAAAGTCTTCATAGAATAAATATTATAAGGTGGAGCTTAAAAAAAATAAAAATCAAAACTAAAGTAGGCAGAAAGTAACTCAGTTAGAAAAAATTCAGCTAAAAAAAGCTAAGACAAAAAGAAATTTACTCAATCTCTTCAATTTTTTCAACAAACCATATTCCTTTTTTGTCTTGGCGAACGGGTTTTATTAAATAAACCTTAAACTTTTTTTTGCCTTGTCTAACTTCAACAACAGCTGATTTTACTTGGTCATTTGAAATTACCTTATAACTATCTCCTAAAACACTTTCCTTAGTTACGGCTACGGGGTCAAGTCGCCATGTTTGTTGCCCAGAATCAACTTCTTTCTGAATAGCCTTTAATTCGGCGCTAACTGTATCTTCAGTGGCTGGCTGCTCTCCGGCTGGTTTTTCTTCAGCTGGCTGGCTTGGTTGTTGAGTAGGGGTCTGAGCAGAAGAACAACCGGCGAAAATAAGTATTATTAAAATAAGTGAAACTAAAAATCTGCCCTTTTCCACACCTTTCAACCCCCTTGTGAATTTATTCAATAAAGATTGTAACAAAAATCGATTTACTTTTAAAGTTTTTTACCCTGGCTTTTTGCAAAAAGTATAGAGCTATAAGCTATAAAAGATAAAGCGAGCAAAAAGAAAACTCAACTATTTTCTAAAACTAAAGACAAAAAGGGTCTAACTTTCTCAGCTTCAACTTTAAAAGTGCCAATTTGAGAGCCGTGTCCAGGAATATTGTGAGCATCAGAACCAGCGGTCACTAAAAGATTCTTTCGTCTAGCTAAGTCAAGGTAGTAAAGAGTTTGTTCAGGAGTGTGATCAGAGTAGTATGCTTCAATACCTTTTAAGCCTCTTTTAATAAGATAGTCAATCTCAGAGTCAAGATTAGTAACGCCAGGGTGGGCTAACACAGAAATGCCGCCAATTTTATTTATTAAATCAATAGCGTCTTCAGGGCTAATTTCTTCTTTTTCAACAAAAAAAGGCTTGCCACGCCCTAAATAAAGTTGAAAAGCCTCGGAAATATTATTAACTACCTTTTTTTTAACCAAAAGACGAGCTAAGTGAGCGCGGCTTAAGCTTCCACTTTTAGCTAACTCAACAACTTCATCATATGTAATCTCTATGCCTGCCCGAGTTGCTTTTTTAAGCATTTCTTTCATTCTTCGCTCTCTTTTTTGCCGTAAACTATTTAGTTTCTTAACAAGAAATGATTGCTGATAGTCAAATCCATAGCCAAGAATATGAACATCTTGCTGATTCAAAACAGTTGAAAGTTCAATGCCAGAAATTACTTTTACTCCCATTGATTTTCCAGCTTCTATTGCTTCCCCTATCCCTTCAATTGAGTCATGATCAGTCAAACTTAAATAACTAATCTGATTTCGCATAGCCTTTTCAACCGATTCAACAGGGGTAAGAATCCCGTCAGAAGCAGTAGTGTGAATGTGTAAGTCAACAAACATTAGTTAACGCGTTTGCAATAACAAACGAATGGCAGTGCGATGCTCCCCGTCAATTTCTACATCTTTAAAAGCAGGAATACAAACTAAATCGTAGCCAATAGGGGCAACATAGCCTCGTGCAATAGCAATTGCTTTTATGGCTTGGTTCAAGGCTCCTGCACCAATCGTTTGAATTTCTACTCCACCTTTTTCCTTAATTATACCTGCTAAAGCACCGGCTACTGAAGTTGGATTAGACTTTGATGATACTCTGATAACTTCCATTTCTGCTTCCTCCCAATGCTGGTTTTCTTTCATTTCTAGATTTTTAAACTTTTTTTATTTATTTTACCAGAATTTCAAAGGTTATCAATTTCTTCAAAAGTTACGCTTATGTTTAGCTTTTTTCCACGATGAGTAAGTTTTAACTCAACAGGGTTTAAAAAGTATTTTTGACCAAGCTCGGAAATAATTTTTTTAATTCTTTTCTCCGCCCTTTCCAAATCAGCTGAATGAATTAGTGGTTTCTGGCTGGAACGTTTTCGCTCAGCCAATAAATTTATCTTTTCTTTAATTGAAAGAACCGGAGCAATTTCCCCTTTTAAAATTCGATAAGCATTCCTAAGAGAAATGTTCAGTTCTAGATTTTCAGCCAATTGTTTTAGCTCAGCAGCGTTGCTTATTTCTCCCAATGGCTCAAATAAAGTTCCGACAAAAAAACCTTGTTCAATTAAAAATCTTAAAGTCGCGACAATCTCGGCTGGTGAACCTACAAAAATTTCTAAATAGTTATGCCGAAGGTAAAATTCAACCAGTGTTCTTAATATATTATGAGGGCCCTGTGTTATCTCGTAAGAGTTTTTTCGATAAATGATTTTAGGCCAGGTTGACTGGTCTTTTCTTTGAGGAAGTTCATTTAAATCAATTACGACATAAACTGATGTTCCTTTTCCATCATCTGATGCGGTAACTTTTGCTTCTTTCGAACGAGCCTTGACTGCATAAAGAGCCATCCCTCGCCCATGTATTCCATAATCGTCTTCGATTAAATTGTACAAACGAGAGGTTACACGAGAATCAAAAACTTTTTGATGAAGTTCTGGCGGAATCCCCTGACCGTCATCAATAACTAAAATCCGTTTCAATGAGTCCTCAGTAGTTGAAACAGCAACCAGAATATGTTTTGCCTGGGCATCACGAGAATTTCTCAGCAGCTCAATTAAAACATCCTCCACTGACCTGACATCGTGTTTAGCTTGCCTTCTTTCGGCTTCGTCAACTAAAAGCCGAACAAAACCAAAACCTAAATCTTCTTCAATTCGAGGTAAGTCACTGCAAGAATCGACTACGAATTCGATATCTTTGGCTTTGTTTTTCATTTTTTTCTATTATACCTCAGCCACTCTGAAGAAAAGACAGCAACAATAGGATCTTTTAAAAGCCAAAAAGCCATAATCAGCCTGGTTAGAAAGTAATTAGGCAGCTCTTCAACAACATAAATTTTTTGGATTTCTTAAATTATTTAGCGTATTCAACAGCTCGATGTTCTCTTATTACCATTACTTTAATCTGGCCGGGATAATCCAACTCTTCTTCAATTTTTCTTGCCAGTTGAAAAGCCAAAACATTGGATTTCTCATCGTCAACTTCTGTTGGTTTGACCATTACTCTAACTTCTCGTCCAGCTTGAATTGCATAACACTTTTCCACACCCTCGAAATTCTGAGCTAATTCCTCTAATTTCTCTAACCTTCTGATATAGCTTTCAAGAGTTTCCCGACGAGCACCTGGTCGAGTAGCAGAGATAGCATCGGCTGCTTGAACCAGAACTGCTTCAATTGACTCGGGTTCGACTTCTTCATGGTGCGCTTTAATAGCATGACAAACAGCTGGAGATTCTCTAAGCCTCTGGGCTAATTCAGCGCCAATTATCGTATGAGGGCCTTCAACTTCCTGGTCGATAGCTTTACCAATGTCGTGAAGGAGGCCTGCTCTTTTTGCCAATTTTACATCAGCTCCAATTTCAGCTGCCATAACCCCAGCCAAATTAGCTACCTCTATTGAATGTTGAAGAACATTCTGGCCGTAGCTGGTTCGATACTTCAGCCGTCCTAAAGCTTTAGCTAATTCGCTATGAACTCCAGTAATAGAAAGTTCAAAGAGAGCTTGCTCACCTGCTTTTCTAATTTCTGCTTCAACTTCAGTTTTGGCTTTCTCATAAAGCTTTTCAATTTGCGCCGGATGAATTCTCCCATCAACAATTAGCTTCTCCAAACATCGGCGGGCAATTTCTCTTCTGACCGGATCAAAACTCGATAGAGTAACAGCTTCAGGTGTGTCATCAATTATCAGATTTACTCCGGTTAAGTTTTCAAAAGTTCTGATGTTGCGGCCTTCCCGACCAATAATTCTTCCCTTAATATCATCACTAGGTAAGGCAACAACTGAGACAGTAGTCTCTACTACATGATCAGCAGCACATCTCTGGATTGCCATTGATAAAATATGTCGCGATTTTTCTTCTGCTTCTTCTTCAGCCTGCTCGAGAATTTTTTTCTTTAATTTTACTGCCTCAACCTGCGTTTCCTCTTCAATTTTCTTAAAAAGAAGTTCTTTTGCTTGTTCTTTGCTTAATCCTGATATTTGAGACAGTAAGGTTTCTTCTTGAGCTATAAGTTCTTCCAGTTTCTTTTGCTTCTGCTGAAACTCCTCCTTTAACTGATTTACATTTTTTTCCTTGTCTTCAAGGCTTTGAGCTTTTCGGTCTAAAGTCTCTTCTCGAGAAAGAAGCCTTTCCTCCAGCTTTTGAAGTTCAAGACGTCTTTCTTTGATTTCTTTGTCTACTTCCTGCTTTAAGCTATAAATCTCCTCTTTAGACTTTAAAACAGCTTCTTTTCTTAAGTTTTCAGCTTCTCTTTTTGCGTCTTCAATAATTTTGCGGGCATCTTCTTTTGCTCCCTCGAGCTTGCTCTCAAGATAGAACTTTCGCAAATAGAAACCGCCTGCCAGACCGAGCGTTAAAGAGAGTAAAATTGTAATCGCTGGCAACAACCACATTTTTCCTCCTTTCTAAATCTCACTCTTATTTAACAAATTCGTTCCAAAATAAAAATTGCCAAGCAAAGCTCGGCAATTTAGGCTTTATTCAGTTTTAATTTATCTAAAAACCTTTCGGTTTTAGCCCTGCCGAACTTCACTATTTAGCAAAACTTCTATTTAACAAAATAAAACTTTACAACTTCTCTGTCAACTGTTTTATTTTCGGGTTTTAAGAGAATCAATATCCCCTAAAAACTCTTCTAAAACTGCCAAAACCGATTCCTGACTGAAACCTCGACGGACCAAAAATTCAGCTAATCTTCTTTTAATAATTTTCTTATCCAGACCAGAATTCTTTTTTAAATAATCTGAGGCAATTTGTTTTAAAGTTTTTCTTTCTTCCTCCTCGCTCACCTCCCGAATTGCTTCATTCGCCACTTCTTTAGAAACCCCTTTCTTTATTAGCTCACCGTAAAGCCGGAAAGAGCCAAACTTTTCCTTTTTTCGCTGAACAAACGCCAGAGCATAATCGAAGTCGTTTAAGTACCCCAACCTTTCGAGTTCAGAGGCTACTTTAATCGCCAGAGTCTTTTCGATACCCTTTTTCTCAAGGTAGTCAATTAGTTTTTTTCGGGGAACATTAAAGCGTGCTAAATATCTTAAAGCTAAACTATGTGCTCTTTCTTCTTCCAAATTAAAATTTTAAACCTTTAAGCCCAAAGACTGCCGAATGTTATCCTCAATTTCCTTTGCTAGTTTTGTATTCTCTTTTAAATAATCCCGGGCTGATTCTTTCCCTTGGCCCAACCGGGTTTCCCCATAAGCAAACCAGGAGCCACTTTTTGTAATCACTCCAGTGTCTGTCCCTAAATCAATGAGTGAACCTTCGCGAGAAATTCCCTGACCGAAAAGGATATCAAATTCTGCTATTTTAAACGGCGGGGCTATTTTGTTTTTTACCACCTTAGCTCTAACCCGACTACCAATCTCCTCTGTCCCCTGCTTCAAAGACTGAATCTTTCGAACATCAATCCGCACACTAGCCCAAAACTTTAAAGCTCTCCCACCCGGAGTTACCTCAGGATTGCCAAACATAATGCCAATTTTTTCCCGCAACTGGTTAATGAAAATACAGCAAGTTTGTGATTTGCTTATAGCGCCAGCTAATTTTCTCAGAGCTTGAGACATAAGCCGAGCTTGAAGACCAACCTGTGCATCTCCCATGTCCCCCTCAATTTCGGCTCGTGGAACTAAAGCGGCTACTGAATCAATTACTACAATGTCAACAGCTCCGCTACGAACCAAAGTTTCGGTAATCTCAAGAGCCTGCTCACCAGTGTCAGGCTGGGAAATTAAAAGATTATCGACATCAACTCCGATTTTTTGAGCATAAATCGGGTCAAGAGCATGCTCAGCGTCGATAAAAGCTGCTACTCCGCCCTTTGCTTGAGCTTCGGCAATAATTTGAAGAGCAAGAGTAGTTTTACCTGAAGCCTCGGGCCCAAAAATCTCAATAATTCTTCCTCTTGGAACGCCGCCAACTCCCAGAGCTATATCGAGAGCCAGGCTTCCAGTGGGGATAACTCCAAGGTCAGTGACCGCTGGCCGCTCGCCAAGCTTCATAATGGCGCCTTTACCATACTTGCGCTCAATCTGCTCTTTTGCTACTTCCAACATCTTTTCTTTATCCAAGCTGAACCCCTCCTTTTAGATTTCTTTGATTATAATAAAACACCCCTGCGACAAAAATAACTCAACCATTAAAATTCAAATTTTTAAAAAATTCTACCAAAATGCCTACTGCCTAAATTGTCCTTTGAATATTTTTTTAAATCTCTAATGAAGCTACTATTACTCACTCTTATGATGCAGAAAATCAAAGGATCCAGACTGTTTTAATCAAAGGAAGCAATATTACCGCTACCACTTACTCTTGCAATGGTTTACAACTACTTCAAATGAGTCATTGAAAATAATGCAACAGAAACAATCTTAGCTTACTTAAACTTACTTTTACAATAAAAATGAAACTCCTTATGTTTTCTATTTTGAAGAGAAAATGGTATTGACATTAATTGCATACATACTTTAAAAAAGGCAAGTTTTTCTTATTTCTCAAATTCAGAAAATGTTTTTTTAATCACATTAATTTGATGGAAGTGTCAAAACAATGCAACATTAAATGTTCTACTCTTTAAAGTTTAATCAACTATATTCTAAGCTTATATACGGAAAGACAAGTGTCAAAATTTGTGACTCGACCTTCCTTAAAATCTTGACGACTACTCACTTTTAACAGATGATTTACCTATGAAAATGCGTGTACAACATATTCATAAAAAACGTCGCCACTTAAGGGATTATTTCAAAATAACTCAGGCAGGAACAATCACCGGCGCAGCAGATAACGACCCCTCAGGCATTACTACTTATACTCAGATTGGTGCCCTCACGAGGTTTTCCCAACTATGGCTAATGATTCTTACTATACCAATGCTCATTGAAGTTGAAGAGATGTCCGCCAGGGTGGGAGTAGTAGTTAAGAAAGGTCTCGCCCAAGTTATTAAAGAATATTATGGGACGATATTGGCTTCCTTAGCATCCGTCATCCTTCTAGCCTGCAATATTACTACTATCGGAGCTGACCTTGCAGGCATGGCAGCGGCACTTGAACTTTTAACTGGAATCCCCTGGCATATATATTTAATACCTATCACTCTAATCATCAGTTTTTTTCTGGTAACTAAAAATTATCATTATATTAGTCGTTTTCTTTTTATTATGACACCTTTTTTGCTTCTTTATATTATCTCCTCAGTATCAGTAAAACCTCCATGGATAGAGATTATAAGAAAAACTTTTATTCCTGAAATCCAATTCAACACTACTTATTTAACAGCAGCAGTTGCCCTTTTAGGAACAACAATCTCTCCTTATCTAATTTTCTGGCAGACCACAGAAGAAATTGAAGAAGGCAAAACTTTATCGCAACTTAAAGAGGAAAACACAGGTGTTGTTTCAGGAATGGTCTACGCCAACTTGATTTTTTACTTTATTGTACTCTGTGCTGGAGCAACAATCTATGGGAAAAGTTATGCAAAGGGTATATTAACAGCTGCTGATGCCGCTCTAGCTTTAAAACCGATTGCTGGGAACTTGGCATGGCTTCTTTTTTCAATCGCTTTATTATTCTCGGGGCTCATTGCTATTCCCGTGCTGGCCGCTTCTTCTGCTTATGCTATTACAGAAATAGTCGGCTGGCCTGAAGGTTTAAATAAAACTTTTTCGCAAGCAAAATACTTTTATTTAATAATGATAATGTCTCTTTTTGTTGGTGTAACATTCAATCTCATCGGTCTATCGCCGATTCAGATGCTCTATTACTCCCAAGTTTTTCAAGGAATTTTAACTCCAGCATTAATCATTTTTCTTCTAAAAGTATGTAACGACAAAAAAATAATGGGTGAATATACCAACACTCGCTGGGACAATTTTATAGGTTTAGCAACTGCTTTAATTATGACTTTCTTCACCGTAGCAATGTTTGTTCAGCTACTGTTTTAATACGGTATTAGCTTTGAATTTTTATTGTGACAATATACTTAAAATACGATTAAGTTTGTTTGATTATGAAAGAGATTATTTAAAAGCAATTATTTAAATTAGAATTTATTTCTCTAAAATGTTTACCTAAAAATTCACAACCCAAAACTCAAAACCCGACTTTGTTTGTCATCTGCTAACTCAACCTGTTTCAATAAACCTTCTAATAGGCTACTTTTTCAAAGGAAAAACATAAAGTGGAGTGTAGATCGGGCCGGTGGGTTTTAGCAAACTTTCGAACATAATCACTTGAGTGACTTCAAATGAGTAATACCAATCAACTGTTGGCAGTTGCGAAATCAGCTCTGGTTTCTTAAGACGGGCTAAGGTGATGTGAGGTTCAAAATTTCTTTTTTCTTTTTCAAAACCTAATTTTGAAAGTTCATTCTCGATTAACTTAGCTAATTTTTGAACTTTTTCTCTCCCCTCTTTTATGTCAATCCAAAGAACTCGGGCTCTTTTGAGATTGGGGAAGGCACCCAATTGGCCGGTTTGAAAACAAAAAACAGGAAAATCCCTTGTCAAACTTTTTAAGCTATTAGAAATAGAATCTATTTTTTCCTTTTTCACTTCGCCAAGAAATTTTAAAGTCAGGTGAAGATTTTCTTCTTTTACCCATCGAGCTTGAGAAATGTGAAGGCTATCTTTAACTCGGCCTAATTTTTGTTTTAGCTTGTCGGGCAAATCGATGGCAATAAAAAGACGAGACATCAATTAATCATTCCTTTCAGATAAAGTCTCAATAGGTTTAAAATTTCCAAAACCGCTTTCCGCCTAATTTCTTCTCGATTGCCTGAAAAATCCCTTTTCCAAACTTGCGTTCCTTCTTCGGTCGAAAGCCCAAGATAAACAAGCCCAACTGGTTTTTCTTTGGTTCCTCCAGATGGCCCAGCTATTCCGGTTATGGAAAGTCCGATATCAGACTGGAAAATCTTTCGAGCATTTTCTGCCATTTCTCGAGCACATTGCTCGCTTACGGCACCGTATTTGATAAGAGTTTTTGGTTCTACCTTTAAAAAATTTTTCTTAACTTCATTGCTGTAAGATATAGCACCGCCCAGAAAATAGTTTGAACTACCAGACTGCTTGGTAACTTCAGCGGCTAAAAGTCCAGCCGTGCAAGACTCAGCAACCGATAAAGTAAGTCCTTTTTTTTGTAAAATTTCTCCCACCGCTTGATAAAGCTCTTGATTGTCTTCGCCATAAACAAATGGCTTAAGAAGTTTTTTTATTTTCTTAAAAAATTCTTGATGCGTTTTTTTATCCTCAGATATTACTTCGATATCAACCCCGCCATAAACTGGCAAATAGCCAACTTCAACTTGAGGAAACGCTGTCGTTAGAGAACCAATCCTTTCCAATACCTCTGCCTCAACAAGCCCATAAGTCCTAAGAACTTTAAAGTAAAAGTGAGTTCGATTTTTAAAAATTGACTTAAGCTGAGGTAATGCCTCGGAAAAAATTTCTATAGCTTCCTCTGGAACCCCTGGAATAGCCACTAAAACTATTCCCCTGTAGTTTAAAAGAAAGCCAGGAGCGGTGCCAGAAGATGAAAAATAAAGTCGGCTGCCTTCAAATGATTGTGCTTGTTTTAAAGCAAACTTTAACCTATGCTCACTTACCTTTTTGAGCCTTTGACGAATTTCTTTTTCCGCTTGAGAGTTGGTTTTAAGAGGGAGACTAAGTGCTTTGGAAATTGCCTGTCGAGTAAGGTCGTCAGGGGTCGAACCCAAACCTCCGGTTAAAACAATCAAGTCAGCGCGGTTTAAAGCTTTCTTTATTGCTTCAATCATCTCATTAATATCATCGTTTACCACTGTTGACCATCGAGGATAAAAACCGTTTAGCAAGAGCTGGCGGGAAATAAAAGTCTGATTGGTATTAAATATCCGCCCTAAAACAATTTCAGTCCCAACAGAAATAATTTCAACTTTAACTACTTTACTGGTTCTCAGCAAACAAAACCCCTAAATTATCTTTAAAATAAAGCCAGGCAGAGTAGTAAGTAAGAAAAAGAGCGATATACAAAGTAGTGTTTACCACTGCCTGATAATAATCATTGAGAAAATTATAAAAAGAAGGTTTTAGAAAGAGAAGAAGTAAGGCTACCACTTGAAACCAAGTTTTGGTCTTCCCCCAAATAGAAGGTTGAATGTCTTTGCCACTTTTAACTCCAAGTAAACGCAAACCAGTAACCGCGATTTCTCTGGCAATAAAAGCCATTGCAACCCAGGAAGAAATGCTTTTTAGTTCGACAAATACCACTAAAGCCGAGATTATTAAAAGCTTATCAGCTAACGGGTCTAAAAACTTTCCAAAATTGGTAACTTGCCGATGAAGGCGAGCCAAATAGCCATCAAGCCCATCAGTTAAGGCAGCTATTAAAAAAATTACAGCCGCCCAGTAATGACCGAAACTTAAATCTGAAAAGAGTAAAGCCATAAAAACTGGAATTAAAAGTATTCGGGATAAAGTAAAGAAGTTTGGTAGGTTCAACCAGAAACCACCTTTCCTATAAAATCAAAGCCTTCTTGTTTTTCTAGTTTCACCATAGCAAAACTTCCAACTTTTGCGTTTCCAGATAAAATAACTTCGCCATCAATTTCCGGTGTTTGAGCAAAAAAACGTCCTTGAAAATAGGTTTTCTCTTTTGCTTCAACTAAAACTTGTAATTTTTTTCCTAAAAACCTGCCAAGTCGCAAAAAACTTAACTCATCAGCAAAAAAAGACAACTTTTCCTTTCTCTCCCTCTTTTCTTTTTTAGATATCTGGCCAGAAAATTTAGCTGCCACTGTTCCTTCTTCTTTAGAATAATCAAAAACACCCACATAATCAAAGTTTATCTCTTTTATTAGTTCAAGTAATAACTGGAAATCCTCTTCAGTTTCGCCAGGAAAACCAACCATCAGTGTTGTTCTAATCACCGACTCAGGTAATATTTTTCGTATTGTTTCTACTTGCTTGGCGATTGTCTCGTAATCGTAAGAACGACCCATTTTTTTAAGAATTTTTTTGCTGGCATGTTGATAGGGAAGGTCAAAATAAGGAAGTATTTTTGCACTTTCAGCAATCATTTCAAGAAAGTTTTCGTCAATCCTGAGAGGATTTAAGTAAAGTAAACGAATCCAAAAATCTCCATCAAGCGAGTCAAGTTTTTTTAAAATAGAACCCAAAGACGCTTTACCCCAGTCAAGACCGTAAGCAGTAATATCTTGGCCAACAAGAATAACTTCTTTGTAGTTAGCCGCCAGAATTTTTTTAGCTTTTTCTAAAAGTAGCTCCGGTTTAAAGCTTCTCAATTCCCCCCTAATATTAGGAATAGCACAAAACGAACAGCGGTTATTGCAGCCTTCAGTTAGTTTTAAATAAGCATAATATTTATTATTTTGTTTAAAATCTGACCTAAGATCATAACAATCAGGTTGATATAAAAATTTTTTTTGATTGGAAAAAGATAAAACTCTTTCAGCTAAAGCCACTTTCTTAAAAATCTGCGGTAATTCAAAATAATTATCAGGGGAAACAACAGCTGAAACTTCAGGAATTTGTTCGAATATTTCTTTTCCGTAACGCTGAGCCAAGCAGCCAATAACAAAAACTTTCTTTCCCTGTTTAACCAAAGAAAATATTTCTTCAAGCGACTCTTCTTTTGCAGCTTCAATAAAGGCGCAGGTATTTACCAAACAAACATCAGCTTGAGATGGAAAAAGAACTTGTTCAAATGCTTTCTTACTTAAAAATTCAATAATAAAATCGGAGTCAAGCTGATTTCGCGGACATCCTAAAGTGGTTAAAAAATACTTCATCTAAAAAATTATAACTTATGAGAAAAAGCTTAGTAGGTAAAATTAAAGCAAATAAAAGTTGTCGGAAAAAAATTATAAACTATTAAAGTTTTTAAAGAGAGTCCCTTAATAGCTCAAGCTGAATCATTATTTGAGGAGCAATATCGCCGATTGAAATTATCCCAATTAACTTTCCATCATCACCAACAACAGGCATTCGGCGGAATTTCTTTTCTCCCATTATTTTCACAATATCGAGCACATTATCGGTTGGTGAAGCAGTCATAGGATTGGGAGTCATAATATTTCTAATAGGGGTTTCGTAAAGATTGCAAGCTCCAATACCGCGGGATAGGACATCTGTGTCAGTAATAATCCCAACTGGGTTGTTTTCTTTATTGACGATAACAACCGAACGCACATTTTTTTCCATCATTAAATGGGCAGCCTTAATTACTGGCTCGTCGTCAAAGGCTGTTACAACTTCTCGTCTCATGATGTTTTCCACTATCATTGATATTCCCATCAACACTCCCTCTGTTTGGGTAAAAATTTTAACAAATTTTACAAAAAATTAATTATAAATCAAGTCTTGCTTCTTCTGTAGGCATTCGCAACATAAGGTCTTCAACTGATACTCGAGGATCTTTGCCTTGGTAAAGAACTTGATAGACTTCTTCAGTAATTGGCAAAGCTAGCCCTAATTTTTCTCCTAACTTCTTTATTGAAAGGGTAGTTTTTACTCCCTCAGCTACCATTCTCATATTATTTAGAACTTCATTTAAAGATTTCCCTTTGCCAATTTGTTCTCCAACATATCGATTTCGACTATATTTGCTGGTAGCAGTAGCAATTAGGTCGCCAACCCCTGCCAAACCTAAAAAAGTCAACGGCCTAGCACCTAAGGCCACTCCCAGGCGAACAATCTCCGCTAAACCGCGAGTCAGCAAAGAGGCTTTGGTGTTGTCACCAAAACCCAGACCATCAGAAATACCGGCAGCAATAGCGATCACATTTTTTGCTGCTCCGCCAATTTCTACTCCTACCACATCAGTATTGGTATAAACGCGAAAATATGGAGTAAAAACAACTTCTTGCAGTTGTTGACTTAAATCGGTTGAGACTGAAGCAATAACAGTCGCCGAAGGAACTTCTCTTATTACTTCTTCAGCGTGATTAGGACCAGAAAGGACAGCTATTTTATCTAAAGGAAGAGACGAAGTTTCAGAAATCACTTCTGACATTCGCATCCCCGTTTCTTTTTCAATGCCTTTTGTCAAAGAAAGAATATTGGTTTGAGAATTTAAAAAAGGATTAAGGCTTTCAACTACTCCCCTTAAAGCATGAGAAGGAACGGCTAAAACCACCAGTTCGGTCGGGAACAAATCTTCAATTAAACTGGTTGCTCTAATACCCTCGGGCAAAAAAGAGCTGCTTATATAAAAAGGGTTTCGGTGCTCCCGATTGATAGACTCCGCTAAATCAGAATTCCGTGCCCAAAGAGTAACTTTATAGCTTTTTTTAGCTAAAAGAGAAGCAAAGGCAGTTCCCCAGCTTCCCGCTCCTACAACTGATATCTTCAATTTTCTGCTCCTCTTCCGATTTTTGGTTCCTCACCTTTTAAAAGTCTTCTAATGTTAGGAATATGTTTAATTATAACCAGGCTAGAAAGAATAAGGGAAAAAATTAGTAAAACAAGGTTAGCAGGGTAAAAAAGAAAAACTAAAACAGGGAACAATAAGGCAACTGTAATTGAGGAAAGTGAGACATAGCGAAAAATTGCCAGAACCAAGGCAAAAACAATAAGTAAAATCAAAAAAACTTGAGGAAAAAGGACAAGCAGTACTCCGGCAGCAGTTGCTACTCCCCTTCCACCTTTAAACTTTAAAAAAATCGAAAAGGAATGACCGAAAACCGCAAAAAAGAAAACCAGAGCCACAATTAAAGCCTGGTTTAGATAACTTAAAAAATCGGGATAAAAAAATCGAGCGAGATAAGCTGGCAAAGCCCCTTTCAAAGCGTCAAGAAAAAGGGTTAAAATTCCGGCTCTAAAGCCTATTACTCGAGTAACATTGGTAAAACCAATGTTGCCACTACCTTTTTTCATTATGTCGACTCCATAAAAATAGCGAGCAATTAAATAACCACTAGGAATTGACCCAATCAAATAAGCAAAAACAAAAAGCAGATAAGGCACTTATTTCCTCCTTTTGAAAGTTAAGATTAACGGCGTCGCTTCAAATCCAAACTCTTTAGAAAGTTCATTTTCTAAAAACCGCTTTATTGAATCTTTAACCAATTCGGGGCGGTTTACAAAAAAAACAAAATGGGGTGGTGAAGTGTCAATTTGAGTCAAGTAAAAAAACTTCAGATTGTTTTTCCCAGTAGTAGGAATTCGTTCTCTTAAACCCTGAAAAAACTTATTTAATTTTGAAGTTGGTAAGCGTGTTGAATAATTTCGATAAGCTTTAACAGAGAGAGGAAGTATCTTTTTGACATTTTTTCTTTCTAAAGCTGAAACCTTAACCAGAGGAAGTCTTGGTAAAAAACGAAATCGGTAAGCCAAATCTGATAGAAGGGTATTTTCTTTTTCTTTGTCTTGCACCAAGTCCCACTTGTTAAAAACTAACGCCAGGGCGCAGCCCCTTTCTAAAGCTGCTTGAGCAATCTTTTGGTCCTGGGCAGTCACTCCTAAATCAACAGCAAGCACCAGCAAAGCAACATCTGTTTGGCTAACTGCTCTTAACGTTCGAGACATACTATAAAACTCCAGTTCAGTTAAGTCTCTCTTCTTCCTTTTTAATCCGGCTGTGTCAATGAGAGTGATAGTATAAGATTGAAACCTAATTATCGTATCAATTTTATCCCGAGTTGTTCCAGGGACTTCGCTAACCAGAGCTCTTTCATAACCTAAAATTGCATTAAGAATTGAGGATTTCCCCACATTAGGCCGGCCGATTATTGCCAGCTTAAAATTGTTTTCTTCTTCAATTTCTTTCACTTTTGGCAATTTGATTTCATCAGACAGTAAATCAAGAAGTTCGCCAATGTTTAAGCCATGAAGGGCGGAAACGGGAAAAGGCTCACCCAATCTTAACTGGTAAAACTCAGGGTCAGGCTGAAAATCGGTGATGTTATCAACTTTATTTATCACCAATAATACTTTTTTCCCTGACTTTTGAAGCCGATTAGCAATTTCAAAATCTAATGAAGAAAGAGGCTCTTTAAAACTTAAAACAAATAAAACAAGATCAGCTTCGTTAATCGCTACTTCTGCTTGCTGATTTATCTTTTCTATCATCAAAGACTTCGAAAAATAAATTCCACCAGTGTCAACCAAAAGAAATTCTTTTCCTCGCCACTCACAAGGAAAATAAAGTCGATCCCGAGTAACACCAGGCTGAGAATGAACAATTGCCTCTCTTCTACCAATTAAGCGGTTCAGTAAAGTTGACTTGCCCACGTTTGGTTTTCCAATAATAGCCACAACTGGAAGCTTAGCCATTTTCCTTAATGTTTAAAAAAACCTTGAATTTTTTTTTCTACTTCAGTTATGAGATAGTTAGGTGTTGATGCCCCAGCTGTTATCCCTATTTTTTTCACACTTTTAAACCAACTTTTTTGAATTTCATCAGGTGACTCAATGTGGTAAGTAAAAGGATTAATTTTTTGACAAATTTGAAAAAGGCGTGTGGTGTTAGCACTATTCTTACCGCCGATAACGATGACCAAATCCATTTGCTGAGCAAGTTTCCGAGCTGAATCTTGACGCTTTCGAGTTGCATTGCAAATAGTATTAAAAACCTTCAACTCTAAAGTGAAAGTTAAGAGTTTGGCAACGATTTTTTTCAGTTTTTCCAGGCTTTGAGTTGTTTGCACCACAACTCCTATCCTTGAGATGCCGCTAAACTTTTTTTTGCTAATCTCCCTTGAGCTATCAACTACAACAGCATTGTTGTCAGCGTAAGCTAAAATACCCTCAACTTCCGGGTGAGTTTTTTCCCCTACTATAACCACTGTATAACCTTCTTTTTTAAGTTGTTCTGCTACTAATTGGGCTTTACGAACAAAAGGGCAAGTTGCATCTATAACATCTAGGTTCTTAGCTCTTGCTTCTTGTATTATTTGAGGCTTAACACCGTGCGACCTTATAATCACTGTGCCGGAAAAAATATTATCTAAAGATTTAACAGCTTTGATTCCCTTTTCCTCCAACTCTTTTACTACCTGTGGATTGTGGATTAGAGGGCCAAGAGAGTAAAAAGGTTTTTTCAAGTTTTCTAAAGACTCTTCAACTAACTTTAAAGCTCTTTCTACTCCGTAACAATAGCCAGCATTTTTGGCCTTAACAATCTCGACCATAAAATAGCTCCTCCACCAAAAGTTTCAACTTTCTGATAGCTTCATCTTTGCTTAAATCCAAAGAATTAAATTTGAAAGGTTTCCCAATTCTTACTTCAATCTTACTAAATAAAGGAAAGAATGCCCACCATTTTAACAAGTGCTCAGTGCCTTTAATTGCCACAGGTAAAACCAAAAAATTACCCCTTTTGATAAACAAAATTACGCCTTTTTTAAAAGGACCAATCTCAGAGCTATGAATTCGAGTGCCTTCCGGAAAAATCCCAAGATGGTAGCCCATTCTCAATTTCTCCAATCCTTTATTTATAGCTTCTCTATCTAATATTCCCCTTCTTACTGGAAAAGCGTGAAGCTTCTTAATAATAAAAGAGAATATTGGATATCTAAAAAGCTCAGCTTTAGCCATAAAAGAAATTGGTTCTTTAATTGCTAAACCAAGAATAATTGGGTCGATGTAACTTTTATGATTTGAAACAATAATAGCGGGACCTTTAAAGTTTAAATTTTCTTTTCCTTTAACTTTTAAACGGAAAAAGACTTTCACTGGCAACCAGAGAACTGAATAAGCAAACTTCCAAAACCAATCTTTTCGTTTTCCTCTGCTAATTAATTGAAGAATTCTTTCAACAACCTCATCGGGTGTAAGCTCAGTAGTATCAATTCTAACTGCATCATTAGTAATTTTTAAAGGTGCGTGTTCGCGACTGGAATCTAATAAATCTCTTTGCTTGATGTCTTTTTTTGCTTGCTCTAAACTACCTTTAATTCCTTTTCTTTGCCATTCCTGCCATCTTCTTTTAGCTCTTTCCTCAAGTGAAGCCTCTAGAAAGATCTTTAAATCAGCCGAAGGAAAAACCACACTTGTAATGTCTCTTCCTTCAACTACAGCATTTTTTTTAACTGATTTTATCTGAATTTTATTTACCATTTTTCTTACTTCTTGGTAGCTGGATACTAAGGAAACAGCCTGGCTCACATAAGGTTGGCGTATTTCCTCCGTTACATCGCGACCATCAACATAAACCTTAAAGTTAAAGTCATACTTAAAGCTTATTTGAATACTTTTAAGCGCTTCGTTAACCTCGTTCTCATCTTCAACTTTGACGCCTCTACTGGTCAAAGCCAAGGTAATGGCCCGATAAAGAGCTCCACTATCTAAATAAAAAAAACCTAATCTCTTAGCTAATAGTCTGGCTACTGTGCTCTTTCCGCTCCCTGCAGGACCATCAATAGCAATAATCATTGAATCAACCGAACCTCAGCCTGACAAGCCTTCCCAAGCTCTTCGAAAAAATTAGGAAATGAAACCCATACGCACTCGGCTCCCTCAATAACTGTTTCTCCCTCAGCTCTTAGGGCTGCAATAGACAAAGCCATTGCAATTCGGTGGTCGCCATAGCTTTCAACCTCTGTTCCAACTAGTTTATCTACTCCTTCTATTATTAAACCGTCTTCTCTCTCTTCAACTTTTGCCCCCATTTTATTAAGCTCGATCGCCATTGCCCTAATCCTATCGGTTTCTTTTACTCTCAACTCTTGAGCACCGAAAACTACACTTTTCCCTTCAGATAAAGCCATTGCTACAAATAAAATAGGACCTTCGTCAATAAGTCGCGGCCAAATCGGACCCCCTATTTCAATCGACCTTAAACTTGAACTTGAAGCTTTTACTTTTCCTACTGGCTCTCCTTCTTTCGTCTCAAATTCAACGTTTAATCGAGCCCCCATTTGCTCTAGAGTTTCCAACAAGCCCGTGCGGGTCGGATTTAGGTTAAGCGATTCAATCTCAATCTCTGAATCTGGACAAATTAGTGCAGCTACCAAGAAAAAAGCTGCTGAAGAAAAATCGCCTGGAACAGAAAAAATTAAAGGGTTTAATCGTTCGACTGGTCTTATTTTAATAACCTTATTATGAATTTCGATATCAGCTCCTTGTTTTTTTAAAATCCTTTCGCTATGATCTCGGCTGACGGAAGGTTCAATAATAACTGTCTCGCCTTCAGCTCTTAAAGCAGCCAGCATTAAAGCGGTCTTTAGTTGAGCACTAGCAACTGGTAAGGAGTAATTAATCCCTTTTAAATTGCCGCCTCGAATGCAAAGCGGAGCAAATCTTTGTTCCCTTGCTAAAATAACTGCCCCCATTTGAGTTAAGGGGTGAATTATCCGGTCCATTGGTCTTTTTCTAAGCGAACGGTCACCAGTTATAACTGTCAAAAAAGGGTAACTTGAGACTAAACCAGTAAGCATTCGCATTGTAGAAGCTGAATTACCAGCATCTATTACATCTTCAGGTTCTTTTAAACTTTTTAAACCATTACCATTAACTATCATTTCGCCAGTTTTTAAATCCAAATCAATCTCAACTCCTAATTTTTTCATAGCATCAACAGTAGCAAGGCAATCCTGAGCTAAAAGAAAGTTGCTAATTCTGCTTTCGCCTTCAGCAATTGAGGAGAAAATAGCTGCACGGTGAGAAATTGATTTATCAGGCGGAGGTTTAAGTTTGCCTTTAAATTTTCCCTTGCTTTTAATTATCGCCTTCATTACACTCCATTCGAGTAAGCCGAAATTAAAACTTCATAACCCTTTTCTTCTAAAATTCTCTTGGCTTTTTCTGCTCTCTCTTGTGTGCTAACTGTTAACTTTAGAACACCACGGTCTACCCCGTGTACTATCTCTATATCCTCTATATTAATTCCCGCACTCCCAAGCAAAACAGTAACTTCGCTTAAAACTCCTGGTTTATTTTCAACCGGAACGCTCAAGATCCTCAAATCTTCAACAGTTCCTTTTGCAGCAACCGGTAATCCACGTCTTGCCAAGCGAGCCCTCTCTAAAAGCTTTAAAACTTCATCGCGGTTCATTTGATTAAGCGCGTGCTCTAAACTTTTAATCTCAATTTTAAGCTCTGAAAGAGCCCTTAAAACAGCCTCTTGATTCTGAAGTAGAATATCAGCCCACAAGCGCGAATTACCCCCAGCAATCCGTGTAACATCACGAAAGCCGCTTGAAGCAAAAAATAAAAGTCCTTCTTCTTCTTTAGAGCGAGAAACTGCCATATTAACAATGGCAGCAGCCAAGAGATGTGGAAGATGAGAAATATAAGCAACAATTAGATCATGCCGATAAGGGTCCACTGCTACCACAAAAGCTTTAAGCGAAGTTAAAAAATCGTGCAAAGCCAGGTAAGCTCGGTCAGGGGTAGATTTTAAGGGTGTTAAGATGTAATATGAGTTTTCGATAATTGATGGTGTTGCAAAACTTATTCCTTCTCTGTCCGAACCAGCCATTGGATGGCCACCAATAAAAATTGTTTCTTTTGGTAACTTTTTTATCAGTCCTTCAACGATAGGCGCCTTAACACTACCAGTGTCAGTTATGACTGCTCCTTCCTTTAAATAAGGAGCAATTTGCAATATTGTATCGACTATTGCCGAAATTGGCGTGGCTATGAAAACTAGATCAACCTGAGAAAAATCGGATAAGTTTTCTGCTTTTAAATCAATAGCTCCAATTTTTTGAGCAATGGCTGTTGCTTCTGAATTTTTATCATATCCTATAACTTCAACTTGAGATTTAAACTTTTTTATCGCCAGCCCAATAGAGCCACCGATTAGCCCTGTTCCAACCAGTCCAACCTTTTTAAACTCCATTTTACTAAATAGTTTTAGAAAAATGGGGAAGAATCTCTTTAATCTGTGAAACCAACTCTGAAAATTTCTCAAAATTTAAGGATTGAGGACCATCACAAAGCGCTTCTTCTGGATTAGGATGAACTTCAATCAACAAGCCATCAGCCCCAGCAGCAATTGACGCCAGAGAAAGAGGTAAGATTAAATCACTTCTGCCAGAAGCGTGAGAAGGATCAGCAATTACTGGTAAATGGCTCAAACTTTTGATAACTGGTATCGAGCTGACATCAAGCGTATTGCGGGTTGAAGTTTCAAAAGTTCTAATTCCTCTTTCGCAAAGAATAATTTTTTTATTTCCAGCTTTAGCAACATATTCAGCCGCCATTAACCACTCTTCAACTGTGTTGGAAAAACCTCTTTTAATCATTACTGGTTTATCCTGACGACCTACCTCAGTCAAGAGCAAAAAGTTTTGCATGTTGCGTGCCCCAATTTGTAAAACATCGGCATAGTGCGATACCAGCTCAACATCCCTTACATCCATTACCTCAGTAACTATGGGTAAGCCTGTTTCTTCCCGAGCTTGGGCTAAAATTTTTAATCCTTCTTCGCCCAGTCCTTGAAAGCTATAGGGCGAAGTGCGTGGTTTGTAAGCTCCCCCCCTTAAAAAGTTCGCTCCGCATTCTTTGACAAATTTGGCTGTAGAAAGTGTTTGTTCGATAGTTTCAACACTACAAGGCCCAGCCATAAGTCCAAAGTACCCAGCTCCTATTTTTGAATTTCCAATTTTAAAAAAGCTGTCCTCAATTTGGAACTCCCGGCTTACCAACTTGTAAGGTTTTAACACCGGCATTACTTTTTCTACGCCAGGGTAAATAGTCAATGGAAGGTTAGCGATTAATTCCTCATCGCCTATTACACCAATTACTGTCCGGTATTTACCCTTAGAAATATGAGCTTCAAGCCCCGCCTCTTTTAATTTTTCTACTACATGCTCGATATCTCTCTCGGTAGCGCCTGGCTTCATTACCACAATCACTTCTTAATCACCTCCTCATTCAAACTATCCAAGGCATTAAGAAAAATGTCATTTTCTTCTTTGGTGCCAATCGTCATGCGAACATACTTTTCGTAACCAGAACCAAAAATATGTCCGGGTCGAACGATAATTCCTTTTCTGAGTAAAGTTTGAAAAATATTTTCAGAATGAAAAGGCGTCTCAAAAAAAATAAAATTTGCCTGTGTTGGTGTACATTTAAAGCCTCGCTTTTTAAGTTCAAAAAGAATTCGATCCCTTTCGTTAGTAATTAAGGTTCTCCTCCTTAAAACTTCTTCTTCATCGTTGAGACTTGCAATAGCTGCAACCTGACCTAAAGTTCCTACATTAAAAGGTCCGCGAGTTTTGTTTAAGGCTTCAGCTAATTCAACAGGGAAAAATCCATATCCGACACGTAAGCCAGCCAAAGAATATATTTTAGAAAAGGTCCGGGTAACGATAACATTTTTATAACCTTTTTTAATAAAATCCAAACCATCAGGATAGTCCGGCAAAGTAACAAACTCATGATAAGCTTGGTCAAGGAGAACAGTTACATCGTCTGATATCTGATTCAGAAACCACCTGAGCTCCTTTTCAGTAAATATTGTTCCAGCAGGATTATTGGGATTATCTAAAAAAACTATTTTGGTTTTTTCATTCACTGCTTCTAAAATTCCCCTTAAGTCAACCCGATCGTCTCTTAGAGGGACTTGAATTGCTAATGCGCCAGTTAGTTTAGTGGCAATTGGATACATAATGAAAGCTGGTGAAGGCATCACTGCTTCATCGCCAGGTTCTAAAAGACAGCGAGCAGTTAAACTTATAAGCTCATCAGCGCCAGCTCCGATAACAATTTGGTCGATAGGAAAGTCAAACTTTTCAGAAATGGCTTTCCTTAAATAATAAGAATCACTTAAAGGATACTCATTCAAGGTTGGTATTGCTTCTTCAATCGCTTTAATGGCTGACGGAAACGGCGGGAAAGGTGACTCGTTTGAAGCAAGTTTAACTATTTTTTCCAGGCCTAACTCTCGTTTTACCTCGTCGATTGCCTTTCCAGGAACATAAGGTTTAATTTCGCTCAAATATTGCTTAATACGAATCACTTAAATAAACTCCCTGAATTTTTGGTTATTTTAACACATTCTACTAAATTTATCAGAAGGGCAAAATCTGTCGAAAAAGTGAAGTTTTAAATTAAACACAGAAGTTAAAAATTATCAAATAACTAAAAAAATCAGAAATAAACTTTCAATTGAGACTTTAAGTTAAGAAGTGCTCGACCGTGAATTTGAGAAACACGGGACTCAGAAATGCCCATTATCTCGCCTATCTCTCTAAGATTAAAGTTTTTGAAATAATAAAAAATTATCACTTGCCTTTCTCTTCGTGGAAGATGTTTTATGGCTTCTCTTAATAAATCCATTCCTTCTCGCTGTTCGATTAAGTCCAGTGGATCTAATTGCATTTTGTCTTCGAGAACCTCATAAATTGAAGCTTTACTTTCTCCCTCAGGTGTTTGAGTTTTTAAATCTTCGAAAGCAATTATATGAGAGTATCCTATTGCAGAAAGAGCAGCTTGAAAATCCTTTTCTTTATAGCCCAAATAAGCTTTTAGCTCTTCATCTGATGGAGGACGTTTAAGTTGTTCTTCAAGTTTAAAATAAGCTTCTTCTAACTTCTTAGTTTTTATCCTGAGATTACGTGGTAGCCAATCTAGCTTCCGCAAAGAATCAATAATCGCTCCTTTAATTCGCTGGAATGCGTAAGTTTCAAACTTGTAACCTCTCTCTGGATGGAACTTCTCCACTGCTTCAATTAAGCCAATGGTGCCCGCTCCTATTAAATCAGCAATCTCGACACTTCTTGGGGGAAGGCGAGAATAAATCTGACCAGCGATATACTTAACCAAGGGAGCATATAAAAGAACCAGCTTGTTTCGAAGATGAAGGTCGCGGGTCTTAACATAATTTTTCCAGGCTGCTTCTAAATCCAAATCTACCCCTGTTCTCTTGGGTGTGATTTTTTATAAACTTTTTTTAGTCTTTCAACCCCTAATTTTAAATAAACCTGAGTAGTTGACAAAGAGGAATGTCCTAAAACCTCTTGAACTACACGTAAATCTGCCCCACCCTCCAATAGACCAGTTGCCAAAGTATGACGAAAAAGATGTGGATGAAGACGGGATTTCCCGTAAAGTCTCCCGGCGTACTTCCTAAGGATTTTTCGAACACCAGCCGTAGTCAAACGGCCTCCTCGATTGTTTAAAAAAAGTGCTTCAGTTTCCTTACAAAAAAGAAAAGGACGTCCTTTAGAAAGATATGTACGTAATGCCTCTTCAGCTTCAGAATTTATGGGCACTACTCTCTCTTTGTTACCCTTTCCTTTTGCTTTAAGCTCGCAGCGGTCAAAACTGACTGAGTCAAGATTTAGTGATACCAGCTCACTGACTCTCAAACCAGTACCTAAAAGAACTTCAATTAAAGCTTTGTCGCGAAAAACAAGAGGTTTATTGGGTTTAACCATTTCAATCAAGTTTAACAACTCAAAAGAGCTTAAAATTTCAGGGAGTTTTTTCTTTAGTTTTGGAAATGGTAAAAAAACCTCAAAGCTTGAAGGTAAAATTCCTTTGTCCGCTAAGTAGTTTAAGAAAGCTCGCAAAGAAGCTACTTTTCGTGCCATTGTTGCTTCTGAATAGCGCCCCCGAGACAAACCTTTAAGATGAAGATGAGCTATGTATCTTCTTAAAATAATAGGGTTAATTTCTTCAATTGAAATCTTTAACCTATTTAAATATTCAGCAAATTGAAGTAGATCGGCTCGATAAGCTCGAATGGTTTCCGGTGAGTACTTTTTTTCGTAAGTCAGAAATTCTAAAAAATCTTTTATTTTCTCTTTCACAAAAAAATTATAAATTAAATTCCTGATTTTTCGAAATAAAGGCTTTTAAGTCATAAATTGAACGTAAAAAATAAACCTTTCCCCGCTTCTTTTTTGATACTTTTTTATTTAAAGGCGGTAAAAGTCCAAAGCTCACATGCATTGGCTGAAAGTTTTCTGAGTCCGCTCGAGCAATGTAATTAAGTAAGGACCCTAGAGCTGTCGTTAATGGAAGCTTGATTCGCTTTTCGCCTTTTAAATATCTTAAAGCATTAAGGCCCGCAACTATTCCGGTAGCTGCAGACTCAATATATCCTTCAACCCCTGAAAGTTGACCAGCAATAAACAATCCTGGAAAGTCACAAAACTCAAGCGTAGAGTCTATTAGCGAAGGTGAATTAAGATAAGTATTGCGATGCATTACCCCAAATCGAACAAACTCAGCTTTACGTAAAGCTGGAATTAAACGAAAAACTCTTTCTTGTTCTGACCATTTTAAGCTGGTCTGAAAACCGACTAAGCTATATAAATCACCTTTAACATTGTCCCGCCTTAGTTGAGCTACTGCATAAGGAAGCTCACCTGTACGCGGATCAATCAAGCCAACTGGTTTTAAACAACCAAAAAGAAGAGCTTGCTTGCCGCTCCGTGCAACTTCTTCAATCGGCTGACAAGCAGAAAAATAAATTTCCTTTTCAAAATCTTTAGGTTTTACTCGCTCTGCTTTAACCAGCTCATTCCAGAAATTTTCATATTCTTCTTCTCTCAAAGGACAGTTAATGTATGTCCCTTCGCCTTTATCATAGCGATTAGCTTCAAAAGCTTTACTCATATCAATGGATTGTCTGTAAACAATAGGAGAAGCTGCATCATAAAAATATAATCCTTTCTTTCCAGTTATTTTAAAAAGCTCTTGAGCTAAACTGTTCGAAGTCAAAGGTCCAGTTGCAATAATGAGAGGTCTCTCTCCGGGTAATTTTTTTATTTCTTTTCGAATAACTTTTATTCTTGGATGGTTCTGGATCATCTTTGTTATTTTCTTTGAAAAAAGCTCTCTATCAACCGCTAAAGCTTGGCCTGCTGGCACCTGGCATTCTTCAGCCACTTTTATTATTAACGAGCCTAAAAGTTTCATTTCTTCTTTTAATAACCCGGCTGCTTTCTCCGGATTTTTTGAGCGAAAAGAATTGGAACACACTAACTCAGCTAGGTATGAAGTGTGATGGGCAGGAGTTTGCTTTTTAGGACGCATTTCATATAACAGAACTTCAACCCCGCGCTGAGCCAATTGCCAGGCAGCTTCACTACCGGCCAGCCCTCCCCCAATTATTTGAACCTTCTCTTCTGGCATATTCACTAAATTATTTTATCTTAACAATAAAATTCAGCGAATTTTGAAAATTACGAGCTCTCTCGACATCTTTAGAATTTTCCCTTAGGTTATCCGCCACTTCATAATTTGCCGATTTTTGGTATTCTTTCTCTATGAAGTTTCCTTATTTCGAGCTTCTCAAAAAAAGTTGGCAATTCTGCTGGAAGTATAGGATTTTGTGGATTTTTGGTTTGTTTGTTCCAGCAAGCTATTCGGTTCCAAATTTTAGTTTGGGCTACAACTTCCCTAATTTCAGTCAAATCGAGAAATCTGAGATTTTTTCCGAACAGCAAGCTTTTGCTGATTTTCTGAAAGACATAAACCCGGTTCTAAAATTCTTAAAGGCGCACCTCTTCTGGGTAATTTTTTTTGCCAGCCTTTTTCTGTTCATTATTATTATTATTCAAATCTTAAGCTGGCTTTCCAAACCTGCTCTTATTAAGCTAGTAGAATTAAAAGAAACTCAAGATAAAAATCCCTCGCTTATTGAAGGCCTTCAGTGGGGGCAAAAATATTTCTTTCGTTATGTTTTAGCAGGATGGTGTCTCTGGATTCCATATTTAATACTAATTTCGATTCCAATAATTGGCCTTATCCTTTCTCTATTAATGCTTTTTAAGAATGTTTCACTTTCTTTAGCTTCTTTCTTTCTTTTTTTGTTTTTGCTTCTTATTTTGGCCCTTTTGTCTATTCTTTTTTCTCTTACAACCGAACTTGTCCATCGTAAAGTTGTAATTGAAAATAAAAAAGTTTTGGAAGCAGTAAATGAAGGCTTGATGTTGTTTTTTAAGGAGTGGCAAAAAGTAGCTCTTATCTGGCTAATATCATTGGTTGTCTCTTTTGCTTTTGGTTTGCTTTTTTTGATTGTAGTCTTGCCACTATTTTTGGCTTTTATAAGTTCAACATTTTTTTTAGTTTTTTTTAAATCTCAAGGAAGCGCTTTTTTATTTTTTGTTTTGATTTTTTCAGTTTTTCTACTTGTTCTTACTACAGTTTCATTATTTGCTAAAGCAATATCTGGCACCTTACTAACTAACTACTGGACGCTAAGTTACTTAGAGATACAAAAAGCTAAGCAAACTTTGCTTCAGCCCAGTTTACCTTTAGAAACAGAAACTTAAAAGGAGGGTAAATGGAAAAAGTTGATCTTTTAATTAAAAACTGTGCCGTTTTAACTATGAACCGAAGGGAAGATTTCTTTGCTAATGGAGCCGTCGCGATAAAAAACGGAAAAATTGTGGCTGTTGGCTCTGAAAACGAAATTGTTGTTTCCTACCAAGGAGAAAAAAACATTGACGGCAATGGAAAACTGGCTCTTCCCGGCTTAATCAACACTCACACCCACGCGGCAATGGTTTACTTTCGTGGTTTGGCCGATGACTTACCGCTTAAAGAGTGGTTAGAAAATTATATCTGGCCAGCTGAAGCTAAATATGTAAATCCCGATTTTATTCGTAAAGCAATTAGACTGGCTTGCCTGGAGATGCTTAAAGGTGGGATCACTTCATTTTGCGATATGTACTTTGCCGAAGATGAAGCTGCAGAAGAAATTGAAAAGATTAGACAGAGAGCTTTTCTTGGCGAGGGTTTACTTGATTTCCCCACGCCCATTTCTAAAACTCCAGAAGAAGGTTTAAAGCGAGTCGAAAACTTTATTTTTTCCTTTAAACAAAGCAAATTAATTTTCCCAGTTATCGCTCCACACGCTGTTTATACCTGCTCAAAAGAACTTCTAAAAAAAGCAAAAGACTTAGCAGAAAAACACCAAGTTCTTTTGCACATTCACTTAGCTGAAGAAGCCTGGGAAGTAGAAAAAATTAAAAAAGAGTTTGACGCTACTCCTGTTGAATACTTAAACAGCCTTGGCTTTCTTGGAGAAAAAGTAAGCCTGGCCCATGCTAACTGGCTGGAAGAAAAAGATATTGAAATATTAGCTAAGACAAAAACCGGTGTTTCTCATAATCCAGAAAGCAATATGAAGTTAGCCACCGGCGTCTGTCCTGTGCCCAAACTGATTTCAAAAGGAGTAAGTGTAGGATTGGGAACTGATGGCGCTTCAAGTAATAATAATTTAGATTTATTTGGTGAAATGTCTACTACAGCCCGTCTTCATAAAATCTGGAATAAAGACCCCGCCTGCTTAAAAGCTAAAGAAGTAGTCAAAATGGCAACTATCTGGGGAGCTGAAGCTCTGGGGGTAGCCGATTATCTTGGTTCGCTGGAAACAGGCAAGCTGGCTGATTTAGTTCTTCTTAATATTAAAAAACCCCACCTTGTTCCAGTTTTTGATTTCTACTCGCACCTTGTTTATGCAGCTAAAAGCAGCGATGTTGATACCGTCATAGTCAATGGAGAAATAGTTGTGGAAAACGGTCAATGCTTAACCTTAAGCGAGGAAGAAGTGCTGGCTGAAGCTCTGGAATTCGGAGAAAAAGTTCGAAAAGATTTGGGAATAGCCCAAAACACTTAAAATTTACTATCCAAAAAGTTTTCTTAAATTTAAAGCTACATTTTTGCTTTTTTCAAAGCAGTTGCGCAAGGGCAGTTTCTTTCTGAAGAAATTAAAGGAATAGCTTCCTTTATCAAGCTTTCAACATCAGAATTCATCTGAGAAGCAACTTCAACTACCTCTTCAGCAGTCAAACTTCCTTTTGAAATTCCAGCTGCCATATTGGCAATCAAGCCAATTCCTGCATAACAAATCTCAAGTTCGCGTGCTAAAACTACTTCGGGAACCCCCGTCATTCCCACTACATCACCACCTAACAACTGGAAAGCCTTTATCTCAGCTGGAGTTTCAAAACGTGGTCCTTCAGTGCAAACATAAACAGCGGCTGGATGAAAATTCAATTCAAGATTAGTAGCTGCTTCTATTAAAAAACTTCTTAATTCAGGGCAGTAAGGTTCAGTAACGTCAACATGATAAACCTCGCCTTCCTTATCATAAAAAGTGGTTGGCCGACTCTTTGTAAAGTCTATAAAGTTATCAAATAACGCGAGACTACCTGGCAACATCAGTTTATTGAGACTACCTACTGCTGAGGTTGCCAAAATTCTTTTTACCCCTAACTTTTTCAAAGACTTAAGATTGGCACGAAAATTTATCTGACCTGGAGATAAGCTATGCCCAACCTTGTGACGAGGAAGAAAACAAACCTTTTTACTTGCAATCATTCCTTTGAAAAGCTCTACTTCACCGTATTCAGTAGATACGACTAGTTTTTCAGCTTTCTCTAAAAAGCCGGGGTGATAAAAACCACTACCACCAATAATTGCCAGTTCAATCTTTTCCACAAAAAAAATTATAACTAATTAAAAACAAAATTTTCCATTAAAATATGTAGCAGTAGTTTCTAGTTTTTGGAAATTTCCCGAATGAGAAGAGCGAACTGAACCGGCTACTACATTTCTAAAAAAGAGAAAGTATTTGATAACTATACAGCTAATTAGCACAGTTTTTAATAAACTGAGAGTGATTTTTAACTAAAGACTGAATTTCTTTAAAGTTAGGATGTTCAGCCGTTATCAAGAGTTCAAACAAGGCTATTTCCGCCGAACTAATTATGGCTCCGCTTGTTTCTAAACGTCTCAGAGCTAATTCTTTTAGATGAGAAAACCGTGAAGAAACGCAATCATCTAAAACAAAAACCATATAACCTGCACTTAAAGCGTCCAAAGCAGTTTGCAACAAGCATACATGAGTTTCGACACCAATAAGAACTAAAGAGTTCCGCCCTTTTGATTGAATTTCTTTTTTGATAAAAGGATCTTTAAATAAGCTAAAGGACATTTTATTAAAAGGTTGATAACTTTTACCTAATACTTCTTTTATCGGTTCGACTGTTTGCCCGAGTTTTTCCGAGTTTTGCTCGCTCACAATAATAGGTACCTTTAAAATTTTAAAAGCCTCAATGACCATTGCTGACGCTTTAGCAAGCCTTTCGAAATCCGGAACTACCTTTTCGAAACAACTTTGGATATCAATCACTAAAAGTAAGGCATCACTTGTTTTTAACATTGCTGGCATATTTTCCTCCTTGTTTTTATTTTTATATTTTAAATATCAGCAAAATTATACGATTATTTAAAACTTATTTTAAATCAAACTAAAAGCCAAAGCTGATAAACTGATCAGCCGAGATTGCTTTAACAAAAAATCTGAGCAAAGAGAAATTATTTAATTGTTTTCAGTAAGTTTGCCATTTCAATAGCACTCTGAGCTGCCTGCCAGCCTTTATTTCCGCCTTTAGTACCGGCTCTTTCAATAGCTTGTTCTAAATTGTCCGCAGTAACTATTCCTAACGCCACTGGAAGACTTGCTTCAATTGAAACTTTAGCAATTCCCTTAACTGCTTCGGTGGCAACAAACTCAAAGTGAGGAGTATCCCCTCTGATGACCACACCAAGAGCGATTAAAGCATCGTATTTTTTTTGAGTTGCCAGAGCTTTAATCATTAAGGGAATTTCAAAAGAACCAGGAACCCAAATGACATCAATATCGTCTTCTTTTGCTTTATGTCTTCTCAAACAGTCAAGTGCCCCCTCAAGTAACCTACTGCTCAAAAGCTCGTTAAATCGAGAAACCACCAGCCCAAACTTTAAACCTTGAGCGTCAAGCTTTCCCTCAAACTTTTTCATCCTATTTACCTCCTTTTTTGTTTAAATTATCAAGAAAATGATTTAATTTTTCTTTTTTTACTTCTAAGTAGTTTTGATTGAACTCACTTATCTCGCCAAAAAGCGACACTCGTTCTACCACTTGCAAGCCATATCCTTCTAAACCAACAATTTTTCGAGGATTGTTAGTTAAAAGTCTCATCGTAGTTATACCTAAATCAACCAGAATTTGAGCACCGACACCATAGTCGCGCAAATCAATAGGCAAACCAAGTTCAAGGTTTGCTTCAACCGTATCTTTGCCAGCTTCTTGAAGTTCATAGGCTCGAAGTTTATTTAGTAAGCCAATTCCCCTTCCTTCATGACCAGTAATGTAAATTAAAACACCTTCTTTCTCCTTGGTTATGATCTCTAATGCTTTCTCCAACTGACTACCGCAGTCACATCTCAATGAATGAAAAACATCGCCAGTTAAGCATTCTGAGTGAACGCGAACTAAAACATTTTGCTTACCTTCAACTTCACCTTTTATCAAAGCTAAATGTTCGCTATCATCAGGAAGATAGCGATAACCGATAGCTGTAAAATCACCAAAAGAAGTAGGCAAAGTAACCTTAGCTATTCTCTCCACTAATTTTTCTTTTTTTCTACGATAGCGTATTAAATCGGCAACGGTGGCAATTTTCAGACCGAGAGCTTCCGCCATTTGCTCAAGACGAGGAAGTCGAGCCATTCTACCGTCTTCATCCATAATTTCACAAATCACTGCCGCTGGATAAAGACCGGCTAAACGTGCCAGGTCAACTGAAGCTTCAGTGTGACCGGCTCTTTCTAAAACACCCCCTTTCTTTGCTCTCAAAGGAAAAACATGCCCTGGCATTTGAATGTCTTCAGGCTTAGTTTTAGAGTCAACCAAAGCTCTAATAGTTTCAGCGCGATCAAAGGCAGAAATCCCGGTAGTTATTTTTCCTTTAATGCCAACCGAAACAGTAAAGGCAGTGCCGTGAGAAGAAGTGTTAAGCTCTGGCGGAACCATTAAAGGAATCTTCAATTCATCTAACCGCTCAGGGTTGCAAGCAAAACAAATCAATCCCCGTCCGTACTTCGTCATAAAGTTTATTGCTTCAGGTGTAACCTTTTCAGCTGCTATCACCAGGTCGCCTTCATTTTCCCTATCTTCATCGTCGACCACTATAATCATTTTCCCTTGCTTTATATCTTCAATTACTTCTTCTATTTTTGAAATGGGCATTGTTTGCCTCCTTTCCGAAAACAATTGACTCAATCAAAATTCAGATAAAAAATTTATAAATTTGCTCGCTTTCGGTTTCAGATTTAGATTTTCACCCATTAGGTTCGCAAAATTTTCCACATACTTTCCTAAAACATCGGTTTCAATGTTAACTTTATCTCCTTTTTTTAAAAAAGAGAGATTTGTATTGTTTAAAGTTACTGGGATTAAAGATATCTTGAATTTGCTACCCACAATAGAAGCAATAGTTAAACTCACTCCATTCACCGCCACTGAACCTTTGTTAATTAAATACTTACGAATAGCTAATGGGAACTCAATTACAAGAGAAGCGAAGTTTTTTTCTTTTTTTAAACTCGCAACTTTTCCAACCGCATCGACGTGACCCAGAACAAAGTGACCCCCCAGGCGAGCCCCAACTTTTAGAGCTCTTTCTAAATTGACCAAGCTCCCAATTTTTAATTCTTTAAAATAAGTTGATTCTAAAGTTTCTGAGCTTATATCCACCCAAAAGGAATTAGAGTTGACCTCGGTGACAGTTAGGCAAGCGCCATCCACAGCAATCGAATCTCCAGCTTTAAGGTCATCTAAAACTGCCGCTGCTTCAATAGCCAACTGCCAACCCAGACCCAACTTTTTTATCTTTTTAACTTTACCTAATCCTTCAATTAAACCGGTAAACATTTGATTTCACCTGTAAACTATTATCTACTGGATAAAAAACTAAAGCTAAATCTTCACCTAACTTCGTAATCTTATGGGGTTTAAGCCGAAATACTTTCTTGCTACTTTGATCAAAGTTTTCAATCAAATCAACCAGCGAGTCACCCAAAAGTAAATTAGGTGTGATAATAAACACTGCTTTATCCCAGAGATTTTGTTGAAAAAATGAAGAGTTAACCTTGCCTCCACCTTCAACTAAAACTGAGGTAATGCTTTCTTTGCCCATTAATTTCAACACTTCTGATAAAGAAACTTTGGTTTTGTCATTGTGGTCATAAGAAAACTGTAAAACCTTAACCCCAGCTTTTTCGAGAAGTTTGGCCTTTCTGGGTAAAATTGTTTTTGTAGTTGCCAGCCAGGTTTCAACTTCGACAGCAGTAGAAACAATTTTGCTTTCTAAAGGAATTTTCCCTTCAGAGTCAAGAATCACCCGTACCCACTTTTTTCTTGGAAAGCCAAAGCCGAAAAGCCGCGGAGTTAAAAGAGGATCATCAGCTAAAACTGTGTTAATTCCAACAATAATAGCATCAACCTGAGTTCGTAAGCGATGAACAAATCTTTGTGCTTTTTCTTGGGTTAAAAAAGTTCGCTTGCCTTGAAAACCAATTTTTCCATTTAATGAAAGAGCATTTTTTAAAATAACAAATGGATTGCCTGTCGTAATATGTTTAAAATAGGTCTCATTTAATTCTTTAAGTTCTTTTTCCAAAAATCCTACCTCAACCAAAATGCCCTTATTCCTTAATATTTCAACACTTTTTCCTCCAACTCTTGGATTTGGATCGATAGTGCCAATATAAACTTTTCCTATTCCGGCTTTAATTATGGCTTCGGTACAAGGTGGCGTTCGCCCATAAAAACAACATGGTTCTAAGGTTACAAAAAGTTCAGCTCCTTTAGCATGTTTCCCAGCAGCTTTTAAAGCTTCAACCTCAGCATGGGGGAGTCCAGCTCGCCGATGATATCCCTCTCCAACAATCTTTCCATTTTTCACCAACACAGCGCCGACTGTTGGGTTTGGGCTCGTCTTACCCAGACCCTTTTTAGCTAAATTCATTGCTATCCTCATATACTTTTCTTTTAACTTAAAATCTTTCATCTCTAACCTTCAAGCCCAACAAACAAAAAAGCCAAGGGAGAAAGCCTTGGCTTAAACTCGCCTTCTCCCATCCAGACTATCACTGTCGGTCCCGGACTTTCACCGGGTCAACCCTTTCAATGAAAGGGCTCGCAGACTATACCGCCGGTCGGGAATTTCACCCTGCCCTGAAGGCATCTCTAATTTTCATATTTTTTTTTATATTACCAAATTTCGTCTTAATTGTTAAATCAAAATTTTACATAGACCTATTTTTATTTTTTAAACTATAGCTAAACAATAGTTTGAAAAGTAGAAATTGTCCTTAATAATAAACCTTAATAATAAACAAAGTATTTTATTTCTCTTCTTCAACACCTTCAGCTAACTCAAGAACTTTAATACTTGGCAATGAACCGGTTAAACCTTCAATATCCCCTCTCAAACCAGCCAGGTTAGTAACCACTCGACTAATTTGCTTTTCTCTTTTTGCCCAGAGACGTTCCATTGCTCTTCTTTCCGCTTCAAGGTCTTCGCGCAAGCCGATAAAAGCCTCCATTATTGCCTGAACTCGATTTCTAAATTCAGACCCCGTCAAGTAATTGTAAAGCATCTCCATTTTCTCTTCCTTACCTTCCTGATTTTTTTTCTCAATAGCTAACTGAATAAGTGAATGCCTGATTACCGAAGCCAATCTAACAGCTAAAGAAACCTCAGAAACCCAAATCCCTTTTATGAAAGAAAAATGTTTAACCTCTTTAGGAAGAACTTCAGAAACCAACACCGCAACCTCAGCCTGAGCCTTTCTCTGGTCATCTTTTAGTTTGTCTATCCACCCATCGCTCCAACTTTTAGTTCTTTTGCTTTCCCAGAGTATTTTTCCGCAAACCAGACCTTGTTGAGTCCGAACAGTTTGGATAACATCACCGCCCTTCTGACCTGTTTTTACTGGCTCAATTAAATCAAATGGAAACTCGCGTTTTAAAACTTCCTCTAAAAACTCTTCAAGGACCTCACCTTGAAACTGTTGAGATTTTTGTTCAGTTTTACGCTTCAATTCGTCAACCTGGGATTTTACCTCTCTCAATTCTCTTTCTTTTTCGGCTAACAACAGCTGATATTTTTCCTCAAACTGGCAAGCTATTTCCTGGTTAATACGTTTTCGCTCTTCATTAAGCTTTTTTGCTAGCTCTAGCTCCATTAACTGCTTCTCAGTTTCAAGTTTTTGCTTTTCTTTTATCAACTCAACTTCTTTCTTTTGCTGTTCAATTACTTGTTTTTTATATTCTTGCATTTGCTCTTGCAAAAACCTCATCTTTTCCGACTGAGTTTCCTCGATTTCTTTTTTTATTTTTTCCTGCCAGGCTTTTTTCTCCTCATTTAGCTGGCGCTTAAGCTCTTCCTCGCGCTTTTCAAAATCTGCCGCTTTTTTCTCAAGTTGAGACTTAACTTTTGCCTCAAGCTCTTTTTCGTAATGAGCCTTCAAGTCTGCTTCAATGTCTTTATAAAGAGCTTCTGAGATTTCAAAAGAGCGACTGCAATAAGGGCAAGTTACTCTACCTTTTTCCACTGCCAATCACCTCTCTTTCAAAAACAAAAAAGAACTGTAGAGTAATTTTAAACCAAAGATACATCAAAAAACTTAAGCTAACGCCAAGAAAAGTAAATGGAAATTAAATCCCTTTAAGGTATAATACTTACTCGTCAAATGAACAGAGATAATTTTAAAACAAAAAACAAACTTATTAAAGGCCAAAACTCGACTTTAAAAGAATTTTTAAGAAAAATAAAGAATAAAGAAGCCTGTATTGGAATAATTGGACTGGGTTATGTTGGCCTTCCTCTATCTTTGGCCTTCGCCAAAGCTGGCTTTAAGGTTACGGGTTTTGATGTTGATAAATCCAAGGTTGAAATGTTAAACGCTGGCAAATCATACATCAAGCACATTCCTAATAAAGAGATTGAAAATCATTTAAGTGATTTTTTCGCTACTACAAACCTAAAACTGCTTTCTGAGCAAGACGCTATTATAATTTGTGTTCCCACTCCCCTAACCCCCAATCGGGAACCCGACCTGACATATATAACTTCCACTGCTAGCCAAATTGCTCAATACTTAAAAATAGGGCAACTTATTTCCCTTGAATCAACTACCTACCCAGGAACAACTGAAGAAGTATTGCTACCTATGTTTGATAAAACGGGTTTTAAGGTTGGTAGGGATTACTTTCTGGTTTTTTCTCCAGAAAGAGAAGACCCCGCTAACCCAAATTTCACCACTACTACTATCCCAAAAGTAATCGGTGGGGTTACAGAAAACTGCTTAAAAGCTGGCGAAACGCTGTATTCAGCAATTGTCCAGAAAACTGTTCCTGTTTCTTCCCCTCGAGTTGCTGAAGCCACCAAGTTACTGGAAAACATCTATCGCTCCGTTAATATTGCAATGGTTAATGAACTAAAAATACTTTTTGAACGAATGGAAATAGATATTTTCGAAGTAATCGAAGCAGCCAAAACTAAGCCTTTTGGCTTTCAACCTTTTTACCCCGGACCCGGTTTGGGTGGGCACTGTATTCCCATTGACCCTTTTTATCTTTCCTGGAAAGCGCGCAGTTACGATACAACCACTCGTTTTATAGAATTAGCAGGAGAAATTAACACTTCAATGCCTTATTATGTTATTCAAAAAGTTACTGAAGCTCTAAACTCCAAACAAAAACCTCTTAAGGGAGCAAAAGTGCTAATCTTAGGAATGGCATACAAAAAAAATGTCGATGATATGCGCGAGTCCCCCTCTTTAAAGTTAATGGAACTTCTTGAAAAAGGTGGTGCCAAAGTAGATTATCACGATCCGTTCATCCCAAGACTTCCAAAAACTCGCCATTACAATTTTAAAAAAAGTTCCATTGAGTTTTCGCCTAAAAACCTCAAAAAATATGACCTTATTCTCATCTCAACTGACCACGATTTTTATCGCCAAAAGGCTGATTTGATATTAAAAAATTCAAACCTGATTGTTGACACAAGAAATGTTTTACCATTAACTCCTGGAAAGGTATTTCGAGCTTAAAATGATTGGAGTTATTGGTACTGGATACTGGGGTAAGAACTTGGTTAGAAATTTTTATGAGCTAAAGGCATTGACCGCTATTTGTGACTTTGAACCTGCAACCCTCAAATCGCTACAATCACAATACCCAAAAGTTAAAATTTATACTGCGTCACGCGACTTGCTTCAAAATCCCCAAATTAAAGCGGTTGCCATCTCCACCCCAGCTGCCACTCATTACGAAGAAGCTCGCTTGGCTCTTTTGGCAGATAAAGATGTCTTTGTTGAAAAACCACTTGCCTTAAGAGTTGATGAAGCCGAAGAGCTTATTGCTTTAGCTAAAGATAAGGGCAAAATTCTCATGGTTGGACACCTTCTTCATTACCATCCGGCTGTTGAAAAATTAAAAGAAACAGTTGAAAACAAAGAGCTTGGTGAAGTTTATTATATTTACTCAAATCGTTTGAACTGGGGAAAAATTAGAACTGAGGAAAATATTCTCTGGAGTTTTGCGCCCCACGATATTTCTCTAATACTTTCTATTGCTAAAGAAATGCCCGAAGAAGTTCGAGCCGAAGGTGGAACCTACCTTCGTCATCATATTGAAGATGTTACCTTTACTTTTTTAAAGTTTAAAAGTGGCTTAAAAGCCCATATCTTTGTCAGCTGGCTAAACCCCTTCAAAGAACAGCGATTTGTGGTTATTGGAAGTGAGAAAATGATTGTTTTTGATGACTTAGCTCAAGATAAACTTTTGCTTTATCCTCACACAATAAACTGGGATAAAAACGGTACCCCCGAGGCAATAAAAAAAGAATCAATTGCAATTAAGTTCGAAAAATCAGAACCTTTGAAAAAAGAGTGCCAGCATTTTATTGACTGTGTTAAAAACAGGCAAAAGCCCTTGACTGATGGTGAAGAAGGGCTTAGAGTGCTCGAAGTGTTAAAAAAAGCTGAAGAAAGCTTAAAAACTTCTAAGCCTTGCCGTTTAAACAATTTAAATTATCCTAATAAAATGTTTAAAAATTGAATGAAAAGCAGAAAATCTGATTATTTTATTCACCCAACTTCAATCATTGAGGATAACGTAAAAATTGGAAAGGGAACTAAAATATGGCTTTTCTCTCACGTTCTCCCAAATTGCGAAATTGGCGAAAACTGTAACATCGGACAAAATGTAATGATAGGTCCAGATGTCAAAATTGGAAACCGCTGTAAGATCCAGAACAATGTTTCGGTTTACCCTGGCGTCACTCTAGAAGACGAAGTTTTTTGTGGTCCTTCTTGTGTTTTTACCAACGTAATTAATCCTCGAGCTTTTATTGAGAGAAAGGACGAATTTAAACCAACTTTAGTTAAAAAAGGAGCATCTATTGGGGCAAACGCCACTATCGTCTGTGGTCACACAATTGGCCGCTACGCATTAATTGGTGCCGGCGCAGTTGTTACTAAAGATGTACCTGATTATGCCTTAATGGTAGGCGTACCAGCAAAACAAATTGGCTGGGTTTGTCGTTGCGGAACAACTTTAAAAAAATCAAAAAAAATTTTAATCTGTCCTGCCTGCGGCAGCGCTTATCAGGTAAAAGAAAACCAATTAGCTTCCATTGAGGAAAAATAATGAATATTCCTTTTTTAGACCTTAAACGCCAATTCGATTTCATGAAAGATGAAGTCAAAGAATCTTTAGAGCATGCTTTGAACGAACAAAGATGGATTCTGGGTGGTGAGGTTACAGAATTAGAAACCAAAGTCGCTAAATATGTTGGTGCTAAGGAAGCAGTTGGAGTAAACTCGGGCACAGATGCTTTAGTGATTGCCCTCAGAGCCATTGCTTTAAAAAGAAAAGGCAAGCAATATTTTGATAGAAAAGACGAGGTTATCACTCCTTCTTTCACCTTCACTGCTACTGGTGAAGCAATCGTTAGAGCTGGCGCTACGCCTGTTTTTGTTGACATTGAACCTAAAACTTTCAATCTTGACCCTGAAAAAGTTAAACAAGCCGTTAACTCTCAAACCGTTGGCATTCTACCCGTTCATCTTTTTGGGCAAACAGCTGATATGGATAAAATTCTCCAAATTGCCCAGGAAAACTCTTTGTTTGTTGTCGAAGATGTTGCCCAAGCTTTCGGTGCCCGTTGGAATGGAAAGGTTGCGGGTTCAATAGGAGATGTCGGTTGTCACAGCTTCTTTCCGAGTAAAAACCTGGGTGGTTATGGTGATGGAGGGATGATAACAACCAACGATCCCGAAATTGCTAACTACGCTCGCTGGCTGAGAGCTCATGGAGGAAAAGACAAATATAATGTGGACTTTATTGGCTACAACTCTCGCCTGGACACAATTCAAGCGGTAATTTTGTTAGTACGGTTAAAATACCTGGATTATTTTATCGAAAAAAGAAGGACCCTTGCTTCTTATTATCAAAAATCTCTAAAGGAAATAGGTTCTTTAGTTCTGCCCATAGAGATGGAAAAAGCATTTCACACTTATAATCAATATACAGTAAGAGTAAAAAATAATCTTCGAGACGCTTTCAAAAAAACTCTTGAAGCAAAAGGGATTCCAACCATGATTTACTATCCTGTTCCGCTTCACCAAATGAAAGTCTTCCAAAACATCGCAAAAAACGCTCAAGAGCTTTGCGAAACAGAAAAAGCGGCAAAAGAAGTCTTAAGCTTGCCAGTCGAGCCACTATTAAACGAAATTGAAAAAGAATTAATAGTAAAAAAACTGAAAGAAGTTGCTTTTGATCTTCAAAGCTAAAATTTTCCATCTTAATTTGTTTTTTGCTAAATAATGGAAAACAACTTCATAAAGATAAACAAAATTTTACCCAGAGGAAGTTTCCGCCGAAATGTAGTTACTTTAATGAGCGGGGCAGCTCTGGCTCAGTTTATCACTCTTGCCACCTATCCAATAATTTCCCGACTTTACACCCCAAAAGACTTCGGTTTTTTTGGCCTTTTCACCTCTTTAGCTTTAATTCTTTCCTCGATTTCTGCTTTACGTTATGAGCAAGCAATTCTTTTGCCAAAAGAAGATGAAGACGGAGTAAAACTCACAAAAGCGGCTTCGTTAATCGTTATTTCTTTTTCGCTTTTCACCTTCTTAATTTTGATTTTTTTCAAAAACCAAGTTGCCCAACTTTTAAAAGCCCCTTCTTTTTCCAACATTCTTCTTTTATTGCCCTTATCTGTTCTGGCTCTTGGTCTATATCAAGTTCTAAACTATTGGGCCAGCCGAAAAAAACAATTTAAAATTCTTGCAACTTCTCGATTTGCCCAATCATTTGCCTCATCAGCTTATCAAGTACCAGCTGGGTTTTTTTCCGCCACTCCATTCAACCTAACTTTTGGACAAATTCTCGGTCAAATAATCGCTTTTGTTAACTTGCTTAATTATGTTTTAAAAAGAGAAAAAAAGATTTTTTTCAAACATTTTCCTCTTGACGACTATCAAAAATTGCTGTCCAAGTATCGCGAATTTCCTTTTTATGCCACCTTTGCTACTTTTATTTTAAATCTTTCCACTCAGCTGCCAACTGTTCTATTGTTTCAGTTCTTTACTGCTCAAACTGTTGGATTTTTTGCCGTAAGCCAGAAAATTATTACCTTGCCAACCACTTTAATTTCTAACACAACTTCTCAGGTATACTACCAGGAAGCGTCTAAGCAGTATCATCTGGATAAAAGCAAGCTTCAAAACTCTTTTTTAAAAACTTTTAGCTTTCTCTTTTTAATAGGCTTAATTTTCTCAATTTTACTACTTTTTGGTCCAGCAATTTTTCATTTTTTTCTCGGCGAAAAGTGGTTAGAGGCTGGCACTTTTGCCCGATATATGGCAATTTACCTCGCTGTTCAATTTGGTGCATCGGCAGTCTCCCCAATTCTAAATGTTTTGCGCAAACAAAATGTTAATCTTTACTGGCAAGCATTCAGGTTTATTTTCACATCAGGAAGTATTATCATTGGCGGCTTTTATCAAAGCCCTCGTTTATCAATTTTGCTATTTAGTGTGGCCAATTTAATCAGCTACATTGCTCTATTTGCTTTAATGTCTTATTATTTAAGAAAAGAATGCACTACTACCTTAGCCAATTGAAAATAAATTTTGAGTTTTATAGCTTTAATAAGGAAAGCATAAATGCATCTACTTAATAATCTTTTTTTATTAGCCTATCTCTCAATTTTAGCTCTCTCTTTTTTTCTTTATCGCCTGACAATTAAAGATGTTACTAAGCCTTCCGTAATTACTTTTGTTTATTTTTTTTACCTTTTTTTCGCCTACCTTGGTATTCCTATTCTGTATTACAGAAAAATTCCTTACTATGTAGAAATCGAAGTAGTAAACAAAACCACTATCTGGCTGATGTTACTTTCTTCAGGCGGTTCATTGCTTTTTTTACTTTTAGGTGCTTTTATTACCAAATTAGTTATAAATAAACTTCACAACTTACCAACCAAACCAGAAAAAGAAAAAAATACCTTAATTTTTCTACCTCTATTTTTATTCTTCTTATCAACTATCATTCTATTTTTTTACTTAATTTCACTGGAAAGCATACCTTTAATTGAAGCGATTAAGGGTTTGAGCCGTGAGGAAATATATCAAGCTCGTTTTCTTGCAACTGCCGGCTCGGAACTAAAATACAACTGGATTTCCTTTTTTATTCATCAATGTCTTCCATTTATCTCTTTCTTATTTTTTGGTAACTACCTTTTGAGCGGAAAGAAAAATCATTTGAGTTTGTTTCTTTTTTCACTTCCAGTAACCATCATGGCTCAAGTTGTTGAAGCTCAAAAAGCCCCCGTAGTTTTATTCTTAGTCGGCTTGTTTTTGGTTGCTTGGTACACCGGAAAGATTAATTTAAACTCTAAAGCTATTCTCTTGCTTAGTTTAATTTCTCTTACTATCTTGTTTTTTTTGTATTCTTTATTTATGCCAAGTTCCTCTTGGTTGCAAAACCTAGCCAATCCTATCCGAAGAGCTACTGTCAGCCAGATTGCCTCAAGCTACTTTTACCTTGAGTATTTCCCCAAAGAAAAATCATTTCTCCTTGGTCGCTCCTTCCCCAATCCAAAAAGTATTTTTCCTTACGAAAACTACCCACTATCTGTTAAAATGATGGATTTTTTGAATCCAGCTCTGGCTGACAAAGGTCAATCGGGAAGTGCCAACACAGTTTTTTGGGCTGAAATCTACGCTAACTTTGGATTTTTACCAATCCCCTTTGTTTCTTTTCTTATTGGAGCTTTGCTTTATTTTGTTGAATTCTTTTTTAAAGCTGGCAAGCTGAGCCCTTTAAAAGTTGCTTTTTTTGCCTGGGCAACTTTGTTTATTTCTCGTCTTAGCCTGACTTCACTCAGCACTATGATTTTGACTCCACCTCTTTTTGGAATAATTTTTATAACTTTGCTATTTCAAGTATATTTAGTTTTTAAAAAAATTTTGCTAACCTACCAGAGAAATTAATATGACAAAACAAATTAAAGTTATACATATTGTCTTAAACCCGTTTACTTTTGATTCTCGAGTTCAGAAAGAAGTAAACAGCTTGAAAAAAGCCGGTTATCAAATCTTTGTTTTTGCCTTGCAAGAGAAGGAATTTTTAGAAGAAGAACCTGGCAATCCTCACATCAGACGCTTTAAGCTAAAAACTCGCCCTTGGCCAAAAAAGAAATTCTTTCAGGCTTTTAAATATCTTGAACTAATTTACCTCGCAACAAAAGAAGCCAAAAAAATCAAACCTCAAATAGTTCACGCTCATGACCTTAACGCTTTACCTATTGGTTTTCTTATTTCAATTAGGCACAAGATACCTTTAATATATGATGCCCACGAGTTCGAAACTGAGCGCGAAAAAATTAGAAACAATTTTTTAAAAAAAATTTTAAGAATACTCGAGGGATTTTTAATTAGAAAAGCTTACCGTGCTATAACCGTAAGCCAACCAATTGCCGAAGCATATGAGAAAATGTACAAAATAAGACCAAAACTTATCCTCAACTGTCCAAATTTTCAAGAAATCCAGCCAAATAAAGATTTTCGAAAAAAAGTTAACTTGCCCTTAAACAAAAAAATATTTATCTATCAAGGGTTATTAGCTCCTGGCCGAGGAGTTGAAATCTTAATTCAAGTTTTTAAAGAACTTAAAAACGAAAATGTCGCATTATTATTTATGGGATACGGAACTTTAGAAGAGAAAGTTAGAAAAGCTAGTCAGGAAAACCCAGAAATAATTTTCTTTAGAGGTCCTGTGCCGAGTGACCAGCTCACTAATTACACCGCTTCAGCCGACTTCGGCCTTTCAATAATTGAAAATATCAGCTTAACTAAACAATATGCTTTACCAAACAAGCTTTTTCAATACTTTATGGCAGGGCTTCCGGTAATCGCAAGCAACATTCCAGAACAAAAAAGAATCGTTGAAGAGTTTAACTGTGGCCTGGTTGTTGACCTTAAAAACAAAGAAGAAATTAAAGCAGCCATACTAAAACTGGCTAATTCTGACACCACTTTTTACCGCCAGCAAGCATTAAAAGCAGCAAAAATCTATAACTGGGAAAGAGAAGAAAAGAAACTATTAAAAATATACGAAGAGGCTTTAAAGGAGGCAAAAAGTTAACTTAGAAAATATGAAGCAAAAAGTTTGTGTCTTAACAACCGTTCATTCCCCTTTTGACATGAGGATTTATCATAAAGAAATTCACTCTTTGCTAAAAGCAGGCTACCAAATCACCCTTGTTGCTCCAACTGAAAAAGGGCTTACTAAAAAAAACTTCAAACTGGTCCCTTTAATGAAGCACTCATCAGTTTTAAAGAGAATCTTTTTAAGCAATTTCCAACCTCTCAGCTTAGCTTTGAAATCAAAAAGTGATGTATATCACTTTCACGACCCCGAGCTAATTTTTGTCGGTTTAACCCTAAAAGTCCTTGGTAAAAAAGTTATCTACGACGTTCACGAAGACTACGAAACTGCAATTCTTTCAAAAACGTATCTAAAACCACCAATAAGAAAAGTTGTTTCTTTTATTTTCAATCTTTTTGAGAAAAACCTTAGCCGCTTTTTTGACGCCATTATAGTTCCTTCTGAGAATATTAAAGCTAAATTTTGCCTTTACAACCCACGAACCGTTTTGGTCAGAAATTATCCCTGGTTAAAAGATTTTAAAGATATTAACTTTGAAACTAACAGAGAATCAACATCTTTTAAATTAATATACGTTGGGAGTCTCACTCGAATAAGGGGAATAAAAGAAATAGTCCAATCCCTCGAATTACTACCCGACGATGTCAATTTAATTTTGGCTGGAAAATTTCATTCAAAAAAATTCGAAAAAGAAATTTTATCTTTGCCAGCTTTTAAAAAAGTTACTTATCTTGGCCAGATACCGCCAGAAAAAGTGGGTTCATTACTTTCTTCTGCCAATGTTGGTTTGGTGACTTTATATCCAAAATCCAATTACTTAGAAGCTCTTCCCACCAAGCTTTTCGAATACATGGCAGCTGGTTTACCAGTAATCGTGTCCAACTTTCCTGAATACAAAAAAATGATAAAAAAAGGCGGCTTTGGGCTGGTTGTTGACCCAAAAAAACCCGAAGAAATTGCCACTGCGGTAAAGATTCTCAAAGAGCAGCCCGAACTAAGAAAGGAAATGGGGAAAAGAGGGCGTGAAGCCTTCTTGAATAAATACAACTTTGAACTGGAAGAAAAAAAGTTATTGAAGCTCTACCAAGAATTGATTGGTTGACTTTTTGCTTTTAACCTCTTTTCTGCTATTTCTTCCAGATAAGAAGCAAAATCCTGGTAAACTTTCTCGGCTTCAAACTTTTCTTTAAACAAATTTAAAGCATTTTTCGACATCTTTAAATATCTTTCACGATCTTTTAACAGCAGTTTAATATGGGAAACAAGCTCGTCAATATTTCCTGGTGAGTAATAAAAACCAACTTGATGTTTTTCGCACATCTCTTTAAGTTCGCCATCAAAAGCAGAAATTACAGGCAAACCAGCCGAAAAATAGGCAAAAGCTTTATTAGGTAAAAAATAAGACTTTTGGGGAGTAGTGCAAACTCCAACATTTGAATAATTAAGCAAGGTGGCAAGTTCCTTTTGATCAAGCCAGCCAGGCATTGCTACATTAAACAAACCTTCAGCCTCCTTCCGTATTCTCTCCCAACACTCCCCTTTTCCGGCCAAAACAAAAAAAACCTGTTCATTTTGAAGCTTCTTTGCGCAATCAATTAAAATTGTCGGGTCATGATAGTAATTAAAGGTTCCTTGATAGAGAACAATAAATTTATTTTTTATATTATTTAACCATTGGGGGATCTCATTTTCTTTTAAGGGTTGTTTCTGCTGATAACCAAGATAAAAAACCCTATCTGCTTCGTTTCTTTTTCGTCGAATATATTTATTTAAAGCCCAGTTTAAAAGTTCCTCGCTGATCGCTGTTATCCCGTCAGCCAACTGAAAGGCCCTTTTTATTATCTTAAAGTCTTTAGAAAGAGCAAGCCGGGCTAAAAACTTAAGCGGAGTAGGAATGTGGTCAAAAAAAATATCGGGCCACTGATCACGAATATCCACTATAACCGGTATGTTATTTTCTCTGGCGAAAATAACGGCTTCCAAAGCAAGGTCGTAAGCAGGCGTTGAAGCAACAACGAGGTCTGGCTTCTTCTCTTTCAAAGCTAATCTTTTAAACTTCTTAGAAATCAATCGAGCATCAAGCCAACGAGAAAAAGAGATGTTTTTCTTATAACCCCAACCTTTTAAAGCTTTAACCTTAACCCCGTTGTAAAGCTCAAAATCAGTGTCCTTTTCAAAATGCCACTTTTTATTGAAGTGGTCGAAAGCACTTGTCCACCAAAAAACTTGATGGCCTCTCTTAATTAAAGCTTCAGCCAGCATTGCCGTTCGCATCTTGCTACTTTCTTTTTGAAACGGAATTATTTCGCCAATCTTTACCAACCAAATATTCATCTTAAGCAATCAGCCCAGGAGGAGTTATTCGATAACGCCAAGACGGCACTTTTTGGGAACAAACCGCATAAAAATTTCTTTACCGGTCTCAGCTGATTCATAAATAGCATTAATTAACTCAATTGATTTGCGACCTTCAAGACCATCTACCAAACCACGCCTTCCTGATTTTAAGCTAGATATAACATCTTTGAAGTATTCAGTATGGTTCCAGGCGAGCTCATTTGGTACTTTTGACCAAGACTCCCAAATATCAGCATCCATCGGGTGGGGTTCAGAAAAATTCCAAGTTTTAAGTTCGTTCATAAAGAATCCGCCAATCTCAACTGCTGCTTTTTCTCCCAGAACACTAATCGAGCCTTCTAGGTCAACTGGACGAGTGGCTGTTGTAGCCTCAATTAGCCCTAAAGCCCCATTTTTAAACTTTAAAATAGCAACTGCTGTGTCTTCTGCTTCAATATCGACTAAACGAGTAGCAACTTTAGCCATTACGCTTTCTACCTCGCCCATCATCCAAATTAACGCATCGATATGATGACTTGCCTGATTAGCTAAAACTCCCCCGTCGTAAGCCCAGGTTCCCCGCCAGCTTGCGGCATCATAATAACTCTGAGTGCGGCACCACCTGACCCTTACCGTACCTAATACAAGTTTGCCAAACCGCCCACTTTCAAGAGCTTCCTTTAGCTTTGCCACTGGTGGGTTGAAGCGATTTTGTTGAACAACAAAAAGCTTTAAACCTTTTTTATCGCACTCTTCAAGAATTTTATCAATCTGGTCAAGCCTTAAAGCTAGTGGTTTTTCGACTACGAAATTTTTTTTGTATTTAATTAAATTAAGGATAGTATCAGCATGAACCCCGGAAGGAGTTAATATATCAAAAACTTCAGGTTGCGCTTTTTCTACCAAATCTTCAATAGTTTCATAAGCTGTCAAAGAATATTTAGCGGCAAACTCTTTTGCTTTACTAAAATCAATATCATAAACTCCTACAATTTCTGCTTCCCATAACCGGCTTAAAGCAACTGCGTGCTTATTGGCAATTTGTCCGCAACCAATTAAAGCAAATCTTATCTTTTCTCCCATATCTGATATCTTTCTACAGCCTCTCCTCGACAAAAAATTTGATTTGCTCTGCAACATAATCAACTTGCTCTAAAGTGATATCTCCAAACATTGGCAAACTAACTATTCGGTCTTTTAAGTAATTAGCCACCGGGAAATCTTCGGGCTTGTGATTCAAGTAAGAATATGCCTGGAGAAAAGGCAGAGGTATGGGATAATGAATTCCAGTTGAAACCTCTCTTTCGCTTAAAAACTGGCGTAACTCATCTCTTTTTTCCACTTGAATTACATAAAGGTGATAGACATGCCTAACCTCTGGCAAAACAAAAGGTGTTACAACTAAACCAGTAAGTTTCTCGTCATATCTCTTTGCTGCTTCTCTTCGCCTTTCTGTCCATTTTTCCAAATACTTTAATTTGACATTCAATATGGCTGCCTGCAAACCATCAAGGCGACTGTTAACTCCCTCAAATTCGTGATTATATTTACTAAGCCGACCATGATTAGCAAATTTCTTAACTTTTTCAGCAAGCTCATCATTATTAGTTACTACAGCACCAGCATCACCGTAGGCGCCAAGATTTTTCCCTGGATAAAAACTAAAACATGCACAATCTCCAAAGGTTCCTATTTTCCTGCCTTTATATTCTGCTCCGTGAGCCTGAGCAGCATCCTCAATCACGTAAAGAGAGTATTTCCGAGCGATTTCCAAAATTTTGTCCATATCGGCCGGCTGACCATAAAGATGGACAGGAATTATAGCTTTAGTTTTGTCAGTTATCGCCTGTTCTATTTTATTAACGTCAATGTTATAAGTTTTTTCATCACAATCAACAAAGACAACCCTTGCTCTAGCGTTAGTTATTGCTTCTGAAGTTGCAACAAAAGAGTTGGCAACCGTTATTACCTCATCACCGGCACCAATACCCAGAGCTTTCAAAGCAATAAAAAGAGCATCAGTGCCATTACCCACGCCAACACAATGTTTTGCTCCAATATAGGCTGCAAAGCTGTGTTCAAATTCCTGAACGTGTTTACCACCAATGAAAGCTGAATTTTCAATAACCTGAGCTATTGCTTGGTCAATCTCACCTTTAATAGAATTATACTGAGCTTTAAGGTCAACAAAAGGAACTTTCAACTTACCCCCTTAAATTAAAACCATCGTAATCTTGAAAAAACTAAAAAATTATAACATAATGCGTTGCGCAAAAGTTCAGTTTAGTCTTTGAAAAAATTCGAAACAAAGAAGTTTAGTCAATCTTAAAAGTGCCATGCTTCCTAAAATGAGCGACTAAGCCACCATCTTGAAGGATTTTCCGCATAATATCAGGATAAGGTGGAAACTCAAGTTCAAAACTGCGAGTTAAATTCCTAACAACACCCTTCTCTAAATCAACTTCAATTTCATCACCATTTTCAAAACTGTCAGTATCTATTTCGATTAAAGGTAATCCAACATTTATAGAATTGCGATAAAAAATTCGAGCAAAAGACTTAGCCAAAACCGCGGCAATATCAGCATGTTTTATCGCCAGTGGTGCTTGTTCGCGCGATGAACCGCAGCCAAAATTTTTGCCAGCAACAATAAAATCTCCAGGCTTTATTCGCTTGTAAAAGTCAGGATCAATATCCTCCATCACGTGAGTTGCAAGCTCTTTTAGGTCAAGTGTTTTAAACTTATAGCGACCGGAAATAATGTAATCAGTGTTTATATCATCGCCAAACTTATGGACTCTTCCTCTTAAAACCACTCTTACACCTTACCTTCCTCAGCTAAAATATTTTCGCGGGTCGGTGATTTTACCTTCAATCGCTGAAGCCGCCACAGCTGCTGGTGAAGCCAGGTAAATCATAGAATCAGGATTGCCCATTCTTCCTTTAAAGTTGCGATTTGAAGAAGAAATAACAACTTCACCAGAAGCCGGCACTCCATTGTGAGTTCCAACGCAACAACCACAACCTGGTGTAACCAGAGCAGCTCCAGCTTCAATTAAAACGGAAATAAGCCCTTTTTTCACTGCTTCCAGTAAAACTTGTCGCGATGCAGGAGCCACTATAAGCCTTACTTCGGGATGAACCTTTTTTCCGCTTAAAATCCGAGCCGCAATCTCTAAATCCTCTAATCTTCCATTAGTACAAGTTCCCAAAAAAGCCTGGTTGACTTTTGTTCCCTCATATTTTAATAAGGGAAAAACATTATCTACTCGATGAGGAGCGGCAATTTGTGGTTCTAAATTACTTACATCATAATTATAAATTTTTTCATAACTTGCTTGATCAGGCTCTTCGAACTCAAACTTTGTTTTTACTTCCCGCTGGCTTAACCAAGCCTGAGTTTTCTCGTCAGGAGCAATTAAGCCCGCCTTTCCGCCCATCTCAATTGTCATATTGCAAATAGTAAAACGAGCATCAACAGAAAGATCTGTAATAGCTGAACCTGAAAACTCCACCGCTTTATAATTAGCACCATCGGCTTTGACCTGGCCAATTAAAAAAAGAATTAAATCTTTAGAAAAAACTCCAGGGGGTAATTTGCCGCTAAGTTGAAACAAAATCGTTTCTGGAACTTTGAACCACATCTTCCCAGAAATCATTGCTGCCGCTAAATCTGTTGAGCCAACACCGGTAGCAAAAGCTCCTAGAGCACCATAAGTGCAAGTGTGAGAATCAGCTCCCACAATTACACTTCCGGGCTTAACATGACCCTTTTCAGGAATTAGCTGATGGCAAACGCCTTCACCAATATCGTAAAGAATTATCTGATGTTTCCAGGCAAAATCTCTCATTTTCTTATGAAGCTCTGAAACACCTTGATTTGGGCTGGGTGCTGAGTGATCAATAACAAAAGCCACTTTTTCAGTAGCGAAAACCTCCTTGCCACCCATTTCACCAAAAGCTTTTATCGCTAAAGGAGAAGTGCCGTCTTGACCCATAACAAAATCAACATCAACCAAAATAATTTCCCCGGCATTTACTTGTCTTCCAATTTTCGAGGAAAAAATTTGTTGAGTTAGTGTCCCCCTCAATTTTTCTTACCTTTTTTGTAATCTTGATATAAGTTCATAAGCTCTTTATCAAAAAGAGCTCTTTTTAGCTCAACAGAAAGTCTCCTAACTTCAGGTAGTAAATCCTGAGCTTCTTCCGGTTTAAGTTCAATTCCATACTCTTTAAACTTAACCAATAATGAATGAGTTCCGGAGTGTTTACCAATCAAAATCTGCCTTTCAAGGCCAACTTCTTCTGGAGTAAACGCCTCATAAGTTCGTGGGTCTTTTAGTACTCCATCAGCGTGAATCCCTGACTCATGAGCAAAAACATTGTAGCCAACAATTGCTTTCCAAACGGGGACGCTACGGGCTGAAGCTTGAGCCACATACTCAGCAACTTCCCTCAAAATCCTGGTGTTACAATTCAAATCAATCCCCATTGTGTATTTCAATGCCATAATAACCTCTTCTAAAGCAGCGTTGCCCGCCCGCTCGCCCAAGCCAATAACTGTAGTGTTAACCCAGGTTGCGCCCGCTCTTACGCCAGCCAGAGCATTAGCAACTGCCATTCCAAAATCATTGTGGGTATGCATCTCAACTTCTATACCCACTTCATTGATTATTGCCTTAACTTGCTCGTAAATCTTAAACGGCTCCATTAATCCGATAGTATCGCAGTAACGAACGCGATTGGCTCCATATTCTTTGGCCGTACGAGCAAATTCCATCAAATAATCAAAATCAGCTCGAGAAGCATCTTCGGCATTAACTGAAACATAAAGTCCTTTAGATTTTGCAAACTCAAGACTCTTTTTCACGCTATCAAGCACCCACTGACGATCTTTTTTAAGCTTATGCTGAATATGAATATCTGACACAGCTATTGAAATAGCAATAGCATCAACACCACAATCCAGAGAATGTTTTATATCTTCAATCACTGCTCGATTCCAGGCCAAAATTGAAGCATTAAGACCTAAATCAACAATCTCTTTAATTGATTTTTTTTCGTCACCGCCCATGGTGGGAATCCCTGCTTCGATTTGATGAACCCCTATCTCATCTAAATAGCGAGCTATTTGAATCTTTTCACGATTAGAAAAAACAACGCCAGCTGTTTGTTCTCCATCGCGCAAAGTTGTGTCGTCTATCTTTGCCATTAAACCGCCTTTTTCATCTTTTGATTTCTCAACCATCAATCCTCCTTTAAAATAACCACTATTTTATTTTACCTTTCAAACTAAGGCAACAAAAAAGGAAATTCTTCACAATTAACCGCGAAGACTGGTTAAAGTGGCCGGAATAATCCCACCCCTCTTAACAAAATTTTGGCAACTAAAAGAGTTAACTTTAATTATTGGAGATTTACCTAAAAGACCTCCAAATTCTGCCCATTCTCCGGCCTTTTTCCCCGGAACTGGTATTAATCTACAAGCTGTCGTTTTGTTATTAACCACTCCTATTGCCATCTCATCAAGAATAATTCCAGCAATAGTTTCAGCTGAAGTATCGCCAGGTAAAGCTATCATATCAAGACCAACCGAACAGACTGAAGTCATGGCCTCAAGTTTTTCCAGGCTCAAGGCTCCTGCTTCCACAGCTTCAGCTGTCATTTTGTCTTCACTCACCGGAATAAAAGCTCCAGAAAGTCCTCCAACTCTTGAAGAAGCCATTAATCCACCCTTTTTCACGGCATCAACCAGCATCATCAAAGCAGCTGTGCTTCCTGGTGCACCCATTTTTTCCACCCCAATAAGTTCTAAAATTTCGGCTACGCTGTCACCTGGAAAAGGGGTTGGGGCAAGTGATAAATCGACCACCCCAAAGGCAATGCCCAACCTCTTAGCTGCTTCGCGACCAATCAACTCGCCCATCCGAGTGACTTTAAAAGCCAGCTTTTTTATTTCTTCCGAAAGTTCATTTAAGCTCAAGTCAGAACCAACTTTTTCCAGAGCTGCTCGTACAACTCCCGGGCCACTTACACCTATATTTAAAACAGCATCAGCCTCACCTACGCCATGAAAAGCCCCTGCCATAAATGGATTATCTTCCGGGGCATTAGCAAAAACCACCAGCTTGGCGCAGGCAATACCATCGTGTTCCTTTGAAAGAGAAGCTGCTTCCTTAATTTTTTTGCTGATCAAATAAACAGCATCAACATTTATACCGCTTCGAGTGCTGGCTACATTAAAAGATGAGCAAATAGTCTGATTCTCCGAAAGAATATAAGGCAAAGCTTTAATTAAAGATTTCTCTGATTGTGTCATTCCTTTTTGAACCAGAGCTGAAAAGCCACCTAAAAAATCAATTTGAAGCTCGGCTGCTAGTTGATCAAAATCTCGGGCAATTGCCCGATAATCCCCTTCATCGCCGGCAAAAACCAGTGAAATTGGGGTTATTGCTAACCGTGCATTGACAATTGGCAAGCCAAATTCTTTTTCAAGTTCAAGTAAATTAGTTTTAAATTTCTTACCAAATCTAAAAATTTTTTCTCTTGATTTTTTAATAAACTTTGCTCGGCTGGAGTCAGTGCAATCCACCAAACTAATGCCAATAGTCACCGTTCTGATGTCAAGCTTTTCCAGCTGAATCATTCTGATTGTTTCTAAAATTTCTTCTGGTGATATAAACAAAGTACCTCCCTAAAAAGGTTATATCCGATGCATATACCGGAAAATTTCTTCTCGCTGAATATTAACTTGAACGCCTAACTCTTTGCCTTTCTCCTGTAAAGCCTTTTGTAAATTATCAAAGGTACCATTAAGTTTTGAAAGATCAACAAGCATTATCATAGTAAAGATATCCTCAAAGTTGGTTTGAGAAATGTTTACAATATTGGCATTATGATTAGCCAAAACAGTGGAAATTCCAGCAACAATTCCCACTCTGTCAACACCAATAATACTTACAATTGCTCTATTCATCTTTACGCTCCTTTCTTAAGCAAGTAAAAAACGCCTCTTCAACCATTGATTAAGTAAGTCCAAGTACATCTTCAGTCGATAAATGAGCCCTTTGGAATAGCCAATTTTTTCTTCTTTCATCACTTGAGTAACGCCTTCAAGGGCAACCTCAAGATATTTAAAATTATGGTTTTCAAGGTGGTGGTTGATTATAACCTCGCAACCAAAACCGCTTTTTGATAGGTCAGGAAGCTTGTGAAGAAAAATTTTCTTAAATGCTCGCTGACCTGAAATCTGAGGAGCTACAGCTTGAGCCAGGTCAGTACGCAATCGGCCACCTTTAAAAATGCCAATAGTCATAACCAGCTCCTCATCTTCAAAAAGAGGTTTGAGCATTTTTTTTAAGTGTTCCTCATTCAAACCTACCAAATCAGCATCAATAAAAAAATAAATATCAGTTTCGGGGGCAAGCTCCAACCCCTTCTGTAAAGCGGCACCTTTTCCTTGATTAACTTCTAACCGGCAAACTTCAACGCCAGCATCACGGGCAACTTCAGAAGTTCTATCTACTGAACCGTCATCAATTACTAAAATACGACTAAAAATTTTTGAATTAACTAAGGTATTAAGAACCCTTGCAATTCGACCTTCCTCATTATAGGCTGGAACAATGGCTGTTATTTTTAACTCAGAAGTCATTCAAACCTACTTTTCTCTTTTTAATCGATTCCTTTAAAAAAATTAAAGCTTCCATAAGAGGCAGCTCTTTTCTCTCCCCTGTTTTTCTTTCCTTGATTTCAACTTTTCCTTCTAAAGCCTTCTTTCCAAAAATCACCTGGATTGGCGTACCAATCAAATCAGCTTCAGCAAACTTTTCCCCCGGCGAAACATCAAAGCGTTGATCAAATAAAATTTCATGTCCGCTTTTAGTTAGCTCTTGGTAAAAGCTTTCAGCTTGAGAGTTTAGCTCTTCCTTATCAGGGAAAACAAGTATCAGGTGGGCATCAAAAGGCGTTAATGCCCAGGGCCAGATTATCCCTCTTTCATCGTGATTTTGCTCAATAACAGCTGAAAGGAGGCGAGAAACTCCTATACCATAGCAACCCATTTGATAAGGCTTAAGAGTTCCATCCGCATCGTTAAAATAAGCTTTCATAGCTTCACTATAACGGGTTCCTAATTGAAAAACATGCCCCAATTCAATACCTTTTTTGACTTCAAGCTTGCCTTTCTCGCAACGAGGACAAGGCTCACCCTCAAGAGGAAATGTCAAATCGACAAAATCGTCAACCTTAAAGTCTTTTAAGTTTACATTAATCAAATGAAAATCGGTTTTGTTAGCTCCAGCTACAAAATTCTTCATGTGCTTAAGATTTATATCTGCTATCACTTTGTTTACCTCTATGCCCACTGGACCAACAAAACCTTTAACTAATCCTGCTTCGTTAAAACCATCTTCTGAAAGCAGTTCAAACTGATTATTACCAAGATAAATGGTAAGCTTTGACTCGTTTACTTCTCTGTCTCCAGGAACCAAAACAGCAATTAAACCTTCCTTAAATCGATAAATCATTGTTTTTACTAATTTTTTAGGACTGACTTTCAAAAAGGAAGAAACTTCTTCGACTGTGGTAATGCCAGGTGTTTTCACTTCTTGATATTCTTTTTCTGGCTCATCAGAATAATAATCAGGTTTGCTTATTGCCAGCTCGGCATTCGCACCGTAGCTGCAATCAGTACAAGTGTAAATGGTGTCTTCCCCAGCTTCAGCCTCGGCAATAAACTCATGCGAGCGGCTACCACCAATCAAACCAGTTGCTGCTTCAACAATAAAATATTTTAAACCCATCCGATTAAAAATCTTCTGATAAGCTTCGTACATTTTTTGGTAAGATTGGCTCAAGCCTTCCTCGTCGCGATCAAAGCTGTAAGCATCTTTCATTAAAAACTCCCGGGCGCGTAAAATGCCGAAACGAGGTCGAGGTTCATCTCGATATTTAAACTGAATCTGATACAAGTTAATTGGTAAATCCTTATAGGAGCGAATGGACTTGCGAACAATTTCAGTTATTAACTCTTCATGAGTAGGACCTAAACAAAAATCTCTTTCATTACGGTCTTTAAGCCTCCACATCTCAGCACCGTAAGCATACCAGCGACCACTTTCCTGCCATAGCTCGGCTGGTTGAAGAGCTGGCATTAAAAGCTCTTGAGCGCCTGCTCGGTTCATTTCTTCCCGGACAATTGTTTCAATTTTTTTTAAAACTTTAAAACCAGGCGGTAAGAAAGTATAAATTCCAGCTGCCACTTTTCTAATCAAGCCAGCCCGAAGCATCAATTGATGACTGACAACCTCAGCTTCAGCTGGCACTTCTTTTAAAGTTGGTAAAAAATACTCTGACCTTTTCAATTAAACATCCTCCGACTTAAGTTTTGCTTCTCAAGAAAATTGTCTCTCAAAAAACATTAAAGCTAAGGAATAATTTTAGCTTAATTTAATAATTTAGTTAAACAGTCTGAATATAATTCACTCAACAAGCAGTTAAAAAAAATAACTTTGATATTGAGCTTCGCGCAAATAGGTGAAATAAGTTTTTACGGAAATTATATTGTAAAAATTTAGGAACCAACTCGCAGCCACAAACAGCAACATAAATTAAGAAGGGAATTTTTTAATCTCTTCCAACAGAGAAGGTAGTATTTCTTCATAAGGCAGCTTTTTAATTACCTCACCCTTAACAAAAAGCAAAGCGTTGTTTTTCCCTCCAGCTATTCCAACATCAGCATCTTTTGCTTCGCCGGGACCATTAACTGCACAACCCATTACTGCCACTCTTATTGGTTTGTCTACTTCCCACAAAGCTTTCTCAACTTTCCTGACTAAAGATTCAAGATTTATCTCGCATCGCCCGCAAGTGGGACAAGAAATCAAGTCAGGTCCTTTTCTCAAGCCAAGAGCTTTTAAGAGTTCAAAGCCGACTCTCACTTCATTAACTGGATCACCAGTCAAAGAAACTCTGATTGTATCACCAATCCCCTCTTTCAAAAGAGTGCTAAGCGCTAAAACCGATTTCACTGTTCCACCAATTAAAGGACCAGCTTCAGTTAAGCCTAAATGAATTGGAAAATCTGTTTTTTTTGAAAGCAAACGATAAGCTTCAATCGTTTCTGAAATTGACGAAGCCTTTACCGAAAGAACGACCTGGTCAAAACCCCAACTTTCAAAAAGTTCCAAATAATCAAGGCAAGCAGCAACCATTGCTTGAGCTTTATTGCCTTCTTTAGAATATGTTTCTGGTAAAGAACCAGAATTAAGCCCCAAACGAATTGGCACCTTTTTATCCCGACAAAACTCCACAACTTCTTTTACTTTATTTACACCACCAATAGTTCCAGGATTTAAGCGTATTTTATCTGCTCCGGCTTCAACACTTGCCAGTGCCAAGCGATAGTTAAAATGAATATCAGCCACGATGGGTATAGAAAACTTGCTTTTGAGATTAGAAATGTTCTTTGCCGCTTTCTGACTCCTCACTGTTACTCTAACTATTTCGCACCTTGCTTCAATCAATTTCTGAATTTGCTTCATTGTCAAATCTAAGTCTTCCGTTGGTGTGTTGGTCATTGACTGTACCCGAATTGGCTCTCCTCCGCCTAAAAAAAGGTTTCCTACTTTAACTTTTCTAGTTTTTTTTCTTTTAACCTTCGGGAAATTTATTTCTTTCAATTTTAATCTCCCTGAAAAATTCTAATTAAGGCGGTGATATCTCAAAAAAACCGTGGACGCCACGAGTGAGTAAAATTCTGATGTCGGAAAAAATCACATAAACAAAAAGAAATCCCAACAAAGCTAATCCGGCTATCTGCAAGGACTGCAAAACTTTCGGGTTTACTCTTCTGCGGGTCAGACCTTCGTACAACTGAATTACAAGGTTGCCACCATCAGCTGGCAATATGGGTAAAAGATTAGCTAAAGCCAGTGCTAAAGAAATAGCTGCTAGGACTGAAAGAAACGAGTCCCAGCCTACTCGGGCTGCTTCGGTAGTAATAGCAGTTGCTCCAACCACGCTGGTAGTGTATTTAAGCAATGTTCCTTCGGTAACCGTTTTTACAATTAATAGAACAGTAAATTTTGTTTGCCACCAGGTAAAAGCTGCTCCCTCTTTCAAAGCTTTAAAAAACGGAAGAGAAATTTTTTCCAACCGTGGTTGTATGCCAAGATAACCTTTTTTGTTCTTCATTCCAATTTTAGCCTTAATCTCCTTAATATTCTTATTCCGAATCAAAATAATTTTGACTTGTCTGTTTGGCTGAGATTTAATTACATTTGTTAGTTCCTCCCAACTCCCCACTTTTTTTTCTCCAACCTTTATTATCTTGTCACCAGAAATCAAACCAGAAACCTGAGCAGGAGAACCCTTTTCAACTTTGTAAATCGTTGTTGATGGAAAATAAACACCTCTCATAAAGAAAAAAGCCACGACCAAAAGAGCAAAAACATAGTTGAACAATGGACCAGCTAAAGTTATAGCAATTTTTTTATAAGCTGGCTGATTATAAAAAGAGTCTTTATCGCCAGCCTCTTCTCCAGACTTTTCACCGTGAAGACTTACATAGCCACCCAATAAAACCCAGCGCACTCCATACCTTGTCTCTTTCCATTGAAAAGAAAAAATTTCCGGACCAAAAGGAAGCCCAATAAAAAACTCTTTAACTTTTACTCCAGTTAGTTTAGCTAAAATAAAGTGTCCCGCTTCGTGTATTAAAACCAGAAAACCAATCCCAAAAACTGCTGCCAAAAAAAATAACATTTAAAAATCACACTCCTGTTCTTACGATTTTTTGGGCTTGCTCCCTTGCCCATAAGTCAACATCTTCTACTGTTTCAAGAGAGGTAAGTTCAACAGGCATATGGTTTTCAACCACTTTCTCAATTATAACTGGTATTTGGGTGAAAGTGACTTCCTCTCTAAGAAAAGAATAAACTGCAACTTCATTTGCGGCATTTAAAACCACCGGGTAGGATCTACCTTGTCGGGCCGCTTCCAGTGCAATTCTTAAACAGGGAAAATTTTCAAAATCAGGAGGCTCAAAGTGCAATATCAACTCGCTTAATTTTAATCTATCAACCACTCTTTCAAAACGCTGAGGATAAAAAAGAGCAAACTCAATTGGAAGCTTCATATCAGTTGGCCCAATTTGAGCTTTAATCGAGCCGTCAATGAACTCTACCAAGCCATGAACCAGGCTTTCTGGATGAATCACAACCTCAATTCTTTCATAAGGAATCTGAAATAAGAAATGTGCTTCTATCACTTCTAAACCTTTATTCATCAGAGTAGCTGAGTCAACAGTAATTTTCGGACCCATATTCCAGCGCGGATGAGCCAAAGCTTCTCTAACTCCAACATTTTTTAGTTCGCTCCACTTAAAACCTCTAAATGGACCACCCGAACCAGTTATATAAATTCTTTCTATCGATTCTATTTTTTCTCCAATCAAACACTGAAACAAAGCGCTATGTTCGCTATCAATTGGTAAAATTTTCCCTCCTGCTTTTAAAGCTTCAAGAACCAAAGGACCTCCAGCTACCATTGATTCCTTATTAGCTAAAGCTAAAACTTTTCCGCTATTCAGTGACGCCAAGGTAGCTCGGAGTCCAGCAGCCCCAACTAAAGCATTAATAACTAATTCAGCTTCAGATAGAGAAGCTAACTCGCTTAAAGCCTCCTCTGAAGTTAAAAGCCTAACGCCAACAGGCATCATTTTTTTAAATTCAATTGCTCTCTCAGGCTTTATAACTGCAACATATTCTGGTTTAAACTCTTCCACTTGAGAAAGCAGAAGCTCAACATTGGAGTATGTTGCCAGAGCTATGACATCAAAAGAATCTGGAAAGCTGCTAATAATTTCCATAGTCTGAGTGCCAATAGAACCAGTTGATCCCAAAACAACTATCTTTCTTTTCATTGCCAAACACCTAGAAAACGAAGATAAAAAAGAAACATTAGTGCTGAAAAAAGTAGACTATCAAGTCGGTCAAGAGCTCCACCATGACCGGGGAAAAGAAATCCCGTATCTTTTAAGTTAAAGTTTCGCTTTAAGCTTGATTCAATAAAGTCGCCGATGGGCGAAGCAACTCCTATAACAAAAGCTGCCCCTAAAGAAAAAAAAGCGTTAAGCTTAAAAGCTATCGATAAAACCAAACTTATTAATAAAGTGAAGATAAAACCACCCACCACTCCTTCCCAAGTTTTATGAGGGCTTATATTAGGAGCAACCTTATGCTTCCCAAAAAGCAAACCAAAAAAATAAGCCATTGTGTCCCCAACCCAGACTAAAAGTAAAAGAAACAAATAAAGAATTCTTCCTCTAGGCAAAAAGAAAAGAGAAGTTAAGGAAAGGAAGCAAGCAATCAAATAAAAAGTATAAAAAAACGAAACACTCAGAGAGTTATAGCTAATATTCAAAAAAAGGTTGCCAAAAAAATAAAGTACAAGAAAAAAAACCGCTGCTAGAAAAAAACCGCTTCCCCCCTGGTAATTGGTAATCCAAAACAAAGAAGTTCCACCTATAAAACTGATAAGGAAAAGGGCAAAAGATTTAAAAACATTTAAGCTAATTTCGAATAAACAAACTAAAAGCAAAGTATAAAACCAAAGTTTAACCAATAAAAAGTTGAAAGAAAGTGGTAGTAAAAGGAGAACTCCAATTAAAGCCGCACCAACCAGACGCAAAGGTAAATCAGAAAATTTACTTAAACTATTTTTCTTAGACACGACCAAACCTTCTCTGTCTTTTTTGGTATTCGTTAATGGCTAATAATAGGTGATAAGGTTTAAAATCTGGCCAGAGTGTTTTGGTTACCCAGATTTCAGCGTAAGCAACCTGCCAGAGCAAAAAATTACTTACTCTCAACTCCCCGCTGGTTCGAATTAATAAGTCTGGATCAGGTAAATCAGGCTGATAAAAATAGTTGCGAAATTCTTCCTCAGTTAACTGATCAATATCAAGTTTTTGCTTTTTTTCTGAAAAAAGTTTTTTAACTGCATCCAGAATTTCAGCTCGCCCTCCATAGTTTAAAGCTAAAGTTAAAGTTAAAATTTTTCCTTCTTTAGTCCTATCTTCAATATAATGCATTGCCTCCTGAACCCTTTCGGGAAGCTCTCTAATTCTTCCCATTACTCTTAATTTAACCCCACTTTTTGCCAAGTTTTCAGCTTCCTTCTTCGCCATTTCCTCAAATAAACTCATCAGACCTTGAACCTCTTCTGAAGGGCGCTTCCAATTTTCAGTTGAAAAAGAATACAACGTCAAGTACTTCACCCCAATTCTTACCGCTTCTTCAACAATTCCCCTAATGGAATGAACCCCCTGCCGATGACCAACTATCCGTGGCAAACCCCTTTTCTGAGCCCACCGGCCGTTTCCGTCAGTTATAACAGCAATATGCTGAGGCAATGGGCAGCTTAATACTTTTCTTCGCAAGCGGTTTGTCTGAAACTTTTCCCAAAACAAAAACAAAAGTTCTCCGCTTAAACTTCCATTATCTCTGACTCTTTCTTTTTAAGCATCCGATTTATTTCTTCTATGTGTTTATCGGTAATTTTTTGAACATCTTCAACTCTACGATGCCACTCATCCTCAGAAATCTTGTGTTCATCTTTAAGCGCTTTAAGACGCTCATTTGCTTCTCTCCTTAAATTTCTAACTGCCACACGTCCCTCTTCGGCTATTTTACCAACTAACTTAACAAACTCTTTTCTTCTTTCCTCAGTAAGTGGCGGAAAGGGAACTCGAATAATTTGTCCGTCATTAGAAGGAGTCACACCTAAATCCGATTGTAAAATAGCTCTTTCGACTTCCTTAATTATGTTGCGGTCCCAAGGCTGAACTATTAAGAGTAAAGGCTCTGGCGCCGAAACGGTTGCTAAATGAGTCAAAGGTGTTGGCGTTCCATAATAACTTACTTTAATGTTTTCAAGCAAAGCAGGACTAACCCTCCCGGTTCTTATGGTTACAAACTCGTGTGCCACTGTCTGAACTGCTTTTTTCATCCTCTCATCTACGTTTCTAATAATTTCTTTAACTTCTGGGATTTCCTCCAACCCGCTCACCCCCATCAATCAAAGTTCCAATAGACTCCCCAAAAACTACCTTTTTAATATTTCCTTCTTTTCGTAAGTTAAAAACAATCAAAGGCAGCATATTATCCATGCAAAGAGAAATTGCTGTCGAATCCATAACTTGCAAACCTCGCTGTAAAACCTCAAGATAAGAAAGGCGATTAAAAAGTTTGGCATCGGGATGCTTTGCTGGGTCAGCATCGTAAACTCCATCTACCTTAGTAGCCTTTAAAATAACTTCAGCACCAATCTCTAAAGCCCTAAGCGCTGCAGCCGTATCAGTACTAAAGTAGGGATTGCCAGTGCCAGCAGCAAAAATTACGATTCTTCCTTTTTCTAAATGCCTGATGGCTCTTCTTCTAATGTAAGATTCCGCAACTTCCTGCATATTTATTGCAGATTGAACCCGAGTAAAAACCCCTTTTCTTTCAAGAGCATCTTGTAAGGCTAATGAGTTCATTACAGTTGCCAACATACCAATATAGTCAGCTGTTGCCCTATCCATTCCTTTTGCACTAGCAGCTAAACCCCGAAAAAAATTGCCTCCACCAACAATAATTGCTACCTGAACATCTAACTCTTTGACTTCTTTAACTTGATTAGCAATGGAAACAAGAATATCTGGGTCAATACCGAAGCCCCCATCATTAGTTAAAGCTTCACCGGAAAGCTTTAACAAAATTCTCCGATATTTAACGCCTTTAGTGCTCAAATTCCTCTCTCTTCATTCTTTTTATTCTTTATGCCTCCTCTCCTAAAGAATAGCGAACAAATCTTCGAATAACAATATTTTCTCCTAATTTTCCAGCAATCTCGCCATAATAGTCGGCTACTTTGATTTCGGTGTCCCTGATATAAGGCTGGTCTAATAAACAATTCTCTTCATAAAACTTTTCCATCTTTCCTTGAACGATTTTTTCGACTACCTCAGCTGGTTTTCCTGTTTTTTGTGCTTCTTCACGATAAAAAGCTTCCTCTTTTCGCTTAACTTCTTCCGGAACATCAGCACGAGAAATGTAAGAAGGCGCACTAGCCGCTATCTGTAAAGCCAGGTTATGAACAAAATCTTTGAACTCTTGATTGCGAGCCACAAAATCGGTCTCGCAGTTAACTTCAACCAAAACACCAATTTTCCCGCCTTGATGAACATAAGATTCAATCAGACCCTCCTTAGCTACTCTATCTGCTTTTTTCTTAACTTTTTCTAATCCCTTACGTCTAAGATATTCATAAGCTTTTTCAAGGTCACCCTGGCACTCCCGCAAAGCCTCCCGGCAATCAAGCAAACCAGCACCGCTTTTCAACCTCAACTCCCTAATTTTTTCGGTTGTAATATCCATTTATCCTCCTTTTTCATCTTAAGTTAAGGTAATTTTTAAACATCCAAAATAAAACTCGTTAACTAATGGATTTCTAAAAAATTATTTAGTTTTTGAACGAGTCTTTGGTCTCGAAACCTTGGATTTGGAAGAAGCTGCTTTAGAAGAAACCTTTTCAGAAAGGGTTTCCTCTATTTTAACTTCCTCCAAAGTTTTAGCTTCTTCCTCCTGTCTCTCATTATCACCAGCCTCAAGCCTCTCTTCTATTTCCACTTCCACTGGTGTTTCTTCATGTTCTACCAATACCTCAACCACTTCGTATGGTTTTGCTTCAGCCTCAGCTTCTATAAACTCAATCTCACCTGCTTCAACTTTTTTATTGTAAAGATTCCGTCCTTCAATAACAGCATCAGCAATAACTCGACAGAAAAGAGAAGCTGAACGTATAGCATCATCATTTCCCGGAATAGGATACTCAACTTCTTCTGGATCACAATTGGTATCTACGACAGCAATAATTGGAATGCCAAGTTTCTTAGCCTCCCTGACAGCAATCTCTTCTTTTTTGGTATCGAGAACAAATAAAGCATCGGGCAGGCGCTTTAAATTCCTTATCCCGCCTAAATTTTTCTCTAGCTTTTGCCTTTCTTTTTCAAGATGGTCCCTTTCTTTTCTTGGCAAACGCTGGAGTTCACCATTTTCCTTTCTTTTCTCAAGTTCAGTTAAGTAATCAAGCCTCTTGATGATAGTAGCGAAATTGGTCAGCATTCCACCTAACCAGCGAAATGAAACATAGGGCATTTCGCACCTTATTGCCTCTTCCTTAACCGCATCTTGAGTTTGTTTCTTGGTGCCGACAAAAAGGATAACGCCGCCATTTGAACAAAGCTCCTTGGCAAAATCATAAGCTTCTTCCAGTTTTTCCAGCGTTTTTTGCAAATCAATGATGTAAATATCATTACGCTCTGTAAAAATGTAGGGTTTCATCTTGGGGTTCCAACGGCGCTTCTGGTGACCAAAATGAACACCAGCTTCCAGAAGTTCTTTCATTGAAACATTCATAACCTAAACCTCCTTTAGTTTTTTCCTCCACCTGCCTTTTGCTTCTTACAACCTGGCGGCACCTCAGAAGCGAAACAGGTGTGTGTAGTTTGTAGGGAATTTTACCACAAAGTATTCAATTCGAAAAATCTAAAGCGAAAACCTTAACTAAATTTGCCTTTCCCAAATCTTTTTTTTCGCCTACCATCGCTAACACAGTAATTTATATTCGATTTAATTAAATTTACATTGAAAAAATATTCCTTTATAATTAACCAAATTTACCTTAGGGGGAATGAGATGATAAGGAAATTTTTAACAATCGCTTCGATGTTGATTTTCATTGCAACTTTGGCCGGCTGCGCTCCAGCAGAAAAGAAAGAAGAAAAGAAGCCAGAGGCAACTGAAAAAGGCTTCAAAACTTTAAAAGAAGGTGTTCTTACCGTCGGCAGTGATGTTGCTTTTCCGCCTTTCGAATTTAAAGACGAGAAAACACAGGAAATTATTGGATTCGATGTGGATTTAGCCAAGGAAGTCGGTAAGAGACTCGACCTGCAAGTTGAATTTGTCCCTGCTAATTTTGACTCGATTATCCCAGCTCTCAAAGCCAACAAATTCGACTGTGTGATCTCTGCTATGACCATAACTGAAGAAAGGGAGAAGCAAGTTGACTTTTCTGACCCTTATATTGAATCTGACCAATCATTAGCAGTCAAAAGCGGCTCTCCTATCAAAAGCACTAAAGACTTAAGAGGGAAAATTGTAGGCGTCCAGCGAGGAACAACTGGTGAATTAAAAGCCCAGGAGCTTCAAAAGCAATTTGGAATTAAAGAAGTACGAGCTTACGATGATACGCTCCTGGCTTTTGAAGACTTAAAAGCCGGGCGAATTGCCGCAGTTGTCAACGATCTGCCAGTAACTGCTTATCTGGTAAAAAAACAGCCTCAAATTCAAATCGTGGAAACTATTAAAACTGGCGAAAAATATGGTGTAGCTTTCCGCGAAGACCAAGATGAACTTAGAGAAGCTTACAACAAAGCATTAGCAGAAATCAAAGCTGACGGAACTTACGACCAGATTTATGAGAAATGGTTTGGCAAAAAGTAAGGACTCGGAAAACAATACTATCTACAAAAGGGGCAGTTTAATCTGCCCCTTTGTTTTCAATAAAAGCACAGTGAGCTTTCAGTAATGATTATTTTTGCTGCTCTTGGGCTTAAACAACTTATAGACCAATACTTTAACCCCCATTACGCCGCTCAATTCTTTCCCTTCCTCTTAATAGCTGTTAAATATGCAATCTTAATCTCTGTTCTGGGGGAATTTTTTGGCATTCTCATCGCTATCTTCCTAGCCCTGATGAAAATATCTCAGTTCAAGCTATTAAGAGCCATTGCTACCATTTATATCAACATATTTCGCGGCACTCCCCTTCTAGTTCAACTAATGCTCATATACTACAGCCTTCCTTATGTTGGCATTAACTTCAGTCCGGTCGGAGCTGGTATTTTAGGTTTTTCCTTGAACAGCGGCGCCTATGTTGCTGAAATTTTTCGTGCTGGTATTCAATCAATACCTAAAGGGCAAACCGAAGCTGCTCGTTCCCTTGGGATGAGTTATTTTCAATCAATGATTTATGTAATTCTTCCTCAAGCGTTTAAAGTAGTAATTCCTCCGCTTACTAACGAATTTGTTGCCCTTCTTAAAGATTCAGCTTTGGTTTCAGTTATTCAGGTTCAGGAAATAGCTGCCACAATGCGCTCTCTTGCTTCTGCCACCTACAACTCAACTTCATACACCCTTGCAGCTGCAATTTATTTGGCTATGACCATCCCTTTAACTCGACTAGCATCATATTTAGAAAAAAGGTTTACGCCTTTAAAACATTAAATGAACGAAAAAAATATCTCAAAAACAATTAACAACCAAAACAAACCTTTTGAGTATATGGTAGAAGTAGTTGATTTAGTTAAAGCTTTTGGGAGCAACTATGTATTGAACGGAATTAATTTTAAAGTCAAACCTTCGGAAGTTATTTCCATAATTGGACCCTCAGGAAGCGGCAAAAGTACTTTGCTTCGCTGCATAAACCGCCTTGAAGAACCGACTTCAGGTAAAGTTTTGATTGAAGGAATTGACATTACTCAAAATAAAATCGACTTAAACAAAATTCGCCAAAAAGTCGGGATTGTTTTTCAAAGTTTTAATCTATTTCCTCATCTCTCTGTTGAACAAAATTTAATACTTGCTCCAACCAAGGTTCAAAAAAAACCTCGCAAGGAATGCATAGAAAAAGCTCACCAATTATTAAAAAGAATGGGGTTGGAAGATAAAATCAAAGCTTATCCCGAACAACTTTCCGGTGGGCAGCAACAGCGAGTTGCCATTGCTCGCGCTTTAATGATGGACCCCGATGTTATGCTTTTCGACGAAGTTACCTCAGCGCTTGACCCCGAGCTGGTAAAAGAAGTACTTGATGCCATCAAAGAGCTGGCTGCTGGCGGTATGACAATGATCATTGTTACCCACGAAATGGGTTTTGCTCGTGAAGTTTCTGACCGGGTAATATTTATGGATGCAGGCTTAATCGTTGAAGAAGGCTCGCCAGAAAAAATCTTTTCTAATCCGACAAAAGAAAGAACTAAGGAGTTTCTTTCAAGAGTTCTTTAACTTCCAACTTATTGGCTTCCTCTTTTTTAAAATTAGGCTTTTCTCGACCGTTAGAAAAAATTTCTGAAAAAGCCATCCCCAATAAAATTAGAACTGCTCCAATTAGCTTTCGAACGGTAAGAACTTCTTGAAGTAAGAAATATCCAAAAAAACCCGCAAAAACTGGTTCGCCCAACAAGATTAAAGCAACTCGAGTAGGATGCATAAACCTCTGAGCATATATTTGAATCCAGAAAGCTATAACAGTAGCAAAGACAGAAGTTATTACCAAGGTTGCAATGGGAACTAAACCAACTGGTAATTTTTGGGAATTTTCAAGGAAAATTGTAAAAAAGAATGAAACAAAACCAACTACAAAAGTCTGCAACCAAGTTAAAAGGGCAGGATCATAACGAGCGGCAAACCTACCTACCAAAACAATGTAAACAGCATAAGAAAAGGCAGCAATCAGAGTTAATAAGTCTCCGTAATTAAAGGCCAAATTTGAGTTCAAAGTTAAAAGACTTAAACCAAAAAAAGCCACAACAACTCCAACCAGAGATGCCCAATGAGGAAACCAGCGAAACATTAAAGCACAAATCAAAGGAGTAAAAACCACGAAAAGGCCGGTTATAAAACCTGAATTAATTGAAGTAGTGTATTTTAAGCCTACCGTCTGAAAAGCGTAACCCAAAAAAAGTAATATCCCTAAAAAGAAACCCCATAGTAATGTAGCTTTATTAATTTTTTTAAATTTTCGAGTTAATAAGGGAATAAAAACCAAGAAAGCAAGTGAAAAACGAAGAAAAAGAAACCAAAAAACCGGCATCTCTTGAAGAGCCATTTTTATTAAGGAAAAAGTTGAGCCCCAAACAAAAGATACAAATAAAAGTGATATATCCAAAACATATTTGTTAGGCGAGCTTAGCTCCCTTGTTCTCACTTGAGCATTTTCTCAAAATTAGCCTATTTTAGCAATATTTTTATTCAAGCATGAATTGAGCCTAGAAAAAAAATCTTATTCAAAGCGCTATTTTTTATATTAGCAAAAAAGGTATTATGCATTTTTGATGTTTTGAAATTGATTTATCAAATTCACTTTTTAACTTGCTTACTCTTTAATCCTTTTCGGCCAAATTTATATAAATTACAAGGCCAGATTAAAAAAATTAAAATTTAAATCCATAAAGGGCTGGTTAATACCAGCCCTTTTGAGTTTAGGTAATTCATAGTCTTTTTAAGGGGTATCTTTGAACGAAGCCAGCTGAAGGCACCAGTGGAGGACTTCCAGAAGCTTTCTGGGGTAAATCTTGTGCCAGAGGAAATAAAGGAAAAGAGAGTGAAGGTTTTATTTCTAAAGAGTAAAATTATGCTAGTTTTTTCAGAAAACCTAAGATCTCTACTACATCTGCGCGACAGTAAACCGCAATTATAAACCGTCAGAAATAGGTTAACTCTTAAGCTAATCTGCTATTAATACTCTTCACACTTAACCATATAGAAGTTATACTCATGGTCGCAGGATGGGCATTTCTCTGGCGGTTCGGTTCCAAAGTGAACATAGCCGCATTCCCGGCAAACCCAGTAAACCGGCTGTGACTTTTTAAAAACAGTACCACTTTCAACAACTGCCAAAAGCTTTTTATACCGCTCCTCGTGATGTTGTTCAGCCACAGCAATTGCTTTGAGTCGATTGGCAATATCAGTCAAACCTTCCTCTTCGGCAACTTGGGCAAAAGAAGGATACATATCAGTGTATTCGTAATTTTCGCCAGCAATGGCTGCTTTCAGGTTGTCAACCGTCGAACCCAAAACAAGTGGAGCAGCGGCTTCAACTTTTATCTCCTCTAAAGCCTCACCATTCTGTCTCTTTAAATCCTGGATATGCTCAAACAACCTTTTAGCATGTTCTTTTTCATTTTCAGCCGTAATTAAAAAAATCTCAGCTATTTGTTCGTAACCCTCTTTTCGAGCAATTTTAGAATAAAAAGTATAACGATTCCTGGCTTGAGATTCTCCAACAAATGCTTTGGTCAAATTTTCTAAAGTTTTTTTCATTTCTAATCACCCCCAAAAAATATTAATTACATTATACTAATAGACCAACATGGCTTACAATATAAACCAATATAAACCCTGATTT
>CAYRQL010000001.1:59783-89783 GCA_964426525.1 uncultured Actinomycetota bacterium | reverse complement strand
ATTATACTAATAGACCAACATGGCTTACAATATAAACCAATATAAACCCTGATTTGTCATTAAAAGACAACTTCTTTTGCTTTAACAATTAAACAATATAAGATAGTAGCTATTTAACATCAGAAGCAATAATAAACGCCTGGCAAACATACATAGCAATTGCCCAGAGAATATCAAGAGGTAAAAAGTCTTGAGCTTGAGACTCAAAAAGAAAATTACCAGAAGCAGGTATATTTTCCTCGCCCTGCCAAAAAGTAACAACAACTGGTAGATGCGGCAAGGGAAAAAATTTATAAGCAAGGTCTCCGGGTAAAAATCTCTCGCCGTCCAGTAGTCTTGCGGTTTGTTCAAGACTTTCAGGGGAACTTTCAAATCTTTCCACTAGCTTTTGAAGTGGTAATTGATGACTCCCCCGAAAAAAAGTTTCCCCACCTCTTAAGCTCCGATAAGAAAGAAAATCTTTGTTCGGCTTTCTACCCTCTGCTTTAATCAAATACCACAAAAAAACCGGGTACATTAAATAGCTTAAACGCTTGAGTAAAAATTCACCAAAAAAGTCAGAAGACCAAACTTTCTTTTCCAAAAGCGAGACAACATAAGGTTTACCCAATGAAAATAGCTCATACTGCTGTTTTTTTGAATTATAAAAAACATTTGCCTTTTTAGCCACTTTTTCAGGATCGAGTTTTTTCAGCTCTTCCCAAGTTGTTTCTTCCAATTTCTCTTCCTTTTAAAAGTAAATGCAAAAAAGATAAATTAAAATAAAATCCCTGTCAAAAAATATCAAGATAAAAGCAATTCCGTTTGGAAATATTATATGTAAGGCAGTAACGGTTCTTCATTCATAGCGTAAGGCTACAATAGGGTCAACTTTAGCTGCCTTGTAAGCAGGATAAACACCAAAGAAAACACCAACAGCCGAGGAAAAAACAAATGCCAAAAAAACCGACCACGGAGTTACCTGAGTATTGACTATAAACTTTTTTATTATTAAAGACCCAAGATAACCAAAACAAATCCCTAATGTTCCTCCAACTAAACTCAAGGTCACTGACTCAATTAAAAACTGAAATAGAATATCTGAAGTCTTGGCTCCTACTGCTTTCCTTATGCCAATTTCTCGCGTCCTTTCTGTTACCGAAACCAGCATTATATTCATTATTCCTATCCCTCCTACCAGCAAAGAAATACCAGCAATACCGCCTAACATTAAAGTCAAAGTGCCAAGGATTGAACCAAATACTGACAGTATTTCTCCCTGACTGACAACAGAAAAATCGTCGGGTTCAAGAAAGCGCCTTAAAGTGCGATTTATTTTCTGTTTAGCTAAATCAAGGTTTTCTGTGGAGTTCACTTTTGCCAGTATATAAGAAGCTTTTTTAACATCCAAACTTTTCTGAGCAGTAGTAAATGGAACAAAAATTATATTGTCCATTTCGTAACCAAAGAAAGAGCCTTTTTCTTCCATTATGCCAATAACCATAAAAGGTTTATTGTTTATGCTAATTTTTTTGCCAATTGGATTAATCCAACCAAAAAGCTTTTTCTTTGCTTGACGACCAATTACGCAAACATTGCGGGCACTGAGATAATGAGAACTATTAAAAAAGTTGCCTTCGCTTGGATAAAAATTTCTGGCTTCAGGGTAATCCGATGAGACTGCCATTACCGTAGTGTTCAGTTCGTTATTTTTATAAGTAGCTTTAGCTGGTATTTCTGAAGCTGGTGTAACTGCAACCAGTTCCGGTATTCTTTTCAGCTCACTTATATGCTCAACGGTAAACTTTGGAGTAGTCATTCTGCCATGTTGATTAGCACCCCCCGCCTCAAAGTCTACTCTTCCTGGAATTATATTTAAAAGATTTGCTCCCAAGCCTTGAATCTGACCTGTTACTTCCTCCGTTACGCCTTGCCCAATAGAAACAAGCAAAATCACTGAAGCGACACCAATTATCACCCCTAACATTGTCAACAAAGAACGCACTTTATTAGCGCGAATAGCTTCAAATGCAATTAAAAAGGCTTCGAAAAATTTCATTCCGGACTATCCTCTTGGTTTGAAAAGTTTCTTTTTTCATCCTCATTAAAAAAAATACTGGATTCAACTTTTTCATCGCTAACTATTTTTCCATCAAGAAGTTTGATAATCCTTTTTGCTTGCCGGGCAACATACTCCTCGTGAGTAACTAATATGATGGTTATCCCCTTTTCGTTCAGCTCTTTTAAAACCCTTAAAACTTCATTCCCCGCAGCAGTATCCAAATTCCCAGTGGGCTCATCGGCTAAGATAATTGAAGGATTAGTTACCAGTGCCCGGGCAATTGCCACTCTCTGCTGTTGACCGCCAGAAAGCTGAGAGGGAAGGTGATGAAGTCTTTCGCTTAAACCCACTGCTTTCAGTGCTTTCAAAGCTAACTCTCTTCTTTGTTTGGCTGGCAAGCCTTTATAAATCAAAGGCAATTCAACATTTTTTAAAGCAGTTGCCCGAGGAAGTAAATTAAAAGCTTGAAAAACAAACCCAATCTCTTTGTTTCTCATAGAAGCTAACTCAACCTCAGAAAGCTCAGCCGTGTTTTTGCCGTTGATTATTACCTGGCCAGAAGTAGGTTTATCCAAACAGCCAAGCAAGTGCATCAAGGTTGATTTTCCCGAACCAGAGGGACCAGAAATTGAGACATACTCGCCTTTTTCTATGCTAAAGCTAACTCTCCTGAGAGCCGGAACTTCAACTCCATCGAGGTAATAAGTTTTTTTTAAATCAACAACCTCAATAACTTTTTCTTCGCTCAAAGCTACCAGCTTACTTTACTTCCTTCAACTAAAGAAGAAGGCGGGTCTACTACTACTAAATCGCCTTCTTTAAGCCCTTTTTTAACTTCTACATACTCATCGCTTGAATCCCCTAAATCCACTTTTTTCTTAACGACAGTCTTTTCTTTTTTGTTCACTTGAAAAACAAAAGTAAAGTTTTCTTCAACCACTGCATCAATGGGAATGGCGAGTATTGAAGACAGCTGACTGGTCTTTATTTCAACATCACCACTTAAGCCCTCTCTTAACTCATTTAAATCCAGACCAATAATTTGAATATCAACCGGGAAAACTTTACTCCCAGTTTCTGTCTTAATGAAACTTATGCCAACTTCCTTAACCTTTCCGGCAAAAATTCGGTTGGGAAAAGCATCGAAGGTGATTTCCGCTTCGGAATCAACCTTAATTTTCTCAATATCAGTCTCATCAATTTCTGCCCTAACTACATAGGAAGCTGGATCAATTACCGTCAGCAAAGGAGTGCCTGCCATAACTTCAGAACCAGCACTCAGTTTTAAAGAGGTTACAACTCCATCAATTGGAGTTTTAACTTCAGCTTTGCTCAGATTTAGCTTAGCTAAATCAAGCGCCGCTTGAGCCCTCTTAACTTCTCCCTCAGCCGCTTTTAAATCCTCTTCAGTTGCTTGCCCTTTGTCTTTAGCTTTTTTAATCTTATCCCTCTGAGCCACTGCCGCTTCATATGCACCCTGTGCTTGGTCAACCTGGTATTGAAGCTCGTCTTTATTAAAAACCACAAGAATATCGTTTTTTTGAACCTTTTTGCCTTCAGAAACTTTAATTTCAGCAACTTTTCCATTTACAGGAGCAACAACTTCAACTTTGTTTTTGGCTATTACTTGCTGAGAAGCTAAAATGGTAAGGTTTAAATCTCTTTTTTTAACTTCTTCAACATTAACTTTTTGCCCCTTGAAATTTTTTAAATACAAATGGAAAACACCGTAGGTAACCCCAACCAATACCAGAATAGCCAGTAAAAACCAGACAATCTTTTTTTTCAAAAAAACTCCTCCAAGGAAAAATTAACCATTTTAGTTTAAACCAAAAGCTTAGCTTGTCAATAAACAATTACTATTAAATTGTAGCAACGACCTTGAGATCGCGATTCAAAAACCTAAAGGTTTACAGCACCTAAAAGTTTTCACTACTTTATTACTAACCGTTATTGCGAGCCTTGCCTACTTTTTCTACAGCAGGCAAACCTCGCTTTAGCGGGGTAAAGAAAGCGTAGATTGCCTTTTCTTTTTAAGAATGCAATTGCTTTGCTGAGCTCATAATGCTCATAATGACAAGTTAAATCTCATCACGCCTTCATTTAAAAAAGAAGAGTTATTTTGCAAACCTAAACATGCTTATAACACCAAAGGTTTTTCCGGCTAAAAAAACTTTCATATCTTACCAATCAAATCATATCTTACCAATCAAAAGTTCTTATAATAAAATAAAAAAAATGAGAATTAGAAAGTCGCCTTTACTCTTTATTTTCGTATTTTTCCTAATAAGTCTTTCGCTCCTAACCTCTGGCTGTTCAAAAATCCGACAAATCGGAAAATCTCAAAAACAACTATCTCGTCTTGAAGAAATGATTAACCAAATTGAAAAAAACCTGGCTGAAATTGAAAAAGAAATAAATAATTTAAAACTAAAAATAGTTCAAGCAAAAAAAGTCCAAGCCAACAACAAGAAACCGCCATCAGTAATTAAAAAAATCGGCTATATAAAAAAGCTTTACTTACAAAACAATCAAACTTACCTGGAACTTGACGAAGTGCAATTTTTTAGCGGTAAAGAGGCAGCTAAGGCAGCAATTGAAGATGGTTTGATCTCCAACGAAAAAGAACTGGGGAGTGATTATTATGTTCGCAACAAAAGCAAGCAAGTTAAAACATTCTTAATCAACCCAAAAGTTCATATCTACCTTAAAACTTTTAACCAAGGAAATCAATGGAACCCAAAAATCAAGGAAGGTGTATTTTCTTTAGATACTTTCCGGCAGGTTTTTTTAAAAAATGATTCTAATAACCAAATTTTAATCAATAACCTCTACTGGCTAACTATAAAAAACAGCATCGTTGTAAAAATCGTCGAACAACCCTTAATTGAGGAACCTTGCTCCACCTGACCATAAACTCAACTCTCAGTTGAGAGTTTTGCAAGATAAATCATCATCGTTTCAATCAACTTTAAAATCAGAACAAGCTGGCACACCAGGCAAGCATTGGGCGAAGCGGACTGCATTACGAATAGCCTCTTTGCTAACTTCAATCGAGTAAACAGCTAAAGCCTCAAAGTCAGTTTCCAGCTCCCCAGTTGCTGCCACAAAACTCACATCACCATCGAAAGAAGTATGAACCGGCTTTATTGTTTGAGCAAAAGCATCTTGAAGTCTCTGAGCTAAAAGATTAGCTTCTAACTTATTTAACTTAGCATTAGTCGCCAGTAAAAGAAGTGTTGTGTTGGCGAAGAAAGGATTTTCTCCTCTTGTTTGATTTGCTCTCTGAATTTCTGCAAGAAATTCGCCCTTCTCATTAATAGCTCCAGCTAAAACCGTTCCATCCTCGTTATAAATATCGCCTAAAGCATTGACAACCGCCAAAGCTCCAACAATTAACTCGCCAAAGGATAAAGAAGTGCTGCCCAAACCGCCTTTCATCCAAAATTGAGGCCCAGCCCATTTACCAACAGTGGCTCCAGTGCCGGCTCCAATGTTGCCCTGTTCAAAAATTTTATCAGTGGCATCTAAGCAAGCTTGATAACCATTCTCAGCTGTCGGAAATACCTCAGGCGAGCCCAAGTAAAGGTCAAATATTACCGCAGCCGGAACAATGGGGACTACCCCCCACTCAGTTTTAAACCCAATGCCTTTTTCTCTTAAATATTTCATGACTCCATCGGCGGCAGCCAAACCATAAGCACTACCACCAGTTAAAAGAAGAGCGTGAATTTCAGAAACAGTCTTATAAGGAGAAAGTAAAGCTGTTTCTCTTGTACCAGGAGCGCCACCTCTAACTTCGCAACCTCCAACCGTGCCCTGGGGAAAAAGAACAACCGTGCAGCCTGTAACGTTTTTCTTATCAGTATAGTGCCCGATTTTAACTCCCTTGACTTTGTTAATCAAAGAAATCACCTTTCAAGAGGTTTTTTAACTTTGTCCCCTAATTGGCGCCCAATTTCAAAGGCTTGTTCTAAAAAATCTTTCCTCTTTAATATCGCTCCTTTTTCATCAATCTGCGGTATGTAAAGTTCAAAAAAAAGTTCAAAACCAGCTGTAGCAAAAAAAGCCTTAACCGTCCTTTTTATAGAATCAAAATAATCAGGACGGTTCATTCCCCCGACAACAATTAAAGCCCCCGGTCGCTTTTTCTCAAAGTAAGGTTCTTCTAAAATATAACGAGCTACCCACCAAGCTTGAAATCGGTCAATAGCAGCCTTGGCCTGAGCTGGTAGATGGCCAAAAAATATTGGCGTTGAAAAAATAAGGCCAGAAGATTCTTTAATTTTCTGGTATAAATAATCCATATCGTCTTCCAAAATGCACTTGCCAGTCTCGTCGCAACCCCCACATTCAATACAGGGTTGAATATTAAAGTCGGCCAAAATTACCTCTTCAGTCGCCCGCCTATTTTCCCTAACACCTTCTAGAGCCGCTTGCAAAAGCAGGCGGCTGTTGCCACCTTCGCGTGGACTGCCAGCTAAACCAAGAACATAACTCATTAATCTAAGTTATACTCCTTCCCTAAGCTTTTTGCCAATATTTCTGCCAGTCTGATTTCGCGATAAGAAAAGGTACTATTTTTCCAGACATAATGGGGTGCTTCAGAATCAAAAACCAAATCATATTCTTCCTTTTTCTCAAACAAAAGCGTCCCTGGTAAAACATGAAGAGTGCTAAAAATTACCCGATGAGGAGCTAAAGAAAGAACAAAAGCAGTTGAAGCTAAAAAACGGTAAAAATTGTCACCAGGTAACCCAATAATCAAATCGCACAAAACTTTAATGCCTCCTTTTTTAAGTTTTGAAACGCCTTTTCTAAACTGTTCTTTATTAAAATAGCGATTTACATTTCTTAAAGTAAGCGGATGAATAGCCTGAGGACCTACTTCAACACTCTCGACTGATGCATCTTTTAAAAGAGAAACGACATCGCTATCAACGTTTTCCGCCACTATCTCGATAGTGTGTAAAGAAGCTTTATTTATCCCCGCTTCCTTGAGTGCGTTAACCATCTTCTTTAGATACTGGCGGTTTAAGTTAAAAACAGGATCAACAAAAGAAAAGTTTTTAATTCCGTTTTTAAGTATCAACTCAACATCCTTTTTTATCCTTTCCATAGAAAAATGTCGAAGATGTGAGTAGTTTTTTCCTTCAAAACAGTAGGCACATTTAAAATTGCACCCGCGATAAGTTTCTAAATAAGTTGAACCATCTTTTAGCTCAATAGCATTAGCTTCGAAAGGAGACGGAATTTTATCTAAAGGTTCAATTAGCGGGCGGGGTTCACTCACAATTATCTTGTCATTATCTTTGAAAGCAATTCCCCTAATCTCTTTCAAAGGCCTATCGCTGATAAAGGCATCAACTAACTCAACGAAAGTCTCTTCTCCTTCACCATAAACCACAGCCGTCAAAAAAGGGAACTTCCTTAATACATCCTCAGGATGAGGGGTTACTTCGGGCCCCCCTAAAACAATTTTAGATTCTGGCCAGAGACTATTTATAAGACGAGCCAAGTGAAGCATTTTACTAAAATTCCAAACATAACTGGACAACCCAACCAAAAAAGGTTTCTGGCAAAAGAACTGGATTATTTGATAAACATCATAGCAGTCAACACAAAGGTCAATAGTCTCAACTTTAACTTTGCCGTTCAAACTTTTATTGGCTTTCAAGGAAGCTTGAAGATAGCCTAAAGCCAGAGAATTATAGCCGTGAACATTCAAAGCAACTAAATAACAATGATGGACTTCACTCAAAGTAACTCCATTTCTTTCCTTAAAAAGTCAAAATCCCTAGTTTTATCGGAAGAAAGCAAAGGATTTAATTTAAAATCTTCTAAATCTTGATAAAATAAAGGAACGCCCTGGCATAAAATTGAAGCCTGACAGTTGGAACAATCTTTTAATTTATTCAAATCGGATAAAACGGGAGACCGAGACAATAGCTCTCCATAATGAAAATAATCAGTATCTAACAAGCAAAGAGGAATGTTCTCGGTTTGCAACCAAATTAAGTTTAAGTTGGCTATTTTTATTGCTTCTTTAACTTTCTCTAAAGTTAAACTGATTTCTTTTAAAGGCGGGGCCAGAGAAAGAACAAAGCGGTCAGGACGAAACTGCACCAAAAAGCTAAGATTGTTTGAAAGTTCTTCAAGATTAAAAGAGTTAACGATAACCTTGAAAGACAAAAAAGGGGTCTGACCGCTCTCCAAAGTTACCCGACGAAGATTGGAAATCCCCTGCAATGCTAAATCAAAGCTATTAATATTGTTCGTCATTGCCTGGTGAGTGCATAGATTTGATGAAAAAAATTCGATTTCAAAATGGTGAGCTCCTTTGCTTATTAAATTAAAAGTTAGATTAAAATTAGAAAGCGGCACAGCAGTGGTTTTAATCATCACCCTTCGCGTTCCTCTTCGTCTCAAATTAGCTACCATATCAGGCAAAAAATCCAGCAACAATGGTTCGCCGCCAAAAATTCTAATGCTTTCTGGTAGTTCTGGCTGGTTTAAAAAACTATTAAGTTCTTCAAAAGAAAGAAAAACGCCCTTTGTTTCCTGACAAAAATTGCAAGAATTCAGGCACTGATTGGTAACTTTTAAGTTATGATAGCGAATCACCAGATGTTTCCTTTCTCTCTTCAGCGTCGGTTTTCTCAACTCTACTAACTAAATCCAAAACTTCCAGTCTTAAAAGATGATGAGTTTCACTATTAGCTATTCTTTCCAAAAGTCGTTGGCTAAGCTCGTCTCTTTCTTTTAACTCAAGATAACTTCGGAAAAGTGCAATCTCACTTTTCTTTATCTTTACTAAAACTTTCATTAATAAGTCTAGTTTTTTTTCTTCTCCATCAGTATTATCCAGTGCTTCTCTCAATTCATTGATTGTTTTTTTGCTTACCTCTTTCAATTTTTGAACCTCGACTCCCAACTGCCTCAGCCTTTCCCTTAAGAAAGAAGCATGCTTTTTATCTTCCCGCTCAATTTCTCCAAGAACTTTTTTGGCTTCAACAGTAAGCAAGGCAAGATTATTCAGGAAAAAATAAACACCAGCTATTTCTTTTTCTCTTTGATACAAAGTAGATAAAATGTTTTCGGTGCTTTTTGAGCTCACTTTTCCTCCAAAATTATTAGTTTTAGTAACTTATTTTAGTAGAGTTCTATCAGTAAAAAAATAAACAATCTCTAAATAATAGCTAAGAAAAGGTGAAGTTAAAAGTTAAGTTTGTAAGTTAAACTTTCTTCCGGCGAAATGAATTCCGAATGGCTTAAGTCAGAAAGAAAATTCGCATATAAGCGAGGGCGGTCAGTGTGAACCAGAAAAACTTTTTTCGGCTTTACTCGCTCGACAACTTCTCTTAATTCAAAAGCAGAAGCGTGACCAGAAGCATGAACAGTATAAATAGGCAAACCAAAATACTCCAGCCAGTTTAAAAGCTTCTGAAAATCGATTTCCATCTCTTCATTAAAAGGTTCGCTCTGAGAAAGGATAAAAACGCTTCCAGGTTTAAATTTTATTTCTATTGCTTCGTTCATATCATAATAAGAAAAGCTCAATATGAACTCTGACTGGTGTTTTTCTACCTCTTGAATGTCAATTTCCTTCAGACCTAAATTCAAAGCCTTTTTTTCCCAAAGCAAAAGTTTCTCTTTCTTGCGATAAAAAACATATAGTTCATCGATAAATTCATCTGGAAAGGCAAGTAAGCCTTGTTGACACAAAGAATGAAGAATAAAAATTTGCTTGGTGGAAACAGCTATCTTTCTTTTGTTACTTTTAGCAACCTGGTAAAAAGTTTTTAGTCGGTCAAAATCAACGATTGAAAAACTAGCTAAAATGAGACCATTTGATCGGGAAACCAGTTTTGAAATTTTAGCTTCTACTTCAGCTTCAGTGCTCAACGAGCCACGAGCTATATTGGTTCCTTCAATAATTAAAACATCGGGGTTAAACTTAGCCGCCTTTTCAATAAACTCTTCGGTTAACTGGCTGCAGCTCCCATGGCAACGAAAATCACCAGTATAAGCAAGCTTTAAACCCTCTGCTTGAACTAAATAAGCTGCCGCACCAGGTACCGAATGGTCAACCTTAAGAGGTTTTATTTCGCAACCTTTTAATCTCACTTTTCTTTCCGCTTCCACCGGTATTATTTCCTTTTCCTTAATTATTACTCCGTCTTTAAAGCAAGCCATCCGGTATTCGGTAGAAATAGGATGAGATGAAGCTTCTCGAGCTAAAATAATCGCTTGAGAAATAGGAGTGGCGTAAACTTTTATATCATCTCGAAGCCAGCGAATATAATCGCAATGGTCAGTGTGTGCATGAGTAATAAAAACTCCTTCAATCTGAGTTTCTTTAAAGCTGCGGTTTTCCTTAGTTTTGTAAATATCCCTCAAGGAAGGAAGCAAACCAAGCTTGAGCAAAGTGTCAACTTTACGCGGCTGAAGCAGTGGCCAGTCAAAGTACTTTCTTTCGCCAGCGAAGCTTCGACCGAAGTCAAGAAAAAAAGCTGATTCCTTAGTCTCGACTAGTATCTTAGTCCCACCAATTTCATTTACCCCGCCATAGAAAGTAATTTTGTTCATAGTTTGATTTTATCAACCTTTTAAGACATTTTAAGTTGAACACCTGACTGGAAAAAACAAACAAATAAAGAAAAAGCTTCCCATCTTTGGCTTTAAAGTAGCGTTGAAGCCCTATCAAGAATGTTTTTCGTAATCTGTAATCTTTTTTACTCTTCTCTGGTGCCGTTCCAAACCAGAAAAAGGAGTTTTTAACCAAACTTCAACAATTTTTAAAGCCTGGTCATGGTTCATAGTCAAGCCCCCTAAAGTAAGAACGTTCGAGTCGTTATCTTCGCGGGTACGACGGGCCGCTTCTACATTATAACCCACTGCTGCTCTTACCCCTTTGACCTTGTTAGCAGCTATTGCCACTCCTATGCCTGTTGAACAGACAATAATGCCCCGGTCTTCCGGGCTACCTTTTGCCACCCTTTCCCCTACTTTTAGAGCAAAGTCAGTATAATCAACTGAATCAGTAGAGTAAGTACCCAAATCTTCAAAGGAAAAACTATTTTCCTCTAACCATCTTTTGATTTTCTCTTTCAACTCGAAACCACCATGGTCTGCTCCTAAATAAATCAAAATTACCTCCTTTAATTCTTGCCAAACAAAGATACAAAATATACTAAAAACGGGGCGATAAAAATCGCTGGCAAAAGATTGGCAACTTTAACCTCTTTTATTTCAAGAAGCTTTAAACCAATGGCAAAAATTAGCAAACCCCCAGTAGCCGTCATTTCGTTTATCATATTATTCGTTAAAACTGCTTTAAAAAAAGAAGCGCCTAAAGTTAAAAAACCCTGATAGAAAAAAACAGTGAGGGAAGAAAAAGCTACTCCCCAGCCAAGAGTTGAAGCAAAAGCCAGAGCCGCAAAACCATCGAGCATTGATTTTATCGCTAAAAGTGAGAAATCTCCTTTTAATCCATCTTGAAAGGAGCCCAGAATAGTCATTGGCCCAACACAAAACACAAGGCTAGCTGTGATAAATCCTTCAGAAAAAGTGCTTTCATTAACTTTAATTTTCTTCTCAATCCATAAAGAAAATCTCTCCAATTTAGCATCAATGTTTATAAACTCTCCAGATAATCCCCCCACAAGAAGGCTTGCCATCACCAGTAAAATATTTGAGGTTTTCAAAAGCAAGCTTAAGCCAATAGCGATTGTTACCAGGCCCAAGGCACTAAAAATAATCTGGCGGAACCTTCCAGGTAGTTTCGTCCCTAAAAGTTTTCCAACCAGCGAACCAGCAATAACTGCTAAAACATTCAGAATTGTGCCTTTCATAAAACTCCTTTTACTTAATTTACTTAATTAAAATTATATTGAGCTATCACTTTATATCTACTAATCTAACTATTAAGCTAATTTTAGCAAACCAAAGAAATAGTTGGTTAAGATTGAGTGAAAACCTTTTTGAAATAATTAAAAACGAGATAGAAAAAAAGGGGGCAATTCCCTTTGACCGTTTTATGAACATCTGTCTTTACCATCCTAAACTTGGTTACTATTCTCAAGCAAGCAAGCCCAGGCAGGGCAAAAAGGGTGACTATTTTACCAGTGTCAGCGTAGGGAAAACTTTTAGCTACCTCTTGAGTTTTGCTTTAATTGAATTGATTAATAAGTTAAAGCACAATCAGCCGCTACCAATAGTCGAGTTGGGAGCAGGAGATGGAAGCTTAGCCTTCGACATTTTTGATGTACTGAAAAATCACTATCCATCCTGTTGCCAAAAAATTAATTATATAGCGGTTGAAAAAAACAAATGGCAAAGGAAATTAATCCGAGAAAAAGTTAAATCTCAAAAGAACAAAAAAATTCAAGTCAAAAGTAGTCTTAAAGAAATAAAATCAATTGAAAAAGGCATTATTTTTGCCAATGAATGCATTGATTCACTGCCAGTTAAACAAGTAAAATTTAGCCCTAATGGCCCACTAGAGCTTTACATAAAACTGAAAGGCAAAAAACTTTCGCCTTGTTATTTGCCTCCCAAAAATCCTTTTTTACTCAATTATTTAAAAAATATTAAGCACCGAGCATTAATAGGCAAAGTTATCGAAGTAAACCTGGAAGCCAATTGGCTTCTAAAGAAAGTGTCTTCCGTCCTGAAGTCTGGTTATTTTATGATAATTGACTATGGCGGGTTAAACGAAGAGATTGTGACTCGCTCACCAGAGGGAACTCTTAGAGGATTTTATAATCATAAATTTATATCCGATTTAACTTTTCAGCCAGGCGAATCTGATCTTACAAGCGACGTTAACTTTTCTGACCTGATTAGGTGGTCAAAAAAGCTGGGCTTTAAAAAAGAAAAATACTCAACTCAACTTAATTTTTTTAGCGAGATTTTAAACAAAACTCAATCCTCAACCTGTTTTCAAAAAATAAACCCCAACCAACTTAAAGTTTTAATCCATCCTGATTTTCTGGGTGAAAGATTTAAAATCTTAACTCTAAAGAGGTAGTTGCAAAAATTAGGGGAACAAAATAAAATTAAGTAACTTTTTTAACTTTTATCAGTTTAATAATAAATGAGAGCACAAAAGTTTGATATAAAAAATAATAATATAAAGGGACGAGAAATAGCTCGCCCTAAGCTTTTAAAGTTTTCTCCAAGCCTTCGTTTAAATAATCTTATTTTGTTTATTTTTTTTATTTTAATTTTAACTCAATCTTTCTTACTGTTTTATTTTTACTTTCTACACATCCGAGAGTACAATACTATTAATGAATACAAAGAAGCATTAAAATTCATCCTCAGAGAAGGCGGAGGTTTCAACTATTCTATCTGCAATGAATATATAACGCCAAACAATCCTCAAGTCGCCTCCCTTGCTCAACAACTTAAAACTCCAGAAAATGCATTCAACTTTGTTGCCACAAAAATTAGTTATCGCTTTGAAGTCACCGAGGATTTGCTTTATCCCTTTGTCGTTTTAAGTAGGGGATTCTCAAACTGTGCTGGCCAGGCCAATCTTCTTGCCTCCCTCCTATTAGCCCAGGGAATACCAGAAAAAAATGTTTGGGTTGTTTATGGAAGCATTGTCTTAAACAGAATGCGAGGCAATCACGCTTGGGTTGAGCTCTACTACAATAACCAATGGATAGTTCTTGATTCCACAATGCTTACTCCATATAAAGGATTTGGTAAATACGGAAAGCAACAATTTTATCAAGATTTTAAAGTCATACCAGTAATTCGATACAACACTCGGTCTAAATATTTTGTTTCTTACTAAAAAACCCAAAACCAGACTAGTTAACCTTCTTTAAACTATCTAGTCAGTTTTTGGCCTATTAAAAAACTGCTTGATAAAAATTACTTTTCCTGTCTAAAGCATTAACCGGCTCGCCTTTAAAATCAAGGTAGCTAAGCTTGCTGTCCCAGGACAAGTTTCCAAAACTGTTAAATTGTTGAACTCCAAAAAATTCTTTTATCTTTATCCTCTTCCTTTCGACTTCGAACTTTATTAACCACAACAGAAATTTTCCTGATACCCAATTCTCAGCTAGATTATTAATTTTAAGGCAGTGTCCAGTGACCTATGGCCCGGCTCAACAACGATTAGAAGATAATCAATACTTTCAGCAGTACTTCTTCCCAAATGTTCCAAGCCTCCTTACATATCAAACAATTACCCATTCTCGTTTCTTTTTAAAATCAGATGAGAAAGTAGGACACGTAAAAGTGAACTTTGAGGGTAAAAACAACCTGAGCCTGCTTTCTTAATGCTTCCCGCTACCACAAAAATAAGTTTGGTTTAACAGAAAGACCCTATTTTTCAACCAAATCATCAACCCTTGGGTTTAAAATAAAAATTCCTCCTCCGCCAGGTTCCACCCCAACTATCTTCTTAATTAAATTCTTTTTGAGAGAAATGGGCTTGATTTTTTTCCCGCTTCTCACTCTCAATCCCCAAGGCAGCCGCCAAGTTACTATCCGGGCCTGCGTCAATTAAAATTGTTTGCCAACATTAAAAGAAAGAAATTCACCAAGAGCGGCGCTAAATGTAGTTTTTCCTACACCATCTTTTCCTGAAATTGCAACCTTTAAACCCATTGAAATCAATAAAAGTTTCGGGAAAACTAACCAATTGATAAAAATGAGCTTGAAAAATAAAAATAAAAAACAACACTCAAAACCACTATCCCTATAGCGACGAAAACTAACAAAATTAAACGTCGATAAAACTTTTCCTGTATCTGACGACTTAAAATATCGGCTCTATCTTTCAAGTTGCGCATAACCATTTCAACATCGGCTAATGTGGATTTTAAATAATCTAAATCATCTTTTGCCTGATTAGCGTAAAACTCAAAAGAATTAATTTCCTCCTGCCAAAAACTACTTTCTAAATTGGCTGAATGCTTTAAGAAAATTTCTCTCATAACGCCCAAATTTTGGCTAATTAAAGTAATTAAATTACGAGTTTCATTGGAAGACTGGGTTAGCCAGGCTGCATGCTGAGAAAGTATGTCGCTGGCTTCTTCAATTTTTGAAAGCTTGGAGAACTCATCCTGTTTCCCCCCCTCAGTGAAGGAAAGAATCGATTGAACATAACTATCAATAGCTTTTTTCTGGCTAATCAAAGCCAACCTCTTCTCCTGATAACGACTGACATTATAAAAAACCTTATGGTAAGCAGCGGATGCTGTGAGAAAGTCCTTCCAAAGAAAATTAAAAGTCAGATGAGCGTCTTCGTAGTAAAGAAAGACAAAGCGACCAACAAAAATATTATCGGCCGAAAACTTTTCCGAAAAGTTATATAACTTGCCCATTTCGGAAAGTTCCCACATAGCTAATGACCCGTAACCAAAAAAAGCCTCTAAACTATTAGTCAAGTCTTCTTCTCGCCAGGGAGTAAAAAAAACCTCTGTCCCACCAAAATTAGTAACTTTTTTAAAAAAATTCAAAGTCTTAGAAATATGGGTATCTCCTTCTTTCCAGACTTCAGAAAAGAAAGGCAAAAGAGAGCGATCAGAAGCCTCATAAAAAAAGGAAAGGACAATTAAATCCCGAAGAATTGAAATCTCCAGAGAAATTTTCTTTTTGTCTGAAGCCTGGCCGATTACAAAGGGGGTACAGGTTAGGAAAGCCTTCTCTTTCCATTTTTCATAACGAGAAACCAAGCTATGCGAAGAGCCAAAACCATTTTTTTCCCACACCTTTGCCAGCTCATGAAGGGAAAAGGAAGGAACAAATAAATACCTGACAACCCCGGAACCGCTTAGTTGGTCAATCATCTAGTCTTCCCGACTTAAGACTTCTTCTTTCTTCCTCGACTGAGAGTTTTTTTAGAACCTGGTTTTCTGACAGTTTTTGCTGATCTCTTTCGCGTAGTTTTAACTCCAACTTCAAACTCCTCTTTTTCTGGTAGCTTGCTTTTGACCAACATGGATAAAAACTGTCTCAATTCTTTAACCTGCTGAACATCGGCTGAGCTTCTAACTTCCCCAGCCAGGGCAAGATAACCAGCAAAAACTAACCCAAAAATTAGCAACTCAAAAAAAATAACAAGTGGGTCAGAAAAAGTTTTTGCACCGAATTCCAAGTAAAAAAAGATTCCGTTTATTATTTCCAAGAAAGCAACTGAAATAAGCAAGCCAGTAGCAACCTGTAAAGCCCAAGCTGAATGAGCAGCAAATCCTTTTTTTTCAGCAAACCTGAAAGCTTCCGCTCTTTCTCCAACTATTGATTTTAAAATTATCTTGATTCTAATTATCTCTCCCTGAATTAGCCGTGCAAGTCGATAAAAGGAAAGAGAAAGAAAAAGGAAAACAAACAAAACAAGGGTGAGCAAAATCAAATGATTTATGGTATATATCCGAAACAAGTTTAGTATGAGTAATATAAGCACATAACCAAAAAGACTGAAAATTAAAAACATATTATAAAGATTGTAGCGCATATAAGCATTTTGGTAATGAGTTAAGCGTCGAAACCAGGAATCGGTTTCCAGCTTTTTTACTTCCTCAGAAACTTCAGGCACGCTATCACTCAACAATTCTATCTCATCAATAGCCCGCCATAAATCACCATAAACTTCAGCTTTTGATTCGCTCCATAGGGCACGAGGGTCACAATAAGGACAAACTTCCAAATATTCTAACTTCCAATGGCGACCTTCAGAACAACGAACCAGTTTGCCAGTTGGCCGAAAAAGAAAATAGTAAAGAAGATAAGGCAACCAGAGACCAATCAAACCAATCAAAAAAACAGCAACCGTATGTAGCCGGTATGAAGGCAAACATCGGGATTTAGCATCAATATAAATCCAGATACTTGCTAAAAAAGCAGCAAACCCGTTGACTAAATAAATTAACAAAATAACACTTTGGGTCGTATCCATTTCCTTTTCCTCCTAACTTTTATTAAATTCAATTTTATACCAAATTAAAGTGTTTTCAATGGCTTTTTTACTGAACTAATTTTAGCTCAACTAATCAAGTCCTACTGCCCGGCGCAATAACATAACTTCTTCTTGGGAAAGTCTTCGCCATTTACCAGTCTTTAATTTCCCCAAAAATATTGGTCCAATTCTTACTCTTTTTAAGTTCAAGACCGAAAAACCAAACTTTTGCCAGATCCGCCTAATTTCTCTTTTTTTTCCTTCCTTTAAAATCATTCTTATAACAGTCCTATCAGCTTCCTGCTTTAAAACCAAAATTTTTGTTGGTGCAGTTTTACCTTCTTCAAGTTCAACACCTTTTTCAATTTTATCAATGATATTTCCAGGTGGAGTTCCTTTAATCTCAACCAGATACTCTTTTTCTAATTCAAATCGAGGGTGCATTATCCGATAAGCTAAGTGCCCATCATTAGTAAGCAAAATTAATCCCTGCGAATTCTTATCAAGCCGACCAACAATAAAAAGTCGCCCTCCAGAGAAACCTTTCAAAAGAGAGAAAACTGTTTTTCGACCATACTCATCAGAAGAAGTGCAAACATATCCAATAGGTTTATTAAGTATTAAATAATAAGTTTTTAAATCGCAGATTAATTGTTTCCCGTCTAACAAAATTTTATCTTTTGTTAGATCGACAAGCTGACCAGGTGTTGCAATTTTCCCATTAACTTTAACCCTTCCAAGAATTATTAACTCTCCAGCTTTTCGACGAGAGAATTGAGTAAAAAGGGCTATTGCTTTCTGAACCCTAACCGGTTTAGAAAACTTATTCTTTTTCATCCAATGGCGGCAACTCTTCCAAGCTTTTTAAGCCAAAAACCTCAAGAAAGTACGAGGTTGTGCCAAAAAGAATAGGGTGTCCTAGCGTCTCCCTTCTTCCTACCTCTTTAACCAAATTTTTTTCAATCAAAGTCTGGATCACAGCTCCACAGTCAACCCCTCGAATTGCTGAAACTTCTGACTTTGTAATCGGCTGACGATAGGCAATAATTGCCAGAGTTTCCAAAGCTGCTTGAGTAAGCTTTTTAGCCTCAACTCCGCAAACCAGTTTTTCAACATAGGAGGCAGCCTCCGGGTTGGTAAACAGCCGGTAGCCACCAGCAACTTCTTTAAGCTGGAAACCCCGTTTTTCTCTAAGATAACTTTCTTTTAAATCTTTAAGCAGTTCTTTGCATTCTTCCACTGGCAACTCCAGAATCGTAGCTATTTTTTTTAAACTTAAAGCCCGATCAGCAACAAATAAAATTGCTTCTAAATTCATCCTCTTTTCGGCTTTATTGTCCTTCAATTTTTTCCTCTTTAGCTTCTTCTTTTTCGATTAAAATATCGCCAAAAGAGTAAGGTTGATAGGCAATTACCTCACCACTCTTCACTAAATCAAGCAAAGCCAAAAAAGTCGCTATAGCTGCACTTTTGTCAGCTATTTCTCTTAAAAGCTTTAAGAAAGAAAGGGTCTTTTTAAAACGCATTTTTTCTTTCAACCAGTTAATTCTTTCTTGAACACGATAGTTAGAAGGAACGGAGTGCAAAGTCTCCAAAGTTATCTCTTGCTTACCTAATATACTTCGGGCTAAATGGGGAAATTTTTCAAGGTCAGAAGGCCCAATTTGTATCGGAAGCTGAGAAATAAACCTTAATTCTGGTAAAGCTTCCCGCGGATAGCAAGGGCCAAAGTCGTCTTTAAGTTTCATCAGATTCAAAGCGGCCTCTTTGAAAAGCAAGTACTGCTTTAAACGATAAGCAAGTTCATCAGAAGTCTGCGGAAAAGGTATTTCCGGTTGCTCAACTTCCAGATGAGGAATTAAACTGCTAGCTTTTATATCAAGCAGGGTTGCAGCAACCAGAATAAATTCAGAAGCAATTTCCAAATCAAGCTCATTCATTCTTTCAAGGTAGGCAAGATAATCTGAAGCCAGTTCCAGCAAAGAGACCCTTTTTAAATCAATTTTTTTTCGCTGAATTAGCTCAAGTAATAAATCAAACGGTCCATCAAAAACCTTAAACTTAAGTCCTTTTCTGTCAGTCATTTCTCAAATGTAATCTCTGGCGAACCGTAGAAATAATATTATCCGCTATTTCTTGAACCTTTTTAGCTCCTTCTGAAAGAATGGCTTGAACTATTTCAGGTTTCTTCTCAAGCTGTTTCCTTTTTTCCTGGAATTCAGCTAATGAGCTTACAATTCGCTCAGCCAATTCCTTCTTACACTCAACACAACCCCGCGAAGCTTTCTGGCACTCTTCTTCAATTATAGATAGTCCACTCTCTGAATACAGCCGATGCAAAGAAAAAACCGAACAAACCTCTGGATGGCCCGGGTCAGTCCGCCTTATTCTGGCCGGATCAGTGACCATTAAACCAACTTTACTTCTTATTTCATTGGGCTGGTCAGTTAAAAAAATTGCGTTGTCGTAGCTTTTGCTCATTTTTCGCCCATCAGTTCCAGGAACTCTTTTGGCTTTAGAAAGAATTGCTTGAGGTTCAGGGAAGAAATCCCCGTAAAAATAGTTAAACCTACGAGCAATCTCCCTGGTTAGCTCTAAATGCGGTAACTGGTCTTCGCCAATAGGAACACCTTCTGCTTTAACAATTAAAATATCAGCTGCTTGTAAAACGGGGTAACCTACAAAACCGTAAGTTGCCAGTTCCCGACCTTTTAGCTCTCTCAATTGTTCCTTATAAGTCGGATTTCTTTCCAGCCAAGAAAGAGGAGTAACAAAACCAAAATAAAGAGCAAGCTCTGCTACCTGGAAAATATCAGATTGACGATACAAAGTTGACCGAGTAGGGTCAAGACCGGCAGCTAACCAATCAAGAATCATTTCTTGAGTAAAAAAACTGATATCACCCGGACTTTGATAATCAGTTGTCAAAGCGTGCCAGTCAGCAACAAAGAAAAAACACTCATAGTCCTTTTGTAAATTAACCATTTCGGTTAAATTGCCGTGCCAGTGCCCTAAATGAAGCCGACCTGTTGGGCGATAGCCACTTAAAACCCTCTTCAACACTCCTCCTCAATTACCTTAAAAAAACCTTAATCATAAAAGAAATAGCTGGCTCAATTATAGCCCAAAAAGCCCCTCTGAAAACAGTAATTAAAACAATAAGAATGAGAAATCCATATCTTTCTAACTTCATATACTCGTAGGCAAGTTCCTTAGGTAACAAAGCGTTAACGATGCGCGAACCGTCAAGGGGCGGTATAGGTATTAAATTGAATATGGCAAGAACAATATTAATTTCCACCACCAGTTCCAGCACAAAAAGTAAAAAATAAGGCAGATTAAAAAAGTGTAGAAAACGATAAACCAAAGACACCACCAGTGCAAAAGTTAAATTAGCCAGTGGACCAGCCGCTCCAGTTAAAGCCATCCCTTTTCTGGCGTCTTTATAATGTCGAGGGTCAACTGAAACTGGTTTTGCCATTCCAAAAACCACCGGCGAACCTGACAAAATTAAAAAAAGCGGCAAAATTAAAGTCCAGAAAGGGTCAATATGAGCTCGGGGGTCAAGTTTCAAGCGCCCAGTAAGCAAAGGAGTTGGATCGCCCAAGCGGTAAGAAACCCACCCATGAGCATACTCGTGAGCAATGATTGCCGGTATGATAAAAACAAAAGCTATCAGCCGCAACAAAATTATTTCCAAATATTTCCTCCCATTTTAAGAGCATAATCAAGCTCCTGCTGGCGACCTTTAATCTTGCCGTCCAGTTTAGCAGCCAAAACTTTACTCAAAATTTCGCCTATAGCTGGAGAGGATTTAAAACCAGCATCTATCAAATCCCAACCGGTTATATCTAACTTAATTTTAAAAAGTTTATCACAGTAAAGCTCAATTAAAGGACGGGCTTGAGGGAAGCTAACCCAGAAAAATAAAAGAGCTTCGAAAGAAAAAGGCCTTAGAACCTGGTAAATATGGCTTGGGGGAGACTCTTTTCTCTTAACCAATTCCTTTTTAACTAACCTGCCTCCTTCAAGGCACTGCTCAATAATTAGCTTAACCCTCTTATTTAAATGAAGGTAGTCAAGCCAAATCATAGCTTCCTTATAAGAAAGCTGAGTTAGAAGTAATGCTAATTTAACCACCCAGAGCCGAGGCTGTTTTTTCTTAAAGCTGGCTATTCGCACAACTGCTTCTTCTACCAACCTAATCCTCTCCCAAAAAGCTCTTGTTAACTTAAACTTTGGATTTAAAGAATTTAAAGCGCCAAGTTCAAAAAGTCTTTTCAAAATAAGGTCGGCTTTTGGCTCCTCTAGAATGGGAATTAATTCTTCTCGAATTCTTACCCCACCAACTTCTGGCAAGATATTCATTTTTACAGCTTCGTAAGCTAATTCCTCAGTTTTTCCTTCAAGCTCAAAATCGTACTTTTGTTCAAAGCGAACTGCCCGCAAAATGCGCGTTGGGTCTTCAATAAAGCTGAAGGGGTGAAGAACTCTAACTATTCCATTCATTAAATCCTTATAGCCTTGAAAGTAATCAAAAAGCTGACCGAAGTCAGAAGAATTTAATGAAATTGCCAAAGTATTAAGGGTGAAATCCCGCCTAACAAGATCTTCTTTTAAGCTTGCCTGCTCAACTTTGGGTAAGGCTCCAGGTTTTTCATAAAACTCTCTTCGGGTGGTAGCAAAATCCAGATGAAACCCATCAGGAAAAATAACAGTTGCTGTTCCAAATCTTTTGTAAGAATAAATTTTTATTTTCTTTTTCATGCTGAACTCTTCGGCTAATTTAATTGCGTCTCCCTCAACAACTATATCTAGGTCAAGGTTGGAAACATTAAGAAATAAATCGCGAACAACACCGCCAACTAAAAAAGCTCTTTCATTCATTTTTTCCGCTAACTGACCTATTAATCTAATGTCCTTTAAAATTTTTTTCGGGAAGAATTTATTGAGAAGACGAGCAACCTGCAATCTCGAAGGCAAACCCGCCCTTTGATCAAAAGAAGAATAACTCCTTCCATGAACTGCTTCCAACAAGTCCTTTTTGGTAATAATTCCTAAAAGTTTTCCCTCATCAACGACCGGCAAACGACCAATCCCTTTCTCTACCATAAGTTTTTGGACAGTAAAGATGTCGGTTGCCGGTCCAACCGTTTCTATGTCCCGAGTAAAAAAACCTTTAACCGGAGCATGAGCCAGACCATGATGAATGGCTTTGTCAACTTCCTTGCGAGAAATAATACCAACTAGCTTTCCTTTATCAACTACCGGAAAGCCACTAAAGCCGTACTTAAGCATTAACAAACTAACTTCTTTAATAGAAGTTGTGGGCTTAACCGTTCTTACTGGTGCTTTCATCATATCCTTAGCCCTCAAAGGCATACCAATTTGTTCCCTAACTTTGTTGAGAATCTGCCCTTCAACTGCTAAACGGTTAGCATGACGAAGAACAGCTGAAGCAGCTTGAGGATGGCCACCCCCACCAAACTCCTCCAAGATTTTATTGACATCAATCTCGCCTTTGCTTCGAGCAATTAAATAGGCACGGTCTCTTCCAATTGAAAGAAAAAAAACAGCGTCCGCGTTTTCAATGTCTGCCATTTTGTGAACAACCAGAGATGCGCCATCAACAAACTCAGAATTAACGGCAATAAAAAGCACTTCCTTGCCAGCAATCAAGTAACGCTTGGCTTTTTTTAAACTGTCTTCGAAAAGTTTTCTTTGTTCTTCACTTAAATAAAAATTAAGGTAAGTGCGAATAGCCTGAAGGTTGGCACCTTTTTTCATCAGATAACTTAAAGCCTCAACATCACGCAAAGTAGTCGTCGGATAAGTAAGGGAACCGGTATCTTCGTGTATACCTAAAGCAAATAGGGTTGCTTCAACTTCGGAAAGAGGTATTTTTTTTCTCCTAATGATTTCCACCAGCAAAGTAGTAGTTGCCCCAACTGCTTCAACACACTCAAAGTCACCCTTGAGATCTTCATTCGTTGGCGGATGATGGTCATAAACAAAAATTTTAGGCTTTGATTTAAGAAAAAAACTTCCATCTCCCAGGCGATCTTTCTGCCGATTGTCAACTAAAATCAAAAGTTTGATAGGTGCACCTTTTATCGAGCGAGCATCAGTAAAGCTAAAAAAGTCCTCATGAAGAGAAACAAACTCACGAACATTCCGCCCCATTGAGCCTGTCAAGACCGGTCGAGCAGCCGGATGAATTTTCTGGGCTGCTACCAGACTGGCTAAGGCGTCAAAATCAAGATTAGTATGAGTTAAAATGACTTCCACGCTTTTATTTTACCTGAAAAAAGAGGTAATTTATAGATTGCTAGTTAGTTATTTTACTTGAGTAGATATTGACCGCATATGACATCAAAACAGATTAAAAATCACTTACTTAACTCAATCTTTCTAAGCACGAGACAGTTAATAAAAGTGAAGTTTTGAGATTAACTATAAAACTATAAGGTCGAAACATATTTGAGACCGTTATCGGGAAAGATAGTTACTATATTACCTGAACCCAATTTTTTCGTTTCTTCATATGCCACTTTAAAAGCGGCAGCGGAAGAAGGGCCGACAAAGAGACCTTCAACTATAAGTAGCTCTTTCACCCAATAAATTGCTTCTTCTTCAGTTACTCTTTCAATTGCATCAATTAAAGATAAATCAATAATTGGAGGAATATAGTCATCCAGGCAACGCAAGCCTTGAATTGAAGATTTAGGCTCTGGTTCCACTCCAACTACTTTGAGCTCGGGAAATTTTTCTTTAAGTCTTCGGGCCACTCCTGTAATTGTCCCGCCTGTTCCAATGCCGGCCACTAAAACATCAACTTTGTTGATTTGTTCTAGAATTTCTTTGGCAGTGGTTTGATAGTGAGCACTGACATTGGCTTGATTTTCAAACTGGTTAACCCAGAAGTACTTTCCTTCTTTAGATAGCTGGCGAATATGTTCAATGGCACCATTCATTCCTTTTTCAGCTGAAGTTAAAATTAGGTCCACCCCGTAAAGTTTTAAAATTTTTTTTCTCTCTTCTGACATTGACTCAGGCATAGCAATCTTTAATTTATAACCTTTTCTTGAAGCAACCATTGCCAGTCCGATACCAGTATTTCCACTGGTTGCCTCAATTATGGTCATCCCCTCTTTTAACTTGCCAGAAGCCTCAGCTTCTTCAATCATTGAAAGGGCAATTCGGTCTTTAACCGAGCCCCCGGGATTGAAAAACTCAAGTTTAGCAAAGATTTTTGTCTCTTTGTTCGAGAAACTCTCTAATTCAACCAAAGGAGTGTTGCCTATCGAATCAAATAATTTCAAATTTACTCGAACCTCCTTTTATTTTGAGCTCATATATTCCTTAACCATTCTCTTACAATTCTTTCCTTTTTACCAAGCGGCTCGGGAGAAATAAAAATGCTCTCCTTTATTAAGCTATCAGCTACATCAAGCTTATCATAAGAGTTAGTGTGAATTTCAAGAATTGGCTCGTCTTTCTCCACTCTATTGCCCTCTTTTTTATGGAAAACCAGCCCAACGGAATGGTCAATGTGATCTTCTTTTTTGTCCCGACCCCCGCCTAAAAATTTAACTGCCAGACCAATCTTTTTGGTGTCAAAATAATTAACATAACCTGTTTTTTCTGCTAAAAAGTCAGATTTAATTTTTGCTTCCGAAAGCAAAGAATAATCATCTATTATCTCTGGATTTCCGCCTTGAGCTTCAACCCATCGATAAAAAGTTCTTAACCCTGAGCCATTTTCTAAACTTATTTGAGCAATCTTTTTGGCTTCCTCAAAACTTTCTGCTTGAGAAGTTAAGAAAATCATTTCAGCTGCCAGATTTAAACAAAGCTCAACAAATTCTGGCTCTCCCCTGCCTTTTAAAGTTTCAATAGCTTCTTTCACTTCAAGAGCATTACCAGCTGTCCAACCCAAAGGCTCGCCCATTCGTGTCAAAGCAACAGAACATTTAAGACCTGCTCTATCAGCAATTTTTAACATTAAACCAGCAAGCTTCTTTGCTTGTTCAACTTCACTAACAAAGGCTCCGTTACCAACCTTCAAATCAATAACTAACCTTCTGGCTCCACCTGCAATTTTTTTACTCATCACACTGGCAGCAATAAAAGAAAGATTGTCAACAGTTGCTGTTGCGTCTCTCAAGGCATAAATCTTTCTATCAGCTGGAGCCAACTCTTCCGTTGCTTCAAAAAGAGCTAAACCAATTTCTTTTGTTTGCTTGATTGCTTCTCCCATTGAAAGCGAAGTACGAAATCCCGGAATGGCTTCCAACTTATCAATTGTCCCCCCGGTATGTCCTAAAGCTCGACCAGACATTTTGCAAACTTTCAGCCCGCAAGAAGCAATCAGGGGAAGTAAAACCAAAGTAGTTTTATCGCCTACCCCGCCTGTGCTATGTTTATCAACCGCCTTATCTCCTAAAAAGTCAAGGTCAATCATTTCTCCCGACTCAGCCATGGCTAAAGTCATCTCAATTGTTTCCTCATCGCTTAAACCATTTAAATAAGCAGCCATTAAAAAAGCTGCCATTTGATAGTCTGGAATTATTCCCTGAGTAAAAGATGAAATAACTTCTCTTATTTCAGCTTTTGAAAGACTTAGCCCGTCTCGCTTTCTGGCAATTAAATCAACAAACATTATTGAACAGGCATGCTCTGGGTCTTTTTTACCTCCCAGAGGTTTCTTTTCTTGTCCTTAACAAAAAACCAGATAACAATCCATTTTGAACCTTGAGCCATACCGCCAAGCTGCATAACTGCTTTCACTTCGGCTTTATCGTCTTTAACCACTGCTTCACCGACTTCATAACTCTGAATAGGCATACTTTTTAAAGAAGCAGCGAAATTCTCCAGGGTATCGCGAGTTCTCCTTTCAGTTGGAGCCATTTTATATGCCTCATCAAACTTTTCGTCTTTAACCAGTTGGTAATATTTACTCACATAACTTTTAAAGTTTGAATTTTTTGGCAAATAAGTAGGCTCAACTTTAACCGGAGTTTTTCTACCAACTCCCATTGGAAAAGAGGAAGTTGGTATTTTAACTTCCCCTGTCTTAGCTTCTTCTTTTTTAGCACATCCACCGAAAAAGAAACCCAAAACCAAAACCGACCCAATTAACAATAAAAACCAGCCAAATTTTATTTTTTTACCCAAATTTACCTTCCTTTCATCTCAATTGCTTTTTCGTAAACTTTTAAGTAATCATCAGCCATTCGAGCTACTGAAAACTTCTTTTCAACCCACTGGCGACAACGCAAAGGTGAAATTTCTCCTACTCTTTTTATTTTATCGAGCAAAGAATCAAAATCATTAATAACAAAACCAGTCTCCCCATCTTTCACTATCTCCGGAACCGAACCATGACCAAAAGCCACAACTGGTGTTCCGCAAGCCATTGACTCAATCATCACCAACCCAAAAGGCTCTTCCCAGCGAATTGGAAAAATAAAAGCTTTAGCCCGAGAATAAAGCTCAAGTTTCCTTTCCGGTGTCACCTCACCTTCGAAAGTTATTAACTTACCGTCAATAAGAGGTTTTACTTCGCTTTCAAAGTATTCCTGATTAATTCCAGGATCAATTTTCCCGGCAACAATCATTCTCTCATTTAAAGCTTTTGCCGCTCTAACTGCTATGTCGACCCCTTTCTGATGGGTTATATTTCCAAGATAAAGTAAATAATCCCCTTTTTCTTCAACAAAAGGAAAATTCTCAAGCTGAATGGCGTTATAAACTACTCCTAAAAAGTTTAAACCGGCGAGATTTGAGCGCTGCCTTTCGCTAATAGCAACAAAGTTGCAGTGCTTAAGCTCTTCAAACTGAGGAGTCCCGGGAAGGATGTAATCATTGTGAAGAGTAGTTACCACTGGGGGCTTCACAAAATCAGCATAGCTCAAACCCAAAACTCCTGCATGGTTATGAATCACATCAAACTCCTGATGGCGAAGGTAAGCATGATGAGCATGGGCTAAATCAAAAGAAAAATCCATTTTTCCTGAAAAAAATCGGCTCACTCCCAAAGCCTGGTGAAAAAGAGCGTCAAGCTCAGCTTTGGTTACCGAGTCTCCGCTGGCAAAAAGAGTTACCTTATGCCCTCGAGCCACAAGCTCTTCAGTCAATAAGCTTACAACAAGTTCAGTCCCACCGTATTTTTTAGGCGGCACACTAACCGAAATCGGTGCTATTTGAGCAATTTTCAGTTGATCCACCTCCTCTTTTTAAGTCTGCTTCTTCTGGCAAGCTCGCCGAAATAAAACAGCTTTCATTTTAAGCTAATTCGTGATACAAACAAAGGGGTAAATAAAGAAAAAAAACAAAAAGTTCAGATCTTCTTGCCCTTCCTTGCCAGCTAATTAAAACTTTAGTTTAAATTTTTTACTGCTAGGAGTACCGTATTGTTGTCTCACGATTTGTCTCTAAACCTTATGCTATTTAAATTAAATTAAGAATTCATTGCGGCTGTTAAATTAAGATAAGAAAGTCTGACCTAAAATTTCAAGTAAAAGCCATTGACAATAAAAAACAAAAAATTTAATATGGCTTACAATCACAATTTACGGAGGGGGCCAATGTTAAAGATAGGCTTTCAGGAAGCTTTTTACAAGAAATTATCACTTTTATTTATTGTTTTTTTCTTGTTTTCTTTAAACCACCCCATAAGCTCTTGGCCGATAATGATGGTTCATCGGTTGTTATTGTTGTAGAATGGATTTCAGATTACTCCAACATCCCGAATTACGGCAACCTCAACTCAGCAGGCAATTGCCTAAGGGGCTTGACAGACATCGTCAACGACCCCAACACTTCATGGATATGGGATTTTGAATGCTACAATTCTTCAGCCTGGGAAGAAGACTGGAAAAGAACCGAACTCGGCGGAACTGATATCTATTGGGTAGATGATGTGGACTTGGCCGCTTGGTGAGGTCACGGACCGAAATACTACTTTCTATTTACCACCTATCACGATGATAATAACTTTTCCGTAGTGAACCGTGGTGGGGAGACAAAGATGTCGAATGGGTTTTATTGTTCACATGTAATTTCTTAAATTTTGACACCAGCAATCGGGAAGGATAAAACACAGTTGGTCAGATGGCAAAAGGCGTCCATGTGATTTGTGGTTATAAAACTGAGATGACAGTTACAAGCAATGGTGGCAGCAGGCTTGCGTATTACGTTCGCAACAAATACTCAGTGCGTAGTGCATGGGGAAACTATTTCTGGGACACCCAAGACCCTAGCTGGAACAATGTTGCCAGAACCTTCTATCACTATAACTGCCGTAACGACCGACTATGGGGTTATGGAAGTGTTTCAAGTGACCCGCCGTCCTTCTCCTCTGACAGTTCCAATTACTGAATAACTGATTATTACTGGGAATAAGGAGGTTAAAAAGATGATAAGATTTGGATTATATTTAGTTGTTGGATTGTCTCTCGTAGTTATTCTAACTACTATAGTTGTAGTCAACGAGAAGCTCAGTAGCGGAAAAGGAGAACTTGTAAAACTACCAGGTAATTTTTTAGCCGAATCGGCTGGGAACTAAACTTTGCCAGAAATAGTAATTAACAAAGAGTTTACAAATCCACCAGAAAAGTTGCCGGTGTACAAGGTTGATAACCCAACAATTAATGAAAAAACAGTAGCAGTATTTGCTGAAAAGTTTGGGATATCTGGTTCTGTAACGTTTGATGTCTTTACAAACACTTATCAAGTTGCAGGAAAAGTTCATGTCAGCAAAACAACAGGTGATTTTTGGATAACTTTAGAAGATCCCTGGAATCAGCCACCACCGAAAAATTTACCAAACGAGTCTATTTGTAAAGAAATTGCTACCTTATATCTCAAAGAAAAAGGATTATTGCCAAAGGACGCTTATTTCTGGAGCTGTGGCGGTTCCTCCAATCAAAATCTTACTTCAGATGGCCTCGTTTCTGAGAAGACAGTAGTTTAAGTGCTTTTCAGGCAAAAGATTAATGGATATAAAGCAGAAAATCCCAGTTCTAAGCTGTCAGTTTTTATTGGCGATCAAGGTAAAGTTCTTGCTGTGAGTAGAATTTGGCGTCAACCAAAATTTTACAATAAATATCCGCTGATAAGTCTGGAAGAAGCGATAAAAATTCTTAAGGACGGAAGGCAGTATGCTCCGATAAGAGCGATATGAGAAAGATAATTCTTGAAAATGTTGAAATTGCATACTATGAGAGTGGATGGGGTGAAAAGCAGCTTTTTCTTCAACCAGTATATAGGTTCGAAGGAAAAAGCTTGAGTGATAATCGCAAGTTCCATGCCTACCTACCCGCTGTTCAACCTGTATACCTTGAGGAAAAAACTTTGTCCAAAGAAGATTGGCAACCTTCTGATTCAAATATCAAGGAAAATAAAGCAATACACAATCATAGGTAACTATTTTGGTTTAAGAGGGGAAGCGATTACCATAAAAACTCGAAAACAGAGAAATACATTTTTGTTTATAACCTACTTATTGTTTCTTTTTTTACGATTTTTTGCACCTCATGTCAGATGATATCTAAAGAGGAAATAACTAAAGAAAGAATGACAAACATTCCTTCGCCTTCCAATATCACATTGATAAAAGAAGGGCGAGAATTCTCAGTAAACCAAAAAAGCCAAAATTTTAAAGCTTTATCTAAAGCCTTTCAAGAATGTCTAAGAAACCCTCAGTTAAAAAGCGACTCAGGAAACACTTTAGAAGATGTCCAATTTTAGCATTAATTGATAGCGTTCATAAAAAGGGCAATGGTTTGTAAGTATCATATAAACTTCCCGTAGAACTTACTTTCTAGCTAGACGGTGAGCTTCAGCAAAAAAAATTGACTAAAGAGTATTGCCGCGGGCAACCTACTTTCTTGATATTGCTGGAAGTACTTTATTTGGGGAAAATGATAGGCTATGAAAAAGGTAATTCAGACCCAGCTCCTCTTTTTTACTACCCAGTAAGAAATCTTAAAGAGATTCAAAACTTGTTCCAAAAAATCCTTACTGACGAAACATAAAA
>CAYRQL010000001.1:0-59683 GCA_964426525.1 uncultured Actinomycetota bacterium | reverse complement strand
GAAACATAAAATTCAACTTTTTATTGAGCGGCAACCTTCTCTTGATGACATCAAGAATACTCTTATCAAGTCTCAGCTTCTATTTCTACTGGTATCAACCAAATCTTATAAGGCACCTTGTACGGGAGCATGTCTGCTCAGCCTTTTTAAAAAGCCAATTTTAATAACTAAAACCTAATTTTAAATTTTTTATTTTCAAGATAGTGTCTAAAACTGGTGTTTGAAATCTTGCAAGGGTCAACGGTGATAATTTCGCCTCACTCCGTTCAGCTCAACATGAAAAAAAAGTAATCAACTTGCCAGTATAATTTTAATGAAATCCCTCCCGTCCTCTCTTTGAAAAAGATAGGAGTAAAATAGGAGTTTAACTTTTTAAAAAAAGAAGAGTTCATATTCTATAAGGAAGGCTTTAGACTAAAAGAAGTCTGGGAAAGATTGTTTCCGCTTCTGGTAAAATGAAAGTATGCCGGGAGATAAATTAGAGAAAGAATTGAAAGAAATTATCAATAAAAAACCTTCCGAAATAACGCAACAAGAATGGGTTGAGTTAATTTGCACTAATTGTCAGTTTTATCATCCAGAGGAAGAAGAAAAACAGGAATGCGCAGGTTTTAAAATACTTAAAGAATTGGCACTGAATGGAAAAATAAATCTGGCTCAACTTAATCAGATAGCCAAGAAAATCAGTTTTAAAAAAAATGAATAACTACGATAACTTTTATCTTTCACTCACCCCTGATTCTTTCCTAAAAAAACTGGAAAAAAGATATGTTTACAATCGCAAAACCGATTCTCTTTATGAAATTAACAAAAAAAGCTGGAATTTTTTTCTTGATTGCGATGGGAGTAAAAAAGTCAGCAAGCTTAAGCCGCCAAAAAAATTCCTTCAGTATGCCTTAGAAGAAGGTCTCCTTAAAGTATCTGAGAAAAAGAGGCAAAGAAAAGTCAAGATTGGAGAGTCCAAACCACCAAGTCTTCGCTACCTTCTGATTGAACTGACAACCCGATGTAACCTATCCTGCAAACATTGTTATCTGGGCAACAAGAAGCCGGTTGAGCTTTCTTTTATTCTTCTCAAACGAGCACTCCGAGAATTTGGCAAGCTCGGTGGCTTAAGAGCCCTTTTCTCCGGCGGCGAGCCTTTGCTTTACGAAAAATTCGATGAACTTAACGAGATACTTCCCTCTTTTCCATTTCGCTCAATTCTTTTAACCAATGGACTCTTAATAAAACCTGCTTTTTTGAAAAAACTCAACTTTAAGGAAATTCAAGTTTCTTTAGATGGATTAGAAAAAGGTCACGAAGCATTAAGAGGAAAGGGAACTTTTAAAAAAGTTTTAAAAGCAATAGAAATGGTAAAAGAAGCTGGTTTTGACCTTTCAATTGCCACTATGATTCACCGCCAGAACCTAAATGAATTTCCTGAACTCAAAAAGCTAATTGAAAGAATTAACCCTGCTTCCTGGATGATTGATGTGCCAACTCCAACTGGCAATCTGAAAGTGAATCGTGAGCTTGTGCCACCAATGGACTCCCGATTAAAAGAGTTCATGAGCTGGCAGTTTGGCGCAGAAATTCACGAGTCAAGGAAGGACGATATTTGCGGAGCTCACCTTGCTTGTTTGAAACCATATGGATATTTGACCAAGTGTGGATTCTACGAAAAAGACTGGACTGGCGGAAGTGTTAGGAACGGCCTAGAAAAAGCCTGGCGGAGTTTGCCAAGAATGAAAGTTTCAAATCTTGAATGCCAATGCGAATTCTTAACCAATTGTAAAGGCGGTTGCCGTTTTCGGGCAGAGGTGTATAATAATAGTTACGGACCAGACCCGGTAAAGTGTTTGGTCTTTGGCTTGAAAGCCTTTACTCCCGAAGGAGGTGAAAGAAGTGAAAATTAAGAAAGTTGCCACCAAGGCTTCCAGCACCTGCAAGTGCTCCGGCAGCTGTTAAGAGTAATTTTTGCTTGAATTGTCATTTGTTGCTTATGTCTTTAAGCCCGCTTTTGGCGGGCTTTTTTTAATCCAAGTCTGAGTTGTTCGGAAATCTGAAAGTTTTCGTTTAAGGCCTATTTTTTTGTAAACCTAAAAACGCAACAGTTAGCATAAAGTTTAGAATCTTGGTTTTTACAAAATATAAAAGGGCTTATAATCGGCATCTTTATAAATTTAACCGTGAAAAAGCCAGCTTAAGCGCTGGGCAAATCTTTTCTTTAACTCATTCATAAGTTCTGGATAATCTTTCAAAGAAAAGTTATCACTTTCAACAAGCTCAAAAGCTACCTGACGGGCTTTTTCCAAAATTGGCAGGTCTCTAACCAACTTGGCGATTTTTAAATCTGGCAAACCGGCCTGGCGAAGCCCAAAAATTTCTCCTTCTCCCCTGATTTTTAAATCGGCTTCAGCCAAAGAAAAACCGTCTTTGTTTTCTTTAATAGCTTTCAAGCGAGCTTTACCTTCCTCAGTGGTTGGGTCAGCAAATAAAATGCAGTAAGAACGATGAGCTCCGCGACCAATCCGACCGCGCAACTGATGAAGTTGAGAAAGACCAAAGCGGTCAGCATTTTCAATCAGCATTACCGTAGCGTTTGGCACATCAATTCCAACTTCAATAACGGTGGTGGAGATTAAAATATCGAGCTCTCCCTGGCGAAAAGCATTCATTATTTCTTCCTTCTCCTTCGGCTTTAGCTTGCCGTGTAGGATGCCAACCTTTAAATCGGGAAAAACTTCAGTTCTTAAATGATTAGCTTCTTCCATTACTGCCTTGGCTTCCAGCTTGTCAGATTCTTCAATTAAAGGGCAGATAATATAAGCCTGGTGACCTTTTTTTATCTCTTCCCTTATTTTTAAATAAGCAGCTTTGCGGTGTTCTTTATCGCAAACGATAGTTTGAATGTGAGAAGTAATATCTCTACCTAAAGGCAAAGTTTTCATAATGGAAACATCAAGGTCGCCGTAGAAAGTTAAAGCTAGAGTGCGAGGAATAGGAGTGGCGGTCATTATCAGAACATCGGGAGTAAAACCTTTTTCTTTCAGCTTGATCCTTTGACCCAGGCCAAAGCGGTGCTGCTCATCAATTACCACCAAAGAAAGGTTTTTAAAGTTTACATCTTCCTGAATAAGAGCGTGGGTGCCGATTAAAAGATTTACTTCGCCCTTTTTCAGCCCATCGAGAATTTCTTTTCGCTCGCCTTTTGGCGTGTTGCTAGTAAGCAATGCCACCTTTATTGGCAAGCCATCGTAAAGTTTTAGAAAATTGCGGTAGTGCTGTTCAGCTAAAACTTCGGTTGGAGCCATAAGGGCTGCTTGCATTTGACTATCCACCGCAATCAGAATTGCCGTTGCAGCTACCAAAGTTTTACCCGAACCGACTTCTCCCTGAAGAAGCCGATTCATTGGACGTGAAGAAAGCAAATCCTGTTTAATTTCACTCAGAGCTTTTTTTTGGTCTTCGGTAAATTCGAAAGGTAAGTTCTGCAAAAATTTTTTCAGCAAAGGTCCGCCAACAATATATTTATAACCCTTGTTAATTTTGGACTGTTTTTTTCTAACCAGGGCTAAAGCAGTCTGCAAAAGGAAAAGCTCTTCAAAAATAAAACGATGGCGAACTTTCTCTAAAACATCAAAAGAAGTGGGAAAATGAATTTCATTCAGACTTTTTTGTTTTTCAGGCAAGTTGAACTTATCTCTTATTTTTTTAGGTAAAACCTCCGGCACCTGAGAAACTTTTAAAGCCTCGCTTATCAAGCGTCTTAAACGAGTGGTTGAAACTTTTGCCGTGCTTGGATGGACAGGAATTATTCGGCCGGTGTGAACAGTTTCTTCTGTGCTCTGGCGAATGATATCGTAAAAAGGATTTTCAATCTGAAGCTCACCAAACTTCATATTAACCGTGCCACTAAAAGCGACTTCCATTCCTGATTTAAAAACATTTTCCATATACTCTTGGTTAAACCAGATGCCAGTTAGATAGCCAGTTCCATCGAAAATCTGAACTTTGACGATTTTTAGCCTTCGGCGGGCAACTATTTTTCGCACTTCTCGCACAATACCGACAACCGTAACTTCTTCCCCTAGCTTTAATTCGCCAATTTTCTTAATTTTGCTTAAATCAAGATAACGAAAAGGGAAGTGAAAAAGAAGGTCTTCAATAGTTTGTATTCCGAGTTTTTTAAGATGCCGAGCTGTTTCTTTGCCAACAAAGCGAAGGTTTTCAACTGGCTGGTCTAAATTCATGAAAATCAACCTAAACTAAATGCTGGTTTCTTTCTCAATCACCGTACCAAATAAGAAAGATGGCGCCAGGGCCGGTGTAAGTGCCAAGAACTGAGCCAATTTCCTGCTCAAGAACAAACTGAGCCTGAGGAGTAATTTCTTTCAACATTGCTTTCACCTCTTGCAAGCGTTCCTGGGCATCAGCGTGAGCCAGGCTAATATAAATATTTTGTAAATTTGCACTTAACTCCTGAAATCCCTGAACCATTGATTTTAAGGCTTTTTTCGTTCCCCTCTCCCGCCTGAAAGGAGCAATTATTCCATCCTCAATACACAAAATTGGTTTTAAATCGAGCATAGTACCTAAAAAACTCTTGGCTTTGCCAATCCTTCCTCCCATTTCAAGATATTTTAAAGTTTCAAGATACCCAAGGCAGCGTATTTTGGAAATCATATCCTGAGCTGTAGTTAGCATTTCTTCAAGCGAAGAACCACGGTCTCGAAGTTCAATCAATTTGAGCAAAATAAAAGCAATACCGCCACCAATAAATTTGCTATCAATAATATGAACAGGAATGTCAACCTGGTCTCGGGCAACTTCTGCTGAGTTAACTGTGCCTGAAAGTTTGGCAGAAAGGTGAAGAGAAATTATGGCTTCGGCTCCTTGATTTTTAAGCTCATTATAGGCGTCGATAAATTCCTGAGGAGTAGGCTGAGAGGTCTTGGAAATGGTGCTTGCTTCCCTTAAAAGCTTATAAAACTCTGATGGTCTTAAATCGTACCAATCACGATAAACTTTGTTTTCAAATCGAGTTGTCAAAGGCACCATTTTGACCTTATTCTTTTCATAAAAATCCGTTGGCAAATCGGTTGTGGAGTCAACAACTAAACTAATCATTTTTACCTCCTTTAAATTTATTCTACCGAAAAAATAAGTTGATAAAGTGGCTGACCGCCCTCGATAATTTCAAAATCACATTGGGGAAACCTAATTTTAAGCTCTTCCTCAAGCTGTCGCCGGCTTTCTTCATCAAATTCTTCCCCTATGTAAAGCGATATATAAGATGAGTCGGGAGTTACAGCTTGAGAAATTGTCTCCAGCGCCACTTTAACCAAGTCTTTACCAACAAATTTGAGTTTTCCTTTCAGCAAACCTATAAAATCTCCCCTTCTTATTTTTTTGCCATCAAGGCGAGAAGCTCTAACTGCACGTGTTACCTCGCCGGCTACAACTGATTTTAATGACCTCTCAATGTTCAGCAGATTTTGTTCAGCTTTAACCTCGGGAATAAAACTGGAAAGGGCTGCCACTCCCTCAGCCATCGAAATAGTGGGCACTAAATGAACCGCCCTATCAGTAACCAATTTCTGAGCTTGTTCAGCCGCTAAAACAACATTCTTGTTGTTAGGCAAAATGATCACTTCTTTGCCTCTGGTCTGCTTAATTGCTTCGAAAATCTCCTTTGAGCTTGGATTTAAGGTTTGACCTCCATTGACCAGCAATTCGACACCAAAACTTCGAAAAATTTTTTTAAAACCTTCGCCAACCACAACGGCAACCACACTCGTTTTGTCTTCAAGAGTTTGCTTTTGAAGCTGCTTCCTTAACTGTTCCTGCATGTTATTCACTCTGACATCAGCGATTTCACCTTGCGCAAGCGAAAGAGAAAGCACCTTGTCAGGCTGGTTTGTGTGAATATGAATTCGGTATATGCCTTCTTTTTCAAAAGCCACCAGAAGAGAGTCACCAAAAGGAGCAAGCTTTTCTTCCAGCTCTCTTTGAGAGATTGATGCCTCAAGAAGCATAAACTCAGTACAATAACGAAAAGTAAGCTCTTCTTCCTTGATTTCAGCTTTTTTGGCTAAGGATTCAAGTTCTTCTTCAACTTCTTTGCTTACTTCCCCTAATAATGCTTCCTGTAAAGCTTCAAAAATTACCAGCAAACCATAGCCGCCAGCATCAACCACTCCTGCTTCTTTAAGAACAGGCAAAAGCTCTGGTGTTTCTTTCAATGCCTGTCGAGAAGCAGATAAAAGAGATTCTAAAAGTTGTTCCATTGAAGAATTTTTGCTCTTTTTTACTGCTTGAGAGCCCTTTCGTAAAACAGTCAAAATTGTGCCTTCAACCGGCTTCTTTATTGCTTGATAAGCAACTTCCTCAGCTCTTTGAAAAGCTCTCGCTAGGTCTTCAGGTGTAGCTTCTACTTTATCTTCAAGGCCTTCAACAAATCCCCTTATTATCTGGGAAAGAATGACTCCAGAATTACCGCGAGCTCCCAACAACGCACCGTGAGTAGCAGCTTTACCAATATCTTTGAGTTCTAACGGTGCTTTTCTTACTTCTTCCATTACTGATTGCAAAGTCAAAACCATATTGGTCCCGGTGTCTCCATCGGGAACAGGATAAACATTTAAATCATTAATTATCTGCTCTGAATTTTTTAAGCGTTCGGCAGATAGCTCAAAAAACCTTTTAAACCCCTGAGCACTTAAAACCTGATTCAATTTGTTTATCCCTTTCTGATCCCACGAACAATTACCTCAACTGAAGCAACTTTCAAGTCAGTGTGGCGTTTAATTTCGTAAGCAACTCTTTCTATTAAGTTCTTTGAAACCTCAACCAGGTTTACTCCGTATTCGATAATTACATTCAGCTCGACATTAATATTATCTTCCTGGCGAGTTACCCTAACCCCTTTTTTTAAGTGACTGCGATTTAAAAGACGAGAAACGCTACTTGTCCAGCTTGGGTCAGCCATTCCTACTATTCCATAGCTTTCAATAGCAGCTAAACCGGCAAGTTCAGCTATAACCTCGTCTGAGAATAAAATTTGGTCCTGATTTTTCAATTTCTTCTCCTTAGAACTTTGAAAAAATAATACCAGATTCCTTTTGTATTTTCTCGAAACTATGAAGGAGAGCGATGACAGAAATTGCTTCAATCGTCATGCACTTAAAAATCTCTGTTTTAAAAAGAGGAAAAATTATTTATCCCCCCGATCCCCCTTATAAATAAGGGGGAGAAACGATCGAAAGATTGTTGTCATGGCGAGCCGAACAAAGTGAGGCGAAGCCATCTCTATTAACCTTCGAGATTGCTTCTCTCCTCCCTGCGGTCGTCGCTCGCAATGACACCTTTTTTAAATCCACCTTATCCCCCCTTGTAAATAAGGGGGAAAGACGGGAAAGCTTACAAATAAGGAGGAGAGGCATTTAAAATATCCTAAAGGGGAGAAACAAAAAAACTTATAAATAAAGGAAAGATAATTTCCTCCCTTTTGAAAAGTTACCTAACTTACTCCCCCCTTTTTAATCCCCCTTAATCCCCCTTATAAATAATAAGGGGGAGACACATTTGAAATATTCTAAGGGGGAAAGACATTAATGGAACATACCTCCAGAAAACAATATGAAAAAATATGGAAGCACATTTGAAATATTCTAAGGGGGAGACATTAGACTCCCTCCCTTTTTTAAAGGGAGGTCGGGAGGGATTTTTGCTATTACAAGCAAAAAACTTCAGGCTTCTGAGAAATTGAAAAACACCCAATTTTCAGTTTCCACCCAGATGGGAATGTCTTTTGGCTTTAAAGAGCTTGTTAAGCTTTATTAAATTTATTAAAGCTCGGCTTTGGGATTTTTAAACAGGCAAGTAATAATTTAATGAAAAAGCCATACTAATTACTAAACCAACTAAGCTATTAAACCAGCCAGGGTTTGGGAAGAAATAAGTCTTCAAATCGTTTTAAGGCAAAACGGTCAGTCATTCCGGCTACATAGTCGCAAACTCTAATTGGAAGTTCTTCCTCGGTTTGTGGTTGATATTCTGGCGGCATTTCTTCAAAGTTGGCAAGGAAGTAAAAATACAACTCTTTAATAACAAGTTTAGCTTTGACATCTTCTTTTTTTGCTTCCGAACCAACGTAAACCCTCTGAAATAAGAAGTTGCGTAAAGTATCCAAAGCTCTACCCGCTTCTTCAGACATCCTGATTGATTCCAGGTCGCTACTGGTAACGATAAGGTCATTAACCATCCTGTCTATTCTCTGTCCGTGCGAACGACCAACTACCTCAAGGGCTTCCTGGGGGAGTTCTTCAAACCTGATTACTCTGGCTCTTATAGCATCATCTATATCGTGATTTACATAAGCCACTCGGTCAGCTATCCGAACAATTTGCCCCTCAAGAGTAAGCGGTTTATCTTTTCCTGTATGCTTCAGGATTCCGTCTTTAACTTCATAAGTTAAGTTTAAACCTTTACCCTCCCACTCTATAAAATCAACTACTCTTAAGCTCTGATAATTATGACGAAACTCAGCTGGCAGAGAAGGGAAGCGATGGGGCATCTTTTCTTTAGTTTCTTTCAAGCATTCAGTCAAAGCTTCTTCCCCGATATGGCCAAAAGGGGTGTGGCCTAAATCATGACCTAAAGCAATGGCTTCAGTTAAATCTTCGTTTAATTTTAAGGCCCGAGCGATGGTTCGAGAAATCTGAGAAACTTCAATAGTATGAGTAAGTCTGGTTCGATAGTGATCAAGCTCAGGAGCAAGAAAAACTTGAGTTTTGTGCATCAAACGACGAAAAGCTTTTGAGTGGATTATGCGGTCGCGGTCTCGCTGAAATTCGGTCCTTAAAGGACAGGGCTCCTCGGGACGTTTCCGCCCGCGAGTTCTTTTACTCAAAACTGCCTGTGAAGCAAGTCTTTGTTCTTCTTCAAGCTCATATAACTCTCGAAATGTCAAGTTTTAACCTCGAATTTTTATTTCTTCAACCAGGCGCTTTCCTAAAATTACTGCCCTTTTTTGAGCAAACTCGTCTTCCCGCGAAGGAGCAGTGCTGCAAACCCCTTGATGACCAGCGTCGGTATCAACCGTCCCTTCAGCAACTATCGACATGCCATGAATGAGCATCATATCGTGAAGCGTCCGCAAAGTAGTTTCTTGACCACCAAAGCGAGTAGCCCCAACTGCGATTGCTCCACCAACCTTCCCAACTAAAGCTTTTTCTGAACGTAAAGCTCTGGTTTTATCCCAAAGAGCTTTAAGTTGAGCGCTAACGGTGCCGAAATAAACCGGGCTGGCTAAAATTAAACCGCCAGCTTTTTTAATTTCTTCAAAAGCCTCTTCCAAAGGGGTGTTTTCAAAGCACGATCGATTACAAGGACTGGAACAAGCATCGCAATACGGCTTTTCTTGATTCAACATCAATTCGTGAACTTCAAATCGCCTAACTTCAATTCCTTCTTCCTTTGCCGACTCAAGAGCTAAATCAAGCAAGAATGAACAGTTACCTTTGGCTCGAGGGCTACCGTTTAGACCGATGAGGACCAATCAACACCACTCTCCTTTAAGTTAGCTTGAGCAGCTGAAAGACGAGCAATAGGCACTCTAAACGGCGAGCAAGAAACATAGGTTAGACCTATTCGATGACAGAAGTGAATTGATTGAGGTTCTCCACCGTGTTCGCCACAAATTCCGACTTTAAGATTTGGATTAGCTTTCCTACCAAGCTGAGTTCCCATTTCTACTAGTTTGCCAACACCTTTCTCGTCTAAAACTTCAAAAGGATTAGTTTTTAAAATTTTACGATCAAGGTAATGAGGAAGGAATTTTCCTTCGGCATCATCTCGAGAAAAACCAAAGGTTGTCTGAGTTAAATCATTGGTTCCAAAAGAAAAAAAGTCAGCATTTTTTCCGATTTCATCAGCAGTCAAAGACGCTCGAGGAAGCTCAATCATCGTACCTATGCTGTAATTAAGTTCAATCCCCTCTTCCTGAAGTACCTTTTGAGCTTCTTTTTCGACTAAATCTCTCATCAAAATTAACTCGTTATCGATTGCCACCAAAGGAATCATTATTTCGGGAAGGGGGTTATAATTCAGCTTTTTAAGTTCGCAAGCAGCTTGAATTATTGCTCGAGTTTGCATCTGATAAATGGTGGGGAAAACTATACCCAGACGACAACCACGCAAGCCAAGCATGGGATTAGCTTCGTGAAGAGAGCGAACAACCCTCAAAAGCTCTTCTTTTTCTTGAATCTTCTCTGGTGAAGCGCCTTTGAGTTTCAAAACTTCAACCTCAACCCTTAAATCAGATAAATTAGGCAAAAACTCATGCAATGGTGGATCAAGCAAGCGAATGGTTACCGGCAAACCATCCATTGCTTTCAAAATTTCAACAAAATCTTGTTTTAATAGAGGTAAAAGTTCATTAGCCGCCTTTTCTCTTTCTTCATCAGTTTGAGCCATTATCATCTTGCGCATATAGGGAAGTCGGGCTCCGCCACCAAACATATGCTCAGTGCGGCAAAGACCAATGCCTTCAGCGCCAAACTCTCTTGCCTTGAGTGCATCATCTGGTGTGTCAGCGTTAGCTCGCACACCTAACTTCTTAAACTCGTTAGACCATTTCAAAATCATTTCTAACTCCCCACTTAAAGTTGGCGGGACCAAAGGAGCTTCTCCCAATATCACCGAACCGGTAGCGCCATCAATAGTTAAAGTGTCACCAAACTTGATTTCCACTTCTTTTATCCGGGCAACTGCTTCCCCATGCTCAATTTTTAAAGCTTCGCAGCCCGTTACCGCCGGCTTTCCCATCCCTCGAGCTACCACTGCCGCATGAGAAGTCATTCCGCCATGAGCTGTTAAAATCCCTTGGGCAGCAATCATTCCGTGAATATCATCAGGGGTTGTTTCCCAGCGCACCAGTATGACTTTCTCCCCTTTATCGCCTAACTCTTTAGCCGTGTCAGCATCAAAAACCGCTTTACCAACCGCTGCTCCAGGAGAAGCTGGTAACCCCTTTGCGATTGGCTTGACTTCAAACTTGGGGTCAATGTGAGGATGTAAAAGCTGGTCAAGCTGCTCAGGCTCAATCCTTAAAACTGCTTCTTCTTTGGTTATTAAACCCTCTTTCACCATGTCAACGGCAATTTTCAAAGCTGCTTGAGCAGTTCTTTTTCCGGTTCGAGTTTGGAGCATATAGAGCTTACCTTTTTCGATAGTAAACTCGATATCTTGCATATCGCGATAATGGTTTTCCAGCTTTTTCATCAGTTCTATTAACTGATCAAAAGCTTGAGGAATTTCGTCTCTTAATTTAATTAAAGGCTGGGGGGTTCTAATCCCCGCCACTACATCTTCTCCCTGAGCATTAACCAAATACTCACCAAAAAGCTCTTTTTCGCCAGTTGAAGGGTTGCGGGTAAAAGCCACCCCGGTAGCTGAATCATTGCCCATATTACCAAAAACCATTGTCTGGACATTTACAGCTGTGCCCATATCGTCAGGCAGTTTGTACTGCCGTCGATAAACAACAGCTCGAGGATTGTTCCAGGAGTTAAAAACAGCTCTAATAGCTTTTTCTAACTGCATCCATGGGTCGTCCGGAAAACTTTCACCAGACTCTCGTTCAACAATCCTTTTGAACTCCTTAACAAGCTCTGATAGGTCGTTCTGATCAAGTTCGCTATCGTATTGTACTCCTTTTCTTTCTTTAGCTTTTTGAAGCTCGTTCTCAAGAAGACTTCTTTCAACCTTCATCACAATATCAGCAAACATTTGAATGAACCGGCGATAAGCATCGTAGGCAAAGCGCTCGTTGCCTGTCTGCTTAATCAGTCCTTTTAGAGTCTCCTCATTTAGCCCAAGGTTAAGAACAGTGTCCATCATTCCAGGCATTGAGGCTGGTGCGCCAGAGCGGACCGAAACCAGAAGAGGATTGTCAGGCGAACCAAAAATTTTTCCCGTTTTTTCCTCAAGTTTGCGAACCTGTTCCCTGACTCCTTCCAGTAGTCCAGGAGGAAAATCATTGTTTTTTAAATATTCAAGACAAGCCCGGGTGGTAATTGTAAAGCCGGGCGGTACAGGAAATCCGAGAGAAGTCATCTCAGCTAAGTTTGCCCCTTTCCCCCCTAAAAGCGCTTTCATTCTGGCATTACCTTCCTCAAAGGCGAAAATCAGTTTTTCCATAAAGACCCTCCTTTTCCAGAATTTTTAAAATTTCATCAGCTGCTTCCTCAACCGCTTTACTGCTAACATCAATCACTGAACAGCCAATTTCTTGGTAAATTGCTCGAGCATATTCAAGCTCTTTTCTTACGCCTTCCTCCGTTAAATAAGTTCCGGAAAAGTTTGCGTTGCTCGCCCTTTCTTTCCTCACTTTAAGCAACCTGGTCAAAGTCATATCTAAACCAATAAGTTTTCTAATCGGTTGCTCATAAAGCTTGGCCGGAAGCGGCACGTTATATATTATCGGAATATTGGCAACTTTTAAACCCTCGTTAGCCAGATAAATAGATATAGGGGTTTTGGAGGTTCGAGAAACTCCAAGAATAATACAATCTGCTTCCCGCCAGCCTTCTGGATGTTTTCCATCATCATGCTCAAGAGCAAATTCAATAGCTAAAAAACGTTGCATATACTGGCGAGAGAAATCTTCCCAGATTCTTAATCGATACTCCGGTGGGCTTTCAAAAACCAGTCTTAAAGCGCTTAAGGCTGGTTGAAAAGCATTGAGGCAGGGTAGCTTGTTAAAACGACAGCTATCACGCAAAATTGGTTCTAAATCCTTATTTTGAAAAGAGTAAATCACAAGCTCATTAGTGAATAAGGTTTGCGAAGAAAAACTGCTTACTACTGCTTCAACCTCGTTTGAATTCTTAACAACAAAAGTTCGAGCTTTGCCTTTACCTATCAAAAGCGGCAAGCTCAATTTCTTCAAATGCTCTACCACCTCTTCTGAATCAGAAAATATATTTAAAACCAGACCGTTCATAAAGTTTCAATTACAAAATCTTAGGAAAAACTGAGAAATCGGCCACTTTCTCAAAAAGGTTCACTGTCAAATTAAGCAATTTCAACCGATTTTCTCTCAACTCTTTATCTTCAGCCATAACCAAAACCCCGTCAAAAAATCTATCAATAATATCTCGAAGCTCTGATAGAGCAATTAAAGCTGACCCCCACTGGGTTTTTTCCAAAAACTCATTAAGCTTGCTTTCAGCTTTCTTTACCGCCTCGAATAAGAGTTTCTCTTCTTCTTCAATAAACAAAGCAGGATTAACTTCAACACCCAAAGCCGGTGATGAAAGGTTTTTAGGGCGGTAGTAAGCAATTAAAACATCATTCCACCAATCTTCTTTCTGAGCTTTCTCCAGTTCAGAAATCAAACTATTAGCCTTGAAAGGATAATTCAAGCTGTGATTAACCAAAGAGCGAATAGAGAAATGGTTATAACCAGCTTTTTGCCAGAATCTTTCAACTCGAGCTTTAAAAAATTCATTCAAACTCTCCAGAATAGAATCTTCAGGTTTAATCCCTAATTGCTCGCTGTATAGAAACAAGGACTTTTTAATTAAATCGGTTAAAGAAAAGTTGAGTTCTCCTTCAAAAACAACCGTTATTACCCCTGATGCCTGACGACGAAGAGAGTAAGGGTCTTCCGAACCGGTGGGTGAAAAACCAGCTAAAAAATAACCAGCAACAGTGTCAACCTTATCAGCAATGCTGATTATTTTACCTATTTTAGTTTGGGGCAAGCGGTCTCCAGGAAAACGAGGTAAATAGTGTTCGTAAATAGCCTCGCAAATTTCAGGCTTTTCGCCATTTCTTAAGGCATACTCTTTACCCATCACCCCCTGAAGTTCCGGGAATTCTTTGACCATCTCAGTGATTAAGTCAGCTTTTGCAAGGCGAGTGGCTTTTTTTAGCAAGAAAAACTCTTCTTCGCTTAGTCTAAGTTTTTTAGCTAAAAACTCAGCTATTTTTTCGTTTCGCTCAGTCTTTTCCAGGAGACTGCCCAATTTTTCTTGAAAAACCACTCCGCTAAGACGCTCAACTTTAGAAACAAGAGGCTCCTTTAAATCTTCCTGATAATAGAACCTGGCATCTTCGAGGCGAGCCTTGACCACTCGTTCATTACCGGTTCTTATTATCTCTTCAGCTTCAGGAGAACCATTAGATACACAAAAGAAACCGGGCAAAAGTTGTCCTTTATCATCTATCCAGGGGAAATAACGCTGGTGCGACTCTAAAACTTCAATAATTACCGCAGCTGGTAAACTCAAATATTCTGCGGGAAAAGCGCATCGCAAAACCCAGGGATTCTCTACTAAATAAACAACTTCCTCTAATAAATCAGGGTTAACTAAGGCTTGCCCTTTTTCAGACTTTTCCGATAAGCCTTTGAGAATCATCTCTCTTCTTTCATGCTGAGAAACAACTACTTTTTCATTCCTTAACAACTCTAGATATGAGTTAGGATTATTAATTTCTATCTCACCTTGAGAAAGAAAGCGGTGTCCCCGGCTAACCATTCCACTTTTAAGACCATCAAGCTCGAAAGGAATCAATTGATTATCATACAAAGCAATCAGCCAGCGAATAGGACGAATGAAGCGAAGCTTCCCCTGCCAGCGCATTGACTTTTTGAAACTAAGTTTTTTTATTAAAGAAGACAAAATCTCCTTAAGAACTTCAATTGATTCTCTCCCCTCTTCTTTTTTAACTGCAAATAAGTAACTGCCTTTAGGGGTTTCTTTTACAACTAAACTCTCCACCAGAACCCCGTGCTTTTCAGCAAAAGCTCGAGCAGCCGGTGTAAAATTTCCATTCAAGTCAAAATGTTGATTTGCTGGCGGACCTTTAATCTCAACCACTGTTTCTTCCTGTTTTTCCTTTAAACCAGCAATTAGAACTGCCAGGCGCCTCGGAGTGGCGTAAACATTAATTTCGTTAAAGCTCAAGCGATTTGCTTGAAACTCTTCTCTGACTATTTTTTCTAAATCTACAACAGCCTGCCTGGCTGCTGAAGAAGGCATTTCTTCGGTGCCAATTTCCAGAAGAAAATCAGCCAATTTTTTCACCTTTATTAACTTGAGAATTCAATAGAGGAAAACCTTTATCTTCCCTTTTTTTAATATATAAAAGAGCAACTTTGCGAGCTAATTCACGAATTTGAGCAATGTAGCTCTGCCTTTCACTAACGCTTAAAGCACCGCGAGCATCAAGCAAATTAAACAAGTGAGAGCATTTCAAAACGAAATCATAAGCTGGCAAAACCAGCCCTTTTGATAAAAGACGTTTGGCTTCAGCAAAAGAAGCTTTAAAAAAAGAGAAAAGCACTTGAACATCGGCCTCGTCGAAGTTAAAAACTGACCACTCCTGCTCTCCCTGTAAATGAACCTCGCCGTAAGTAATTTCCCCGTTCCAATCAATGTCAAAAACATTTTCTTTCCCCTGAATATAAAGGGCAATTCGTTCTAAACCATAAGTCAACTCCACTGAAATCGGATCTAAATCAAGGCCACCAACCTGCTGGAAGTAAGTAAACTGCGTAATTTCCATTCCATCAAGCCAGACTTCCCATCCCAGCCCCCAGGCACCAAGAGTCGGCGATTCCCAATCGTCCTCTACAAACCGAATATCATGCTTTAAAGGGTCAATGGAAAGAGCTTTCAAGCTCTCCAGGTAAAGCTCTTGAACATCTTCGGGAGGAGGCTTCAGTATTACCTGATATTGATAGTAATGCTGGAGACGATTAGGGTTTTCTCCATATCGTCCATCAGTTGGGCGACGAGAGGGTTCAACATAAGCTACTTTCCAGGGTTCAGGACCAAGGCAACGCAAAAAGGTGTGAGGATTAAAAGTGCCAGCTCCCACCTCAACATCGTAAGGCTGAGCAATTAAACAACCATAGTCAGCCCAAAACTTCTCCAGTGTCATAATAATTTCTTGAAAAGTCATTTCTTCACCTTTCTTCTTGCTTTTAGACCAGTCTAAACTTCTCAATAACTACTCAGAACCGCTAAATTTTAACAAAAAAAAAAGTTTTTTTCTTCTCGGGAAAGAACAATAGTTTGAAGTGTTAGGTAAAAACAAAATGATAACTTGGTTACACCCCCTCGTAAATGAAGTAGAAATCGCTAAAAAGTTATTTTGAGTGGAAACAATTCCTCCCTTTTTATAATCCCCCTTAATCCCCCTTATAAATAATAAGGGGAAGACACATTTGAAATATTCTAAGGGGGAGACATTAATGGAACATACCTCCAGAAAACAATATGAAAAAATATGGAAGCACATTTGAAATATTCTAAGGGGGAGACATTAGACTCCCTCCTTTTTTTAAAGAGAGGTGGAAAGGGATTTTTCAATCACCCAGATCCACTTATATTCTAAGTGGGAAATAATATTAGCTATATAACGTCAGACGCCTTTTTCAAAAAAGTGAAATTCCTTTAATTCAAGATGAAAGAAGTATGAAAATAATTTTTCAGTAAAATCTTTTGCTTCCTCAATTAATGCCGGAGAAGTCTCTTCTAACTCATCAAACCGTGAATAAAGAAGATGGGAAAAAAACTTTGGCTGAGAAAGATAGTGAGCTTCTTCCGATTCCAAGCAATTTTCGTCAAATAACCGCCCTTTTCCCCAGTCAAACCAGCCTCCCTCTGATAGCTCTTGCTGGCATTTGAAACAAAAATTGAAATTTAACTTGTAACCTAAAAACGCTAAAACTTTCAAGCGATATGCCAACCAGACTGATTTGTTTACTCCTTCCTTTTCCAAGTAATCAAGGTAAGCCAAAGAGAGCTGGTAGAGCTTCTCCTCTGGTTGTTCTTTATCAAGAACTTTGGAGATAATATGAAGTACTTCTAAGCCATACTCCAGTTCAGGTTGAGCAGAAGTCAAGCGAGGAAAAAATTTTTCAATTTCAACTTGAGTAATAATTGGTATGCTTTTCCCCCTAAAAATTAGAAAGCGACCAACATTGAAAGGTTCTATTCTACCCGCCAAGCGACTGCCACTCTTTCTCGCTCCTTTAGCAATTGCTTCAATTCGCCCGTACGTAGGAGAAAAAATGCTGACCATTTTATCGGCTTCAGAAAATCGACGAGTGCTTAAAATCAAACCTTGAGTTCTAAAAAGTGCCATCAGAAAGTGTTGTTTTGGCTTCTTGAATAATAGCCACGCTCGAACTGGTACCAATTCTTGAAGCTCCCGCTTGAAGAAAAGACAAAGCTTGCGGAAAAGTTCTTATTCCACCGGAGGCTTTAATCTTTGCTCTTTTTACTAAAGCTTTAATAATTTCGATGTCTCTTAAATCTGTTCCCCTCGGTCCAAAACCAGTTGCCGTTTTAACATAGTCAAACCCTAAATCATCTACAATTCTTGAAGCTAATTTAATTTCTTCCTCCGTCAGAAAACCAACCTCAAGAATTGCTTTAATACTTGCTCCTTCTTTTTCCTTTACCACTTTTTTAACTTGCTTCAGGTCATCTTCAAACCTCCCCATATCACCTGATTTTAAAAATCCTACATTGATAACCATATCAATTTCTAAAGCTCCATTTGCTAAAGCAACTTCAGCTTCCCGGCACTTTGCCAGAGTATGAACAGCCCCCAGAGGAAAACCAGCTACACTGCCAATTCTCAAACCTTCTTTACCTCCGACTAAGGAAAAAACCGTTTCAACAAAAGCTGAGTTAACAAAAACTGCCCCAAAACCAAACTCAACTGCCTCAATTGCTAATTTTTCTATCTCATGGAGAGTAGCTTCTGGTCGTAAAAGAGTGTGGTCAAGAAAGTGTGCAAACTCTTTTAGATTCATTTTAAAGACTCGACAACTAACATTTTTTGGCTTTCAGCTAACAAGTGGTATGGAATAAAGCGTTGATTTTTTTCTTCCCGCTAAGCTCATTAAATTTCTTCACGGCTTCAGGTGTTTTTAAAATGATAACTTCCCTTCCCTGTCCTTTAAGTCGTTTAAAAGTTGGTTTGGTGACCTCAAGCATATCTGAAAAGCCCGTGCCAATGATAATCACTTCAGGTTTGCCGCGAATTAAAGCTTTTATTTCCTCTTCCGATAAAATATGGCTTGTTCCATGAACTACTTTTGAAGTAGCTTTATTGCGTGAAAAAGCTTTTCCATCAAAAATAACCGCATCTTTATAACACTGGCCATCAATATAAACTTTACCAAACTCAACTTTTTCTATTCTCATCACTATTATGAAATTTTAAATGAGTAGCAGATTCTGAGCAAGAAAACAAACAAACAAAAAAATTTTTAAAAAGTTATTTAGTCATCAAAAGAAGTTTTTCAAAATAGCCTAAAAAATCGCGATTGACAAAGAGCTTCCTAAACCATAGGATAAACTTAAGCCCGTTGAGGGCTCTTTCCCTCCCCCCAAGGTCAACAGCCAGACGCGTGGCGAGGACCCAATGGGGGGGACAATTAAAGGAGGCTAACAGTTGGAAAAAATAAAAAAATGGGTTGCTGATCAAGATCCGCTTCTTTGGTTGTCATTATTTATTGCCTCAGTAATTTCTACCGTTTTTTATCTTTTCGCTTTCTTTTACGCTAAAAGTTACTAATTAAAAGAAAATCTTTAAGGATAGGAATTAGGTTTATTCTTTGCTTACCCTCTCATAGCGTTTGATTATGAAGTAGTCTTGTATGAAATCAAAAAGAAGAAAAAAATCAAAATCAGCTTAATCGGCTAAATGCTTTTTTTGCTGATTTCTACCCAAGCGGAAGGAGATTCTTCTACTTTAACACTCACCAGACGGATGCCTTGAGGTAGATTGGTTTCTAAATCTTCAAAAATAAAACGCGCTAAATTCTCGCCAGTAGGAGAAATCTTATCAAAAGGAGGAATTTCATTGAGAAAAGCATGGTCGAAACGGGAAAGTGTTCCCTTTAACAACTTCTTCAGTTCCTGGAAATCAAACAAAAGCTCGCTCTGGTTAAGCTTTGAGCCTTCAATTTTAACTTCAACTCCCCAGGTGTGTCCGTGCAATTCGGAACACTTTCCCTGATAATTCCGGAGAAAATGAGCAGCGTCAAAGTGGTCTCTTATAGCCAAACTATAATAATATTCAACAACTTTAATAGACTCTTTATTGAGAATCTGATTGGCTAATATATCAGCTTCTTTGTTTTCATCTCTTTTAATTTTGACAACCTCCCACTTCTTTATAGCTGAGAGGAGCTTTTTTGCCTCTTCATAAAGAGACTGCAAATGAGGCTCGCGGACTTTGTACTGCCCTTTTAGCTGCTTAACCATAAGCTCGCTATCACTAAAAATTTTTAACGAAGCGGGCTTTAAGCGAACAGCTTCTTTTAAGCCTTCAAGAAGAGCTTGGTATTCAGCCACATTGTTAGTGGTTTCTCCAATAGCCTTAGCGATGCTCTTTAAGTTTTCACCCCACTCGTTTTTTATCACTACCCCAATAGCAGCCGGACCTGGATTTCCTCGAGATGCACCATCAGTGTAAATTGAAATCTCTCTCATTGCTATTCTACCAGTAAAAGAAGGCGTTGACAGTTTGGACAGGTTGCCAACTTATCAGGATTGTTAAGAATTTTATCGAGTTCTTCAGCGTGGACTTCCATTTGACACCCTGAGCAAACACCATTGCTAAGGCGCGCCACTACCTGGCGAGATAATTTTAAGCGACAATTATCATATATTTTTAAAAGTTCGGCAGGAATTATTTTGCGTAATTCATCTACTCTTTCTTTTAGCTTACCAACTTGGTTTATGGTTTTCTCCTCGACTTCCTTTAAGCGTCTTTTTTCCCCTTCTATTTCCTTTTCCTTCTGCTTTATGCTCTTTTCAGTGAAAGTGATTGCTTCATTTAACTCTTCCAACAATAACTCAACTTCTAAATATTCTTCCTCTTGCTTCTCTTTTAACCTCTCCAACGAAGCAATCTCATCATTAATAGCTTTTAATTCCTTGGGATTAGTAATGGTTCCGCTGTAAAGACGCTTTTCCTCATTGCTGATTTTTTGTTCCAAAAGTTCAAGCTCACCATCAGCTTTTTTGTGAGCCAAAGAAATTTTATTTTCCTCTTGTTTTAATTTTCCCAGTTTTGAATTTAAGCTATTCAGTTCTTTTTTAAGTAAAGGAAGAGGACTATTTTTAAAAGTTTCCTCTTTTTCATATTCAAGCTTTTCTATTTCCAGATCAGTATTTTGAAGTTGTTCTAAAAGCTCCAGTTCTTTTTTCACTTAACCTCCAACCAAGACATTACTTTGCCCGAAAAAATTTTAATCTTTCCCTGCCAACCAAGCAATGGAAACTTCTTTTCTAACTTTTCTTTTAAAGCTGGCAGAACCACTTTTTCCGTCGCTTCATGAGTTGCGTCAATCAAGTTTATCCCAAGTTCAAGAGCCTTTAAAGCTGAATGATAACCAACATCACCAGTTATAAAAACATCGGCGCCTTTTTCCTTAATTAGAGGCAGCAAGCTTTCGCCTTTTCCAGCACAGGTTACCACCTTTTGCACCAATGAATCCGGTTTACCCAAAAACCTAACAGTTGTTTCAAGCTTTTCAGCCACCTCGCGAGCTAATTCTTGTAATGTTTTAGGAGTGTTTAGCTCACTCCATCGAGCAATTGAACCTTCTCCTTTTTCTTCCAACACTCTAATGCCTTGCAAACCCAGTTTGAATACTAACTGGTCGTTTACGCCGCCAAAAGCAATGTCGAGATTAGTATGAAGGGAAATGACACTGATATCAGCCTTTATAGCTCTATTCAACGCTGGAGAAAAAACGACTTTTCTCAAAGGCGAAAAGATTAAGGGATGATGAGAGATTAAAAGGTTTGCTTCTTCGGTTTTGGCATAATCAATTGCTTCAATAATAGGGTCAAGAGAAAGAACAATGTTTTTAACTTCACTATCAGGGTCACCACATTGTAAGCCGATATTATCGCCTTCAAAAGCTAAATCGAAAGGATAAAGTTCGTTCAGTAGCTGAAGAGCCTCCTTGACTTTCATTTTGATTTAACACCTTCTCTTCCCATCTCTAAAAAGGAATAAATTAAATAAAATGTTATAACGCCCAGAGAAAAAACCTCTAAATTAATTAAGTAAGCAAAAATTTTAATAGAGAGAGAGGGCGAGAGACTAACGGGATTATTCGGGTGCAGAACGCTGTATCGAGTCAACCATAGTAAGATTGGAGCTAAACCGAACAGAAAATAAAAAAACAGGGAAATTACTTTTTTCTCTTCGAAAAGATAAGCTAAGTAAAAAAACAAACCAGCAGCAAATATTATTTCCCAAGCGATGCGTAAGCGAGGTTCTGACCAATTAACGTTTCCCCAAGCCAAATAAGCGACCAGAAGACTGGAAAGAAGATAAGCCACCCAGAAAATCATAGCTGTAGTCGAAAGAGATTTCAAAAAAACCAGTTGGTCTTTTACCCAAAGAGGAACAACTGAAAAAACCAAAATAAATAAATAAAAAAGAAGTGCGGTAAAAGCCAGACCAGCATGCAAATAAACCAGTCTCACCAGCGAACCAAGAACTTTCTCTTCGGGAGAAAAATAAAGAGTCAAGATAAGAGCAAGAAAAACACCGGGCAGAAATATAACCAATGGTAGCTTAAATGCTCTATTGTTCATCGACAATCTAAGGTTAACAAAGAAATGAAACTTAGCCAAGAATCAGATTAAAAAGTTGGTAAAAACTAATGATAGAAAAAAATAAAAACAAGAAAGCTCCAAATTTGTGCAGAACGTTTAAATAAGGCCAACGAGCTAATCTTTCGCCAAAAAGGGAAACAACAAAGTTAGGAAGAAACATCCCTAAGGTGCCAGCAATCAAGACAATCAGACTTTGATCAAAGTGAGTTGCCAGAGCAAGAGTACTAAATTGAGTTTTATCCCCGAATTCTGCCAGAAGAAAAGAACTAAAAATAATTAAAGGCAGCCGAAAACCTGATGCTGAATTCAAATTCTTTACATCTTCTTCCTCTTTTTCGTTACTTTCTTTCCAGAGCCAAAAAAAAGCAATTATAAAAACAACTCCACTGGCAAAATAAGAAACCCAGGGAGGAAAAAAATTACGCAAAAAAGCGCCAAAAAAGACCGCAATTGCTTCAATTAAAAATATAGCCAAAAAAATTGGTAAAACAACAACTTTTAAGCGATAGCGAGAAGCAAGGTAAAAAACCAGAAAATTAGTTTTGTCTCCCAGTTCTGCTAAAAAAACAAGACCAAATGAAGTCAAGAAAGCACTTAGCATCGATTAATTAAAATTATCCAGAGCTTCTCGTTTTTGTAATTAAAAAGTAGACTATGCCGAGAACCAAAACTGCCAGTAAAAAAACAAGCAAATTTAGAAGTTTCTCATGAGAAAGACTGGCAATTAAAAGCTCTCTTATAAAGGCAACCAGAGCAACGGAGAGAAAAACTTCAATATGAAATCGTTCGCCTCTTAAATACTCAGTTTCAGTTTTTAACAACTCAATCATCACCCAAATCACCAAGAGAGTTCCCAGAGCCGAGATGAGATTTTTGGCTATGCCACCTGTAAAAAGTTGAAAAATTTCAAACCCAAAAAGAGCAACAACTCCTAAAGACAACCCTAATAAAGCAAAAACAAGAAACATATTTAGACCATAAGCGAAGCGCTCTGCCAGATTTATTAGGTAATTGTCCATTTTTTCTGTTAAGAAAACCTGCTTTAAGCGCTCTTCATGATATGAAGAAAGAATCACATCAAGATTCATATCAAGAATTTTAAGAAGGCTTTTTTTCAGACTCTCAAAATCGGACTTTTTATTGACCTCCCTTCTTAAGATATTCAAAAGGTAATCTCTTTTGAAGCTCATCGAAGCGGTAACCAGGTGAATAGGAATTTCTCTGGCAACATGAACTTTACCCACTCGGGACAAGTTTTCCCAATACAAAGTCTCATAGTTTCCACTAAAAAGACTTTCAAGCCAGAGTTTGATAGTTTCTTTTCTCTTCTTAACTCGAGTTTCAGTATCAAAAAAACGAGGACCCTCGGGCAAGTTAATTAAATAAGAGTAAAAATCGTTAGCAAACTCCTCCTGGTAAGCTCTAAAAATCCCACCCAGTTTTTTTAAGTTAACTATGTCTTGCTCGCTAAAAAAATAATCTTTCTTAAATTGATTGAAATCCATCTTCACTCCGCATAGCCTTTTAATATAATAAATTTTATAAATAGGTTACTCAATTAAGAGTTTTAATACAATTATAAAAACCAATCCTGTTAAAAAAAGAGCAAATGAGACAAAACTTCGCCAGCGGTCGGGTTCACGATGAAGTTCTGGAATTAAGTCAGAAGCTGAGATGTAAATAAACCCACCGGCAGCAAAAGGCAAAAGAAATTCAATCACTTTGGGGAAAGAACCGAGAAAGTAAACAAGCATTCCGCCAAAAACTGAGGTTAACTGAGAAATGAAATTAAAAAACAAAGCTTTACTCTTTGAATAACCACTATTTACTAAAATTGCGAAGTCACCAAGCTCTTGGGGAACCTCATGGGTTATTATCAACAGAGTAGTAAGCAAGCCGAAAGGTATGCTTACAAAAAAGCTGGCAGCGATTACTCCCCCGTCAATAAAGTTATGCAAACCATCACCAAGTAAAACTAAATAGCCAACCGGGTGGACGTCGCACTTGCCATTATGACAATGATGCCACCAAAAATACCGCTCAATGATAAAAAAAAGCGAGAAGCCAACAATTACTGTTAAAAAAACAACTTGCGAAGATATTTTTTCTAATGATTCAGCGATCAAATGAAAAAAAGCGCCAGCCAAAATTGACCCTGCCGAAAAAGCAACAAAAGCGTTAATAACTTTCTTTTCCAAATTTTCATTTAAAAATAAAGTGAAAGCTCCGATTAAAGCAAAAAAACTATCAATTAAAGTGGCAATTAATATCCATAAGAAAAGTGTCACAAGAAAAATTTTATCACACTACAGATTTTTAATAATGCGCTTAAAATCGAAAAAACTGCTTTTTTTACCCTATTTTTTCTTTATATCTGACCAAAAGTAGTTATTTTTTTGCTTTTTTACTTACTTTCCGGTAAAATTATCAAACAAGCCTTAAAAGGCTCGCAATGATTTTGGGAGGCTTGACATTATGTTAGTTCAGTCAGTAATGAAAAAAGAAGTAGTCACCATTAGCCCCGAGGCTACCGCAGCTGAAGCAGCAAACTTACTAGAAGAGAAAAAAATTCGCTGCCTGGTGATAACTGAAAATCGAGAGGTAAAAGGAATTATAACTGACAGCGACTTCATTTTCCGTGTCGTGAGTAAGGGAATTGACCCCAATAAAATCAAAGTCAAAGAGATGATGACTAAAAACCCAAAAACAATATCACCTGATATAGACATCTTCGAAGCTATTAAAATAATGGAAGATTTAAAAATTCGCCGCTTACCAGTGGTAAAAGACAATAAGCTGGTAGGTATTCTATCAGTTGGCGATGTTGCTTCTCATGTAGTTTTCCGAATGGAGTTCCTGAGAAGCGATTGACAATAAAAAAGTTTAAAAAATTCCCTTTTAAAGAAAGACCCTCACCTTTTTAAAGGTGTTTTTCAAAATCTTTTTTTAATCCCTTTTAATCAGCTTTATAAATAATAAAGGAAAAAAACAGTTGAAAATTATCCCAAGGAAAGAGGCAAGAAAACTTACAAACAAAGAAGAAACTAATTTAAAAAACTTCTTTTTTTGCCTCCCCTTTTTAAATAATCTTTTTCTCCTCCCTTTCCTAAAGGGAGGTCGGGAGGGATTTTTTTAAATACTTTTTAATCGGTAAGAAAGTAAAAGGCAATAAATAGAAACTTGTAACAAAGTGAATTTAAAAACTACACCAAGTGGTGGGCCCGCAAGGACTTGAACCTTGAACCAACGGATTATGAGTCCGCTGCTCTGCCAATTGAGCTACGGGCCCTTTAACTCTCTTATAAGAAATTTTACCTTTCCTAGTTTATTTTTTCCACTCAACATGCCGAAAAAAGAGACATCTATATTCTTCGGCAGTCCTAAAAAACAGTTTTTTAATTCTGCACTTAAAAACCCTAAAATTGATGGCAAAGTTACCGATAAAAATAATAGAAAATTTAGAATTTTCCTTCCCAGGCTCTTTACCGTGCCCCTCCGGTAAAGAGCCTGACACTTTTATTTGCTCTCTTCACTAAAAATTTGAGCTGAGAAACGATAAATCTCGCAATCCTTTCTCTTCCAGGCGTTAGCCTCCAATCCAGCTTTCAAACAGGTCTGTTGCAAAAATTCCTCTCTATTCCAGCCATATTCTGATGCTACTTGAGGCAGCAATAAGCCACTCCAAGGACCACGACAAACAAATAACCCGTCGCGCCCAACTTCAATTTCTTCTATCGAACTAACTCTCTTAAAAGGGGAAAGAACAGATATTTCGATTTTTACTTCCTCAAGCTCATCACTAGTTAAAGGAGGAAAGCGAGGGTCGTTCAAAGCTGAGGCTAAAGCCATCTTCGAAACAACCTTATGCAACGGCTCAACTGCCTCAATTTGACCAATACAGCCGCGCAACTTAAGACCTTTTCTCAAAGTAACAAAGGCTCCAAAATTCTTTTTTAAGACCTTATTTTTTACATTAAACTTTGGGGTTTCACCAGTTTCAAAATAAGCTTTTAAAGTCTGACGGGCAATACTTAATAGTTCCCTTTCTGCCTCTTTAGAAAGCCATTTTTCGCTTTTTAGCTTTGAGCTTCGGTCTGAATCTAAATTCTGACTACTAAAACAAATAGCAGCATATCCAACCACTGAACTTCTATCACCAGTGACATCGCCAGAGTTGAGATACTTCAGAAGCGTAACTCTTTTAACTCCAAGTTCTTTAGCTATATCCATTGCCACCAAAACGGCCCCTGCCCCACAAAGTTCAACTTCTCCAGCACTGAGTTTCTTATAAAGTGTCGGTTGGTCGAAGTTTTTAATCAGTTCTAAAGCTTTTAAATCCATTTTTTTAGCCACTTCGTATGGGTAATAATGGGAAAAATCAGAAGAGGCAATAAGGATTGATTTGTATTTTGACATAACTTTTACCATAACTCCGGCAAGATCAGAAACATAAGTTGGGGAATAATCTCCTATTAAAACGGGCAAAATCTCAAAGTTGCCCAAAGTCAACTGCAGAAATGGAAGTTGAACCTCAATTGAGTGCTCCTGGGCATGAGCTGTCGAATCAAAATAAATAAATGATCCAGAATCAACAAGTTCCTGAGCAACTTCTTTATTAACCTTAACTCTGCCTAAAGGTGTCAAATAGTAATCAACATGGTCAACTGCTGCTCCCTTAACAAAAGCACGATGAGCTGGTCCTACTAATATCACCAAGGGTATCTCCTTGCCTTGTATTAATCGAAAAGCCGTAGCTGCAACTTTTCCAGAATAAGGATAACCAGCATGTGGAACTACCAAAATTCTTATTTCCCCCTCAACCTCCATCTTAAAAGCAGAAGAAAAAAGCTGGTTTAATTGATACAAAAGATAATTTCGCTCCAGAGGGTAAAAACCAATCCGAGCAGCAACCGGTGGTCTTTCTTGAAAAGGCTTCTCCAATTTTAAACCCCCACCGTTTTCTATTCTAAATTATAAACCTCGACTCAGTTAAAAGAAATTAGCCAAAAAAGAAATTAGCCAAGTTCGAATTTCCAATATCAAAAAACTAAAAGTTTGTTTTCTGAAAGATAAACCCTACAAAATCTATATTTGCAAACGTTATAATAAACAAATAAATAAAAGGAGGACAGCGTAATCAAAAACAATTCTTTAAAGAAATTGCCTCAAAAAATAGCTCAATCTCCTTCGCCCATCAAGCAGGACGACCTGGTCTATCTAATTACTCGAGCCATTTCAATTCTGGCTGGCTTAGGCTGGCTTACATTAAACCCAGTAAGCAAGAAGGTTTCTCTTTTACTTTATCTCTTATTCATAATAATAATTTTCTATTCTATCCTTCTCTACATCTATTGTTTTTTCTACCAAAAACAAGAATTAAAAAAGACTTATATTTATCTTCTTCCATTTGATATAGCGGTTCTCTCACTCATAACCATTCTTACTGGTGGACCAAAAAGCCCCTTTCTCTATGGTTTTTATCTTTTGGTTATACTTCCGGCTTTTTACTATGGCTTAGTAGCTGGGCTGGCTTCAGCCTTATTTATTTTTCTTATTGACACTGGAATTTCTTTATATTTTTATCACAATCTTATCGAACTCATTGAGCAATCGATATTCCGGCTTGGCTTTTACTGGGTTATTGCCATTGCTGGAGGCTTGCTGGCTGACAAATATATTGAAGAAGAAAAGGCACTTCAAAAAACTTCTGAATCACTTGAAAATAAAGTTTCCATTCTTAATCTCCTTTACGAAATCAGTCATTCTCTTCTTTCCGAGCTTGATTTAGACCATCGGAAGCAATCCCTTTCTGAAATTTTAAAAAAAGCCTTTCGCCTTTCTTCTTTTTCTATTTTTTTTCTAAACGACAGCGACCGAAAAACTTTCTTTAAGTTCAGTTACAATCCAGAAAAGATAAATCTCTCCTTAGTTTTGAAAGCCCTTAAAGGAAAAGAGACCTTTCTGGAGTTCAAAAAAAAGGCTTCTCAAAAAAAACCCTTCCACCAGGATAGCTTAACTTTCTTTCCTCTGACAGTTAAAGAAAATACCACTGCATTTCTGCTTTGCTTAAAATCAGATTTAGAAAACCTCTCCAAAGATGAAATAGATTCTCTTACACTTTTTGCCAATTTAGCTGGGATTAGTTTTCACAACGCCCTTCTATATCAACACATTAAGGAATCTTCAATAACTGACGATTTAACTGGCCTTTATAATCACCGGTTACTGAAAACCCAATTAGAAAGAGAGTTAAAACTTGCTCAAAGATATGGAAAATTTCTTAGTGTTATTCTTCTTGACCTTGACAACTTTAAAGACTACAACGACAACTTTGGTCACCTTGAAGGTGATGAAGCTTTAAAAAAAATCGGAAATATATTAAAGAAAAACACTCGAGCCACCGATTATCCTGCCCGCTATGGCGGGGATGAATTTGCAATTATTTGTCCCAACACCTCACTAGAGGAAGCCATTTTTGTTGCTTCAAAACTTCAAGAGGCAGTGTCGAATTTTCGCTTCAAGGGCGCAGGACAAAATAAACCTTACAGAATAACAATGAGTGTTGGAATCTCTACTTTCCCTTCCCACGCTAACAACATTAAGGATTTACTTCTCGCAGCCGACAATGCCTTATTTAAAGCAAAAAAGAAAGGTGGTAACAAAAAGGAAATTGCTGCCCCTATTCAGTAAAAGCACCCATTTGGCGCCACTTCATTTGCCTTTTCGTCAACAAATTTTTCTTATTTAGCTTTAAAAGTTCATCAAGAGAAACTAAAAGAACTTCTCTGGTTTTTTCAAAAACTGGCTCAGGATAGCGATGAGCCCCACCAGGTGGTTCTGGGATAATCCCATCTATTAAGTCAAGTTTTAAAAGTTCATGAGAGGTAAGCTTTAAGGCTTCAGCCGCCAATGGAGCCTGACTCTTTTCTTTCCACAAGATTACAGCACAGCCTTCAGGAGTAATAACAGAATAATAAGCATTTTCCAATAAGTACAAACGATCAGTTAGTGAAAAAGCCAGTGCTCCGCCGCTACCCCCCTCGCCAATTCCAATTGAAATAGTCGGAACTGGTAAATCACTCATTAAAGCCAAACATTCGGCAATTGCCCAAGCCTGACCACGCTCTTCAGCACCCACACCAGGATAGGCCCCCGGAGTATCAAGAAAAGTTAATAGCGGCAAATCAAACCTCGCTGCAAGCTTCATTAAACGTTGAGCTTTGCGATAGCCTTCAGGGTGAGGCATTCCGAAATTTCTTTCGAGATTTTCTCGAGTATTTTTGCCCTTTTGATGACCGATAACCATCACTTTTTGCCCCTCAAGAGTTGCTAACCCCCCGACTACTGCTGGATCATCACCAAACAAGCGATCACCGTGAAGTTCAACAAAGTCAGTAAAGATAGCCCGAATAAAATCAAGTGTTTTTGGCCTCTGAGGGTGACGGGAAATTTCTACCCTCTGAAAAGCAGAAAGATTAGAATAAGCTTTTTTCAACTCTGTCTGTAAAATGTTTTTCAAAAGAGAAATTTTTTTTTCTTCTTCCTCTGATTTTTCAGCCTTTCTTGTTAATGAATTAATTTCTTCTTCCAATTTTTTAATTTCTGACTCAAAGCTCAAATAAACTTTTCGCAACTATCCTCCAGTTAAATAATTAAAAAGCTTTGCCAAAGTCTCCCTCTGCTTTGAGCGAGGGACAACCAAATCAACAAAGCCGTGTTTCAGCAAGAATTCAGCGGTCTGAAACTCTTTAGGCAACCGGCTACCAGTTGTTTGTTCAATAACTTTTGGCCCAGCAAAGCCAATTAAAGCATGAGGTTCAGCAAGGATAATATCAGCCAAACTAGCAAAGCTCGCAGTAACGCCACCAGTCGTAGGATTGGTAAAAAGAGCTAAACAGGGAAGGTTTTTCTTTTGATATTTCTTTAAGGCTATTACAGTTTTAGCCATTTGGAAAAGCGAAAACATACCTTCTTGCATTCGAGCTCCTCCTGAAGCCACAACCATTAAAACTGGTTTTTCTTCCTCACTTGCCCATTCAAAAAGACGAGTTACTTTTTCACCAACCACTGAACCCATACTTCCACCAATAAACCCGAAATCAAACAAAGCCAAGGCCAAAGAAAAAGTTTCAAGCTTTCCTTTGCCAACCACTACCGCTTCTTCAAGCCCGGTATCCTGTTGAGATTTAACCACTAATTCCGAATAGCTCTTGACACACCGAAAATTTAAAGGGTCAACTGTTCTTAAACCAGAGAACATTTCCTGGAAAGAATTTTTATCAAGTAAAAGCTCAATCCGTTCTTTCACTGAAAGGCGATAATGGAAGCCGCATTGAGGACAGACTTTAAAGTTTCTTTCAAATTCCTTACGAAACAAAATTGTTTTACAAACACCGCAACGGATAAAAAGACCATCGGGCACAGAAAAACCTTTTTTTTCTTCTCCCATAGGTAATAATTTTATAGGATTGAACTGAATTTTAAAAATTAATGATTAAAAAGACTGATAAAATCCTGAACGCCCCCCTCCTGCCCAGCCTAGGAACCCTACCCCAAGTTCCAGAAACTACCTACAATAACACTACACATCTTTTATAACCTTTGAAAAATTTTTTTACCATCGTCCGTTTGGACATTTTTTGTAAAATTTTTTCTTTTGTCATTTTTTTACTACAAAGCCTCTTTCAGAGCTTTGATTTTGGCTTCAAGAGAAGCAATCTTTTCCTCAATGCTTTCGCCCGCATTAAAGGCGTCAATTAAAGCGCTCCCAACTATCACTCCATCAGCCAAAAACTTCACTAACCTAATCTGAGAAGGCTGAGAAAAGCCAAATCCAACTGCTATAGGTAGTTTAACTTGGTCCCTAATTCGCTTTAAAAAAGGTTCAAGAAGAAAACTGACTCCTTCGCGAGCACCTGTAGTGCCTAAAACTGAAACGCAATAAATAAATCCGCTCCCCAACCTATCAATCTCTTTCAGGCGATCATCGTCAGTTAAAGGCGAAGCTAAAAAAATTGTTTCCAGTTGTTCTTTTGAAACCTTAAGCCAATCTTCAGCTTCTTCAACTGGTAAATCAGGGAAAATAACCCCGTTCAGACCAGCCGCCTGAGCTTGAAAGGCAAATTTTTCAAAACCAAAGCAATAAACAGGATTCAGGTAAGACATTAAAATTAAAGGGGTTGCTATGCCCTTCTTCCTGAGTTTTGAAACAAAGTCTAAAACATCCCCAACCTTCGGGTTATTTTTCAATGCAATTTCTGATGCCGCCTGAATAGTTGTTCCATCAGCCAGTGGGTCGGAAAAAGGAAAACCAATTTCTACCACATCAGTTTCCCTGGCTAAGATACCGATAACCTTCTCTGAAGTCTTAAAATCTGGGTAGCCATAAACAAAGTAACTGATCAAAGCTAAACGGTTTTCTTTCTTCGCTTGATTAAACACCTTTTTTATCTTTACTACCAAAGATTTTCCTCACTTTCAGAAATGTTTTTTAAATTAGCTTGTTACAGACCATAATCACGCACAACTTCTATGTCTTTGTCTCCTCGACCCGAAAGATTTACCACAATTAACGAATCTTTTCTAAGCTTCTTTTTTAAAGAAAAAAGAGAAGCAACAGCATGAGCACTTTCTAAAGCAGGCACTATTCCTTCAGTCCTTGAGAGAGCCAAAAAACCCATAACAAGAGCTTGTTTATCGTCAACGGTTACATACTTCACCCTGCCTTGTTCTTTTAAGTAAGCATGTTCAGGGCCAACTCCTGGATAATCAAGGCCAGCAGATATTGAATGAGTGACTTTAACCTGCCCATTATTGTCTTGCAAAAACTTTGTGAAAGCGCCATGCAAAACTCCATTTCTCCCCATTGTCAAGGAAGCACTGTGCTTTTCAGTATTTAAGCCTTCGCCGGCCGCTTCTACGCCAATCAGTTTAACTTCAGCCTCGTTCAAAAATGGATAAAAGATCCCCATAGCATTGCTACCGCCACCAACACAAGCAACAATGTAATCAGGCATTCTTCCTTCTTTCTTGAGTATCTGTTTTTTTGTCTCCTTGCCGATAACAGATTGAAAATCGCGAACGATCATCGGATAAGGGTGAGGTCCTACAGTTGAACCCAAAAGATAATATGTGTCCTCAACATTAGTTATCCAGTCACGCATCGCTTCATTTATAGCGTCCTTTAAAGTTCGACTACCTTTTTCAACCACACTTACTTCAGCATTTAAGTATCTCATTTTAGAGTAGTTAATATGCTGGCGGTTAACATCTTCGGCTCCCATGTAAACACAACATCTAAGCCCTAAAAGTGCACAAGCAGTAGCTGTAGCCACCCCGTGTTGGCCGGCTCCGGTTTCGGCAATGACCCTTTTCTTTCCCATTTTTAAAGCCAGCAAAGCCTGACCTAAAGCGTTGTTAATCTTATGAGCTCCAGTGTGCAATAAATCTTCTCTTTTTAAATATACTTTACCCTCTTCTAAGCCCAATTCTTGAGAAAAATTCCTCGCATAATAAAGCGGTGTTGGTCGGCCAGCATATTCTTTCAAGTAATAGTTTAGTTCTCTTTGAAAAGACTTATCGCGCCTATATTTATAATAAGCCTCTTCAAGTTCCTTTAAAGCTGGAATTAAAATTTCGGGAGCATATCTTCCGCCATACCGACCAAAATGTCCACTTTTATCGGGAAGCATCTTTTCTCTCATCAAAAGCTCTCCTATCCGTGAAAGCTAAATTTGCCTGCTTAATGAATTTTTTTAACTTTATCCTGTCCTTAATGCCAGGAGAAGTTTCAACCCCGCTGGAAACATCAACCGCATCTACATTGGTGGTTAGAATTGCTTCAAAAACATTTTCAGGAGTCAAGCCGCCAGCCAGTATTACTGGTCGGCTAAATCGTTTATTGCTCAAAAGTCCCCAGTTAAACTTTTGACCACTGCCACCATAGGATTGTAAAGAGAAGCTATCTAATAAGAAGTAGTCAGCCCAAGAAAAAAGGTCAAGGTCTGGAAGTGTTTTACTAATTCTGAAAGCAAAAATGTAAAACAAATCCTTTTTAATAACTGGCTGGGGTCTGTAAATTTGAACGCCGGTCAAGCCAATTTCCAGCGCTATCTTTTCGGCTTTTTCCAAATCAAAATCAACAAAAACCCCAATTTTTTCTCCTTTGACCGGCAACTTCTTAATAATAGCCTCTGCTTGCTGAAAAGTAAGATAGCGGGGGCTAGGCGGGTAAAAAACAAAGCCTAAAGCCCCCGCCCCCAATTCCAAAGCTTCAATTGCGTCTTCCAATCGTGTTAGACCACAAACTTTTATTCTGAACCTTAAATCATTGGTAGATGCGATAATGACTCTTCCACCTTCTCTTTTGGATATTCGTAGTCCTCTAATTTGCCAGCCAGATAGGTCTCATAAGCACTTAAGTCGAAGTAACCATGCCCGCTAAGGTTAAAAAGAATAACTTTTTCTTCGCCGCTTTCGCGAGCCTTGATCGCTTCATCAATAGCTGCTTTAATGGCATGTGCTGACTCAGGAGCTGGTATTATTCCTTCAGTCCGAGAAAAGGTTATAGCAGCTTCAAAAACTGGGTTCTGATGGTAAGCAACAGCTTCAATTAAGCCTTCATCGTAAAGAAGACAAACCAAAGGAGCATCGCCGTGATAACGCAATCCACCAGCATGAATTGGCGCAGGAACAAAATCATGCCCCAAGGTGTACATCTTGAGAAGTGGAGTAAGCTTTGCCGTGTCACCAAAATCATAAGTATAAACCCCTTTAGTCAAGGTTGGGCAAGCCAAGGGTTCTACAGCGACCACTCTGGGATTAGCCTTTTTAGTCAGCTTGTCCTGTAAGAAAGGAAAACTCAAACCAGCCAGATTACTTCCACCCCCAATACAACCAATGACAACATCAGGATAGTCACCGGCCAACTCCATCTGCTTTTTAGATTCAATTCCAATCACTGTTTGATGAAGCAAAACATGGTTTAAAACACTACCCAAGGAATAGTTTGTATCATCACGAGTAGCAGCGTCTTCAACTGCCTCGCTAATGGCAATACCCAGACTTCCAGGAGAATTGGGATCCAGGCCTAAAATGGAACGGCCAGATTGAGTGTCTTCGCTCGGGCTGGCAACAACTTTTGCTCCCCAGGTCTCCATCATTATCCGTCGATAAGGCTTCTGGTTGTAACTTGCTTTAACCATATAGACTTTGCATTCCAGCCCCATCAATTGACAGGCAAAAGCTAATGCGCTACCCCACTGACCAGCACCAGTTTCAGTGGTTAACCTCTTGGTGCCTTCCTTTTTGTTGTAATAAGCTTGAGCAATGGCGGTGTTAGGCTTATGACTACCCGGCGGACTCCAGCCCTCATATTTATAATAAATCTTGGCCGGAGTTTGAAGATGTTTTTCCAGACTGGTTGCCCGGAAAAGAGGGGTCGGGCGGTAAAGCTTATAAATTTCTCTGACTTCTTCCGGAATTTCAATGTACCTCTCAGAACTCACTTCTTGCTGAATTAAAGCCATTGGGAAAATTGCTGCCAGGTCATCTGGGCCAACTGGCCGTTTTTCGCCAGGGTGAAGAGGTGGCTCAGGTGGTCGTGGCAAGTCAGGAATGATATTGTACCAGGCTTCCGGTATCTCCTTATCACTTAGCACAAATTTTCTTTTCATCAGGTTACACCTCCATTTAATTTTTTAATTCTTTTAGTTTAGATCTTAAATCCGGCGCTCTCATTAAAGCCTCACCAACTAAAACAGCATCATAACCGGCTTCTTTAAGCCTGCGAGCATCTTCACCTCCTTTCACTCCACTTTCAGCTACTCGACAAACCTCTTGAGAAGAAAGGAAGGAAACCAGGTCCAACGAATGCTCTAAATTAACTTCAAATGTGTTTAAATTCCGATTGTTAACCCCGATTATTTCTGCTTCCAAGTCAAGAGCAACTTCAATTTCCTCTTTAGAAGAAGTCTCAACCAACACTTCCAATCCAATACTTTTCGAAAGAGAAAGTAAATCTTTTAATTCTTTCAGGCTTAGAATCTGACAAATCAACAAAACAGCATCAGCTCCGTAGGCTTTAGCTTCGAAAATTTGATAGTGATCGAATATAAAATCTTTCCTCAGAATTGGCAGAGAACTGATTTCCTTTGCTTGCCTTAAATAATCAAGTTTGCCTTGAAAAAATTTTTCCTCCGTCAAGATTGACAAAGCATCAGCTCCAGCGCTTTCTAATTCCTTAATTAAAAAAAGTAAAGAAAAATCACTTCTTATTAAGCCTTTACTTGGTGAAGCTTTTTTTAGTTCAGCAATTATACTCAAACCATCGCTTTTCAGATTATTTTTTAAAGAACGGCAAAAGGATTTTTCGGCTTGCTTTTTCAACCTATCAAGAGGAACTATCGCCTTTTTCTCTTCTAAATCCTTCTTTTTAGCGTTCAAAATAGACTGTAACACTTTTAATTGCTTGCCTCCCGACTAAAATTTATTAAGTCTTCCAGTTTTTTCTTTGCCTTTCCACTGTCTACAACTTCTGCTGCTAAACCAAGACCTTCTTTTATTGTTAAAACTTCACCGGCAGTTTCCAGGGCAACAGCTGAGTTAAGTAAAACTGCATCTCGTACTGAATTTTTCTCTCCATTAAGAAAGCTTTTTAGTAAGGAAAGATTTTCTTCAAGACCAGAAGTTTGAATAAAAGACAAAGGTCTTTCTTGCCAGCCCAAATCTTCCAAGTTTAAAACTTCTTTTTTTATTCCTGTTGGGTCAACCCGGAACAAAACAGTAGGAGAACTAATTGATACCTCGTCTAATCCATTCAAACCATGAACAACCGTCGCTTTTTCGACGCCTAATCTTTGAAGACTTTGGGCTACCAACTCAAGAGCAGCTGGAGAGTAAACTCCAAGCAGTTGATAGTTTGCTCCAGCTGGATTAGTTAGTGGACCAAGAAGATTAAAAATTGTCCGTAAGCCTATTTCCTTTCGGGGTTTTACCACGTGTTTCATAGCTGGATGAAAAAGTGGCGCAAACAGGAAAGCAATTCCTATCTCATTAAGGCATCTTTCAACTTTTTTTGGCGGCAAATCAATTTTAACCCCGGCTGCTTCCAAAATATCAGCACTTCCACAATGACTGGAAACCGATCTATTGCCATGTTTAGCTACTTTTAGACCAGCTCCGGCCAAAACTAGGGCAGCTGCCGTGGAAAGATTAAAAGTCTTTTTACCGTCGCCGCCTGTCCCACAAGTATCAATCACTTTGCCATTGGCAGCCTTGATTCTAAATGAAAAGTCTCGCATTGCTCGGGCCATACCGACAATTTCGTCAACTGTCTCACCCTTCAACCTTAAACCCATAAGAAAAGCTCCTATTTGAGCTTCTGATGCCTGGCCGCTCATAATCTCTCGGGTAGTTAAGTAAGCTTCTTCTTCGATAAGGTCTTGCCTTTCGGCCAGCTTACTTAGGGCTTCCTGAATCATCGTCGCTCGCCTCCTTTCTTTTTAACCTGACTACCTTATTATCTTTTTGAGATTTAAGCCAGGCTTGATAAGCTCTTTCCGGTTCTAAGCCTTCAAAAATTGGTAGCTTCTCGTACTCCTTAATCAGCTTATCGGTAGCCGTTCTCAGCTCAAGTAAAGCAAAATAGCTGGCAAAGACAACTTGAAGCTCCTCTTTAAATTCAAATCCTTCATCCTTTAGCCAGGCTAAAAAATTCTGAACAATGCCCACAACTAAAGCCTCAAAGTTAAAATTAACCTCCTGAAAATTAATCATAGCCTTCCCCCTTTTTTGAAGAAACAAAATTTTCAAGCAGTTTGTGCCCATGCTGAGTCAAAATTGATTCAGGGTGAAACTGTACTCCTTCAACTTCAAATATCCGGTGTCTAACACCCATAATAATTTGGTCGTCAGTCCAGGCAGTTATTTCTAATTCAGCGGGCAAGTTTTTCTCGCTGATTATTAAAGAATGGTAACGAGTAGCTTCAAAAGGGCTGGGGATGCCCCTTAAAGCTCCCTTTGCTGAATGATAAATTAAAGAAGTTTTTCCGTGAACCGGTTTGGGCGCCCGAACCACTTTAGCGCCAAAAGCCTGGCCAATAACCTGATGTCCTAAACAAACGCCAAGAATTGGTATCTTCCCCGCAAAGTGCTTTACTACCTTAAGAGATATCCCTGCCTCGTTAGGCGTGCAGGGACCAGGAGAAATAACTATATGATTTGGAGAAATTTCTTCAATTTCCTCTAAGCCTATCTTGTCATTACGAAAAATTAAGCATTCTTGCCCGAGCTCTCCAAGGTATTGGACAAGGTTATAAACAAATGAATCGTAGTTATCAATAACTAAAACCATTAGCTCCCTCAAGTGTACTAATTAAAGCTTGACTTTTATCCAATGTTTCTTGATATTCCCTTTCAGAAACAGAATCGGCTACAATCCCGGCACCTGCCTGAACAAATACTTTATTCTGATAAAAAATTAATGTTCGAATAGTGATGCAAACATCAAGGTCTTTAGAGAATGAAAGGTAGCCCACAGCACCAGCGTAAGGACCCCGCCTAACCGGTTCAAGCTCGTCAATTATTTCCATTGCCCTAATTTTTGGAGCACCGGAAACCGTTCCAGCTGGAAAGACAGCTTTTAATGCATCCAGAGGACGGCAATTTTCTTTTAAAACACCCTCGACTTCAGAAACAATGTGCATTACATGAGAATATTTTTCGATTTCCATAAAACGCGTGACCCTGACTGTACCGGGTTTCGAGACGCGACCGAGGTCATTCCTTCCTAAATCAACCAGCATTATGTGTTCAGCTTGCTCTTTTTCGTCATTTAAAAGTTCCTCCGCCAGTGCACGGTCTTCTTCGGGAGACAAACCACGTCTTCGAGTCCCGGCAATGGGCCGAGTAAGCGCAGTGCCTCGAGAAACTTTAAGTAAAGGCTCAGGTGAAGAACCAGCCAGAGATAAACCGGGAAAACGCAGGTAAAATAAATAAGGAGAAGGATTTACTGAACGTAAATGACGATAAGCAGAAAAGCTGTCTCCTTTAAAAGGAGCAGTGAACTGCTGCGATAAAACAACCTGGAAAGCATCGCCACTATTTATATAGTTTTTAATTTTCTCGACTGAACGATAAAAACCTTGGGGAGTAAAACTGCTTTCTAACTCTCCGATTATTAATCCATTACCGGTTGGAGAAACCTGCTTTTCCATCAAATGCTGAAAGTCCTTTTCTAATTCTCCCAAGGTTTGATAATAAATCTCTTCGTTTTTTACTTTCGGTTCAACAACTTTCACCAAGCTCATCCTTCGATTTAAATGGTCAAACACTACAAATTTTTTAGCCACAAAAAAAGCTAAAATCGGAAAACTTGTCTTTTTTGGACGAAATAATCGAATTTCCTCCCAGTTAAAAACCGAGTCATAAGAAACAAAACCGACCAATCCACCTTGAAACCCAGGTAAAGTAGGCTCACGATAAAAACGCAAATTCAAGTATTTTTCTTCGAGAAAACTTAAGGGATCGACTCCGCTGAAATGCTGCTCTTCGCTTTTATTAAATACTGTTAGCTTATTTTCTCTAGCCACAGCAATTTCTTCAACATCGTAACCAACAAAAGAATAGCGTCCAAGGCTTTCTGCCTTTTCAACACTTTCCAGCAAAAAACCGGGCTTATCTTGAACCAGTTTTAAAAAGGTGCCAACAGGAGTTTCCAAGTCAGCTAAAAACTCCAGTTTTAGCGGAATTAAGTCATAGCTCTCACTAATTTTTTTAAATTCTTTCAAGCTTAGTTGCAACAACTCTCCTCCAAAAAAATTTTCACTGCGAACTCACACAAAATAAAAAAGCCTCTCGTCCAAGGGACGAGAGGCTTATTGCTCCCGCGGTGCCACCCTTCTTGCTCCCTATAAAGAGAGCCACTCATCAGGTACGGCCAAAACTTCTGGCTTATACCTTTCCTCAGATAACGGTGAGGATTCCGGCCAAGCCTACTCCCAATTAGGTTTCGGTTGGCGCCTCCGAGGCCCATTCAACCAGACTTTCCCTACCAGGCTTCCACCATCCCCAGCTCGCTATCAGGTCCATCCGGCCTACTCTTCCTCTTCATCGGCTTATAGCTCTATTAAGTTTTAAAGGTAAAAACAAAAAAGTAATTTTTAATATTAACTCGAAAAAAAAATTTGTCAACCCTTCAAAAATACCAGGTTTAACCAGGTTTATCCGCGCAAGCGGAGCTTCTTTACGATAGCCCGGTATCTTTCGATGTCCACATCTTTAAGGTAGTTCAACAAGCGTCTTCGCTGGCCAACCATCTTAAGCATACCGCGGCGAGAATGAAAATCCTTGTTGTGAACCTTTAAATGTTCTGTAAGATACTTAATCCTCTCGGTAAGAAGAGCAATTTGAACTTCCGGTGAACCTGTATCGCCTTCATGTCTCTGGTATTTTTTAACCAGCTTTTCTTTTTTTACTTTTGTAAGCATAACAACCCCCTAAATCTTAAAATCCTTAAACCGCGAGCCGGCCGGGGGCTCCAGTCCCCAGTTTAAGGTTGATTAATTTTAGCAAAACTGCTCTTATTTGCCAATTCCGCCTTCCAAGCAATATAAAAAAATGTCCCGAGAAACCTCTTGGAGTTTTCTTTACTTTTGGGCTATCGCTTGGCTCTTTGAGATCTCTCTTAGCTCTGGCCTTTCGGCCTCGGCTATTTGATTTCTCGCTAAGCCTCCCGTTTGCCCTCGAGCTCTGAAAAACTCCGTGAGCCTCTCGGGACATCTTCTATTTTAAGCTTGTCAATAGGTTTGTCAAGAAATTTTTATCCCCTTTTGAACAGGCAAAAAACCACTACTAATTGATTTAACTGGGGTAATAATTTGAAAAATTTTTTGAATATTTTTAAGCCCCCCTATCTGCTCATCTTAAGATAACAAAAAATAAACTTAGCCCATTCAGCCAACCAAATTTTGAAAAAATTCAAAGCTCAGGTCAGAAAAAAATCTTAAATCTTTTAATGCCACTAACTGCTAAAAACTAATGAGCAACTGGAGGAACCAACCCGGTGGCCCCTTTTGGCGATTCTTCTAACTGGATTTTTCCATAAGTTGCTTCGTACTTTTTTACATTTTCCTGCAAGGCAGCTATAATTCGCTTCAGATGACCAGGACTAGTTATCAATCTGGCCGTCACAACTCCATCAACTGCTGTTATAAACATAAAATCTATAACAAACTCTTCTTTTGTGTGGCTGACAACCATATTATTTGTGTATGCTCCAGCACGTAAGTGAGGTGGAAACTCAACTTTTATTTCCTTTTTTTTCTCATTACTCATATTTTTCACCCCTAACAAAAATTTTTAATTCTCGAACTTATTGACGCTTAATTATTATAACTTTCCGTTTCCATTAAGCTAGGCTAGGAAAAAACACAAATCCATCTAACTTTTCTAACTATTTATAGTTATATAAAACTCTAAAAAATCATACCACTTTTAGTGATAAACAAAGGGATGGGAGAAAGAAGAAAGTTAAAAAAATTTAACGTTGTGAAAGGAGATATAAATAGTGGAAAAAAAATGTCAGAATTGTAGCTTTGTTTTACCTTCCGGTGATTGCGTCCTCGGTCGTGATTCAAAAAAATGCATCTCACCTGATGTTAGACAGGGTGTCTTCTTTTCGAAAAAAGCTTTTGTAATGATTCTTTCTCGAAATGTTTTCTTGCTGGTTATCGGATTTATTGCTCTAATAGTTCTTTTCGTTGGAGGAATCTGGTTTACTTGCCGCCCCGCTTTTTGCGGTAGTTGCCACGAAATGAAAGCTGATTACATTTCCTGGAAATCTTCCGTACATCAAAATACCAGTTGTATTCAATGCCATGTAGAGCCAGGCTTAGTGCATCTTTTGATAGACAAAGCTAAGTCGTCGAAAAGTCTTTTTTATCATCTCACTAACAGCTATGAAAAACCAATTAACAAAGAAAGTGAACTAGCTTCAGAGATTTCTAACGAATCCTGCTTTCTTTGTCATACTGAGGGTCGGGATCAAAGTCTCGGCCACGGTCTTCTTTTTAAACACGAAGCTCATTTAAAGATAAGGATGCGCTGTACAGAATGCCACAACCGAGTTGCCCATGAAATAAAAGGCTATGAAAACTTAATAACTATGGAAAGCTGCAAAGATCGCTGCCATGATGGTAAAGCTTTGAATAACCGTTGTGATTTTTGCCATAATCGTTCTTTTTTAGTAAAACAAGAAAAGAAATCAAAAAAAGCTTTTTAATTAATTTCAGCTTTTAGAAAAAACAACTTTCTGCTTATTTAGTTTTACGGCCTTCAATCTTCAACAAAACTGCTTCTTTCCCACCAGGTGATAAGGAAACACGGGCTAAGATACGTTCGCCTACTTTCAACTTGAAAGGATTTTCTGTGCCCCCTGGCATTCCTGGAGGATAGGAAAGAAAAAGGTTCGTCCCAGGCGGCAAAAAATAAAAATTTCTTTCAACTTTTGAATCTTTCTTTTCTGCCTCCAGAGCTACAAAAGAGGAAAGTTTTAATTTACAGCCGTTTTTCTGGACCTCGACCACATCGCCAGAAGCCATCCCGTACAGAGGCTTCTCAAGCTTATCAATGGTTTGGGTGGTTAACTCTTGGACTTTAACATCAGCCGGGATAAACGCGTTCAACTTGGGAACTCGCTGCATTTTAGGAGGAGTTCTACTACCTTTTAAATAGGAAGAATTTGATCCAGTTGTTCCTGTTGAAGTCTCAACTCCAGTTTGCCCTGACTCTGCCTCGCTTTCTAAAGTTAGTGTTGTATCAAAAAACTCAACCACTCCTTTTTTAACCCCGGTTGAGACTGTTTTTTTGCTCTCCGACCTGGAAACCGCACGAGACTTAAAATACCAGGCAAGTCCAGCTGAAGAAGCCAGTAAAAATAAAACAACAAGCAAAACAAGCTTTTTGTTCTGAAAAAACTTCGGAAAAATTTTATTTGACAACTTTACTCGCCTCACCTTTGATTTTAAGAAAAGCTTCCGCAGGATTTGGCGTTCTGAAAATCGCTGAGCCAGCTACCAGAATTTGGGCTCCCGCTTGAACAACTTCTTTAGCAACCTTTTCGTTTATGCCACCATCAACTTCAATTTTTATATCAAATCCTTTACGGTTAAGAACCTGCTTTAGATGTTTGATTTTCTCAGTCATCTGGTTAATATAAACCTGGCCTTCAAAACCCGGGTTAACGGTCATCAATAAAACAAAGTTTAATTCCTCAAGCAAATGAGCAAGAACTGCTAAAGGTGTTGAAGGATTTAAAGCAATTCCCACTTCAATATGCCCGTAGGCTTTAATCATTTGCAAAGCTCGATGGATATGAGGCGTTGACTCGTAATGAACAGAAATCCAATCTGCTCCTGCCTGGGCAAAGGAGTCAATATATCTTTCTGGATTATCAATCATCAGATGAACATCAAGCGGCAAATCAGTGATTTTCCTTATTGACTCAACAACTGCAGGACCAACAGTCAAGTTGGGAACGAAATGGCCATCCATAACATCAATATGCAAAAGGCGAGCTCCAGCTTCTTCCACTTTTTTTATATCCTCAGCCAGACAAGCAAAGTCAGCCGAAAGCAAAGAAGGGGCAATTACTACCTCAGTTGGCAATCTTTACCTCCCTTATTATTTTTTATAGTTTACCATTTATAAAAATTATTAGAAACTTTAACACATAGCTAGCATTTCCGAGATTAAAACTTAATTAGCCAAAATTCGTTGTGCAATGGCTTCTGCCATTTCTTGAGTGCCAGCCTCACCGCCAAGGTCATAAGTCACCATCTTCCCCTCGGCTATTACTTCTTTTACTGCTAACAAAACTTTTCTGGCTGCTTCCCCTTCGCCAAGGTGCTTTAACATCATCCAGGCTGAAAGAATTATTGCAGTCGGATTTACTTTGTTCTGGCCAGCATATTTAGGAGCACTACCGTGAGTTGGCTCAAAAACAGCAAACTCATCTCCAATATTTGCTCCCGGTGCCACTCCCAACCCTCCAACTAAACCAGCGCAAAGGTCAGAAAGAATGTCGCCATAAAGATTTGGGCAGAGTAAAACATCATAAAGATGAGGTTTCATAACCAGCTGCATACACATATTATCAACAATTCGGTCTTCAAACTCTATCTCTGAATAATCTTCAGCAACTTCTCTAGCTACTTTAAGGAATAATCCATCAGAAAACTTCATAATATTGGCTTTGTGCACACAAGTTACTTTCCTTCGGCCTTCTTTTTTAGCATATTCAAAAGCAAAACGAGCAATCCTCTCAGTTGCTTTCCGAGTTATCCGTTTAATAGATTCAGCAGTTCCTTCATTAACCATTCTTTCAACGCCAGCATAAAGGTCCTCAGTGTTTTCACGAACAACAACCAGGTCTATTTCACGATAAAGTGTCTTTACTCCTTTCATAGTAAAGGTCGGTCTCAAACAAGCATATAAGTCAAGCTCTTTTCGTAATGCCACATTCACACTGCGAAAGCCACTGCCAACAGGCGTTGTTATTGGTCCTTTGATAGCAACCTTGTTCTTTTTAATCGACTCAATGACTTCAGATGGAAGAGGAGTTCCTTTTTCTTTCATTGTTTTTTCGCCGGCTTCAACAACCTCCCAATCAATTTGAACCCGAGTAGCTTCCACTACTTTTTTCATTGCTTCAACCAACTCAGGTCCAGTTCCATCTCCAGGAATTAAAGTAACTCTGCGCATTAATCATCGCACCTCCTACAAAAATAAGCTTAGCTTATCGGAAAAATTAACTTCTCTCAACCTTAATTCTCTCAACTTTTGAATTTGACAAATTTTAAAAAATCTACCAAAAGGGGTATTACTTTCAACTCCAATACCGATTATATAATTAGAAAATTTTTGAAAAAGGGTAACTTAAAATGAAAAAAATCAAAATACTGATAATTGGAGCCGGCAAGGGAGGTAAATCACTCCTCGAGACTCTTGCTCCAGATAAGGAAATAGAAATTGTTGCCATCGTTGATGTAAATCCCGAGGCTCCCGGTCTTGAGCTGGCAAAAAAATTTGGAATTAAGACCTCGTCTGACTGGAAATCCTGCCTTTCATCTGAGCTTGACCTTATTATCAATGTTACTGGTGATCGAAGACTTAATAAGGAAATTCAAGAAATAAAACCCGAGCGCACAGAAACTTTAACCGGCACTGCCGCGAGAATTCTCTGGACCCTGGTGCAAAAAAACAAAGAAACAGCTGATATTTTACACATCATTTACGAAGTTGGTCTCATGCTGGCTACGGCTACCAAAACAGAAAAAACTTTAAGAGAAATTTTGGAACTGGCTTTAAAGCTGTCTAACTGCCCAGCCGGAAGTATTGCGCTTTACGACTCAAAAAGAAAAAAATTATCAATGAAAGTTTCAATCGGCTTTAGTGACAATTTTAATCGGGTAACCCATTGGGAAGTAAGACCAAATGGCTTAACCAGTAGCATTTTGACCAACCCAGGACCCACGGTAATAAATAATGTTCAAGGAAACCCTAAATTTAACAATCCTACGCTCCTCAAAGAAGGAATCAAATCGTTAATAGCTGTTCCTTTAAAGGTAGAAAACGAAGTGGTTGGAATCCTTTATGTTGACGACTTTAAAGAAAGGAAATTCAAAAAAGAAGAGGTTTTTGCCCTTTCCCTCTTAGCTAACCAGGCAGCTTTAGCAATTAAGGAAGCCCGTTTTTACGAAGAAATAGAGAGGCTTGCTATCACCGACTCTCTTACCAATCTTTACAACCACCGTTCTTTCTATGACAGGTTAAAAGAGGAAATAAAACGAGCCCGCCGCTACCGTCTGAACTTTTCAGTCATAATGATAGACCTTGATGATTTCAAGCTATTTAACGACCGTTATGGGCATCTATCAGGCGATTTTATTCTAAAAGAAGTGGGACAGAAATTAAAAGAGCTAATTAGAGACACCGATTTTCCCGCTCGCTACGGTGGAGAGGAGTTCGCAGTGATCCTTCCTCAAACAAGCATTAAAGGAGCAAAATGCGTCGCTGAAAGAATAAGAACGGGCGTAGAAAATTTAGTTCTTAAAAAAGATAATACCTTTTTGGGTAAGTTAACTTTAAGCGCCGGCATTTCAACTTACCCCTTCCACGGCACCAATGAAACTGAACTAATTGGTGCCGCCGATAAAGCTCTATATCTAGCAAAGAGTCAGGGTAAAAATCAAGTTGTTGTTTTTGATGAGAAGAAAGAAGAGGAAAAAATTACTTTTTTGGAAAAACTTAAAAAAGGTAAGTTCGGAGAATAGCTCCTAAACCTGAAGAAAAATTCTTTAGCCAAACGACCTCAATATTTTTAATGAAACATTCTTTAATAAGCTCATCATGAAAATGTTTTACTTCTTTCAATCTCGTTCCGCAAAACAAGCAACTACCGCTTTCCAGTTGATACTGATGGCAATTTGAACAAAGAAAGGTGCTAGCCTCAAAACTTTCTTCTACAAGCACTTTTTCTACCAAACTTTCATTCCAGGCACGCAGAAAAGCTTCTAACCCGACTACCGCTCGTCCCTCTCCAAGCTCGCTCTCGAGTTTTTTTCTTATCACTAATTTCCTTCTTTCCATTTCTGCTAATTCAATTTCTTCAGCTAATTTTCTAATCATATCCGGCGAAGAACTGAAATCAAGTGATGGCTTCTCTATTACTTTGAAAGCTACCTTGTTGCCAAGCATTTTTTTAAAAACTCGCAATTTTTTCGAGTTTAACGACAAAACCAGCACCTCAAAACCATATTTCTCAAAAAGTTCCTGAATCTTATCAGTTACTAAATGGAAGTGTGTTCTTATGTGTTCTTCTATATGTCGGACAATTTTCTTTTCTTCCAGACCATACCAGCCAGCACTTTTAACCTTCTCTGGCGTATGATCATCGATTTCAACTTCAGTCAGTACCTCAAACGGAGAAAGAACCATCAGCCGAGCCTTACGATCATCTACCAGACAAAAACAAAAATTTAAAGCTTCACAAAACTCCCTAATCAGTGGCGACAGGTAAAAAGAAGTCGAGATCCGAAGAATTTCTTGAGAGTTGCGAAGGAAAAAAGTTCGGGCGTATTTCTGCTTAGAAGCCATAAAAATTGAAATACCCCGGAAATTTCCTCTTGGCAAGCGAAGTGAGCGAATTACCTTCCTTAACTCTTCAAGCTGAAACTTTAATTCCTCTTTTTTAAAAGTTTGATTTTTTTGGGCCTCTTTATGAACCAATGAATTAAAAGCAGCTAAAATTTCATCCGTTGCCGGGTTTTCGCTTTGAAAACCTAAATAAACAGAAATACACATTGGCTTAAAATTCGCTTTTATTAGTTCAACTAAATCAATTTTTTCCATTCGACTAACACCACTTAAAAAAAGTTTATCGAGTTTAAAACTAAAAAAAATTTAAATTGGTTTTAGAGAACTTAATACTTTGATTAAATACGCTTCGTCCATTGAGTTTAAAAATACTTCTTTAATTTGACCTTTTCTCCCTCTTAAAATTTTAACTTTTTCAGAGGGAATTGAAAATAGCTTGGAGAGAAAATTTATAAGCTCTTGATTTGCTTTGCCTCCTTCGGGAGCAGACTCAACATAAATTCTCAAACGGTCACACAAAAATTCAGCTTTTCTTTTCTTGGCTCTGGTTTTGACATAGATCCTTAAAACCAAGCCATTTTCAGTTAATCGATAAAAGCTATTCAACTTTTTCAGGATAGTTATCGTATAAGTTAGGTTCGCTTTCCGAAGCTAAATCGCTCTCAAAAGGCGAAAGCTCTTCCTCCAAAGCCGTTTCTGAACTTTCAACCACTTCCTCCTTGGCCACTTCGGCCGCGGACTCTTCTGCTTCGGGTTCTGATTCTGAAACTTCCTTTGAACCAACTTCCTTAGAAGCAATTTCAGCTTCCTCTTCTTCTCCTCCAATAAAGGTTTCTTCCATCTTCGTTTCAGGTAAAGCCTCGACTTGCTTCTCAAGCTCGTCCAAACTTACAAGGTAGCCTTGAAGAAAAGCTTTCATCTTTTCTTTAAAGTCCGCAACTAACTTTTTCAAAGCTACTATTTCGCTGTTAATCGTTTGTCTTTCAGCAATTGAGTTCTGAACAATCTCTTTAGCTTTCAACTCAGCATCCTTAATAACCAATTCGGCAGCTTTTCGAGCATTGTTTTGAATTTCTTCAGCAGAACGCTGAGCTGCGAGCATGGTATCCTGGAGAGTCTGTTCAAATTTTTCATACTGAGCCAGTTTTTTCTTAAGTCTTTCCGCTTCTTCTTTTATATCGATATTCTCCTGAAAAACCCTCTCAAACTCAGTCGCTACTTCATCTAGAAAAGTATCTACCTCCTCCTCGCTATAGCCTCTCAAAACCCTCCGAAATTCTTTCTGATGAATATCAAGCGGCGTAAGCCTCACTTTTCACCTCCTATAAACTCCAAATTAAATTTTTCAAAAAGCTGTGAGCTAACTCCAGAATTAGTATACCTAAGATGGGAGTTAAATCCAAAGCCAGACCACCAACCATCAAAGGCGGAATATACTTTCTAAACATTCCAAGATACCAATCAGACAAATCTTCTATAAAATACCAAAGCCTGGCAAGAGAACGAGGAATAGGAAAGTGTACCCAAGAGCGAATTATCACCAGAATTATCGAAAGATATATAGCATAAAACATAAGATCGACTAAGTTGCTGAGCCAAGTAATTATCAAAAACTTCAACTTAACTCTTTCGCCCTTTTATAAGCTGCTTCCACCGCCTTAAAAACAGCAGCTTTGAAACCCTTCTTATCCAAAGCTTCAAGACCAGCAATTGTTGTCCCGCCAGGAGAAGTTACCATATCAATTAATAAAGCAGGATGTTTACCTGTTTTCTTCATCATCATCCCCGAGCCAACCATTGTTCCCTGAACAAGCTCAGTAGCTACCTCGCGTGAAAGACCTGCTTTTACACCTGCCTCAATCATAGCTTCAGCAAAATAATAGAAGAAAGCTGGACCAGAACCGCTAATTGCCGTAACTATATCGAGATAATCTTCAGGAAGCTCTAATACTTCACCCACCGCCGCAAAAATTGACTTAACTTTGCCTAACTCATCAAAATCAACATTTTTTCCTTTGCTTACAACAGATACTCCAAAGCCAACTTGACAGGGCGAGTTGGGCATAACTCTCACAATCTTAGCGTTATCCCCCAAAAACTCCTCAAAAAGAGATATTTTAGCCCCAGCTACAATAGAAACTAAAACTTGGCCTGAAATACCCGCACCTTTCAATTCGTTAAGCAAACTTTTTAACTGCTGTGGCTTAATTGCGATAATTACTATCTCAGTATTTTCCAATACTTGACTGTTAAGAGTGGTAGTATTTAAGCCCAACTGCTGCTTCAGCTCATCTAGTCTTTCGGCTCTAACATCCGATAAAAAAAGCTCATCAGAAGTAACAACTCTTTTCTCTAGTAGCCCCTGAGCTAAAGCTCCGCCCATTTGGCCAGCTCCAATAATTCCTATCCTCAAATTCCCTCCCTAAACAGTTTTAAAAAATCTCTCCTTTATCCTTGCCTTTTCTTCAGGTCCAATTTCAACGTTACGAGGCGTCGCTAGATAAACTCCACTAGTTATCCTTATAAGCTTACCATCTAAAGAAAAGACCATTCCACTAACAAAGTCAATTATCCGCTGGCTTAAAGCTTTGTCTGTCGATTGGAGATTAACAATGACTGGTGTTCCAACTTTGAACTTGTCAGCAACTCTCAAAACATCATTCAGTGTGCGGGGCTCAAAGATATGAACTTGAAACGAAGTGCTTCTTACCGCTCTTAAAGGAGTGGGTCTTTCTGCGCGACGGTGTGACAAATCTCCTCTTGGCACTTTTCTAACTGTTAATGAATCTTCTTCTGAATGACTTTCTTCAAAATACTCTTCTTCTTCTGGTTCTTTTAATCCTAAAAATACTAATGCCTTTTGCCAAAGGTCTTCCATTTCACCTCCTTTCAAATATTGCCCGTCCTATTCTCACCATATTACTTCCTTCTTCTATTGCTACTTCAAAATCGTCACTCATACCCATCGAGAGATACTCAAACCAATCCGCTTTCTCTTCTCTTAGTTTCTCCCATAAAATTCGAGCTTTTTCAAAGTAAGGACGACACTCCTCAGCTGAAAGCAACGGTGCTATAGTCATCAAACCTTTTACAATTATACCCTTAAATTCTGACATTTTCTCAACTGCTTCTCTTATTCCTTCTTGAGTAAAACCAAATTTGGTTGCCTCCGGACTTACCTTATATTCCAGCAAAACCTGAACTTTCAAATCCTTTTCCTGAGCTCTCCGGTTAATTTCAGTCGCTAAGTGAAGGCTGTCCACTGATTGAATAAGATCAACCTGACCAACAACTTTTTTTACTTTATTGCTCTGTAAATGGCCTACAAAATGCCACTCTAATTCAAAAGGAAGCTGAGGTTTTTTCATCAAAAGCTCTTGAACGCGGTTTTCAGCAAAAATTTTTTGACCAGCTAAGAATGCCTCTCGAATTAGCGTAGGAGGAACATTTTTTGTCACTGCTACTAAAACTATTTCCCCAGCCTTTCTTCCAGATTTTTCAGCTGCTTTTTCTATTCGCTCTCTAACTCGCTCTAAATTATCTCGGATTCGCCCCATCAATCAAGGTCGACAAATTCTCCTGAAACCAAATAAATAACCCTTTCTCCTATATCAACTGCGTGGTCAGCAATTCTCTCCAACCAACGACAAACTAAAATATAGTTACTTGCCCACTTGAAAGAAATATTTTCTGATTTTTTAGCCATCAGGCTAAAAAAGTCTTTAAAAAAAGAATCAATTGGTTCGTCTAATTGAGTTAGCTGGTCAACAAGTTGAGAATTCAAAGTTTCAAAGGCTTTTAAAGAAACACTTACCAGTTCAAGAACCTTGTCGCCCATTTTATTCAACAGATTAACAAACTCCTGAGCTTCGTCAGGAATTTCTGCTAAGTCTCGAACGGTACGAGAAATGTTAAAAGCCAGGTCGCCCATTCTCTCTAAATGAATATTGATGAGAAAAATTGAATGTATCAGACGCAAATCTCTCGCAACTGGGCACTGTCTGGCAATCAGAGAAACCCCTTTTTCTTCAATTCCCAAAACCTTATTATCGATTAAGTCATCATTTTTCATCACTTTTTCTGCTAAGCTGACATCGCCACTCACTAAAGACTCCATTGCCGTCCGTATGGCCTCTTCAACCAGATAACCAACTTCAACCACTTCGCTTTTTAACTCTTTAAGTTCTTCGTGAAAAGTTTTTCTCATTTTAACCAAACCTTCCAGTTATATAGTTTTCTGTTCTCTTATCTTTCGGATTAGTAAAAATAACTTCAGTGCGATCGTATTCAATCAATCTTGCCGGTTTATTTTCTTCAGATAACATAAAAGCTGTAAAATCAGATACTCGGGCTGCTTGCTGCATGTTGTGAGTGACAATAATAATTGTAAACTTTTCTTTTAGTTCTTGCATTAAATCCTCAATCTTTTGAGTCGAGGTAGGGTCAATGGCTGAGCAGGGCTCGTCCATCAAAATAACCTCCGGCTTGACAGCCAAAGCTCGAGCAATACAAAGACGCTGCTGCTGTCCGCCAGAAAGGTCAGTAGCTGGTGAGCTTAATTTATCTTTAACTTCTTTCCAGAGAGCCGCTCTTTCAAGGCTGTTTTTAACAATTTCCTCAAGCTCAGCTTGATTTTTTACTCCATGAAGGCGCGGACCATAAGCTACATTATCAAAAATCGAAAATGGAAAAGGATTGGGTTGCTGAAATATCATTGCCACCCTTCGCCTGAGTTCAGGGAGATCAATCTCATCTGAATAAATATCTTCTCCATTAAGTTTTATAACTCCTTCAACTCTCGTTTCCTCAATTAAATCATTCATTCTATTCAAGCACCGCAACAGTGTAGATTTGCCACAACCAGAAGGACCGATAAAAGCCGTAATTGAATTGGCTTTGATTTCAAAATCAAGGTCTTCAAGAGCCTTAAAATCACCATACCAAAATCCCAGGTTTCTAACTTCAAAGGTATTTTTCTCTTCCACTACCTACCTCCCTTAATGGCTCTTTGACCGTAATATCGAGCCCCAAAATTAAATAATAGAATAAAAAACAAAAGCAATAAGGCAGTTCCAAAAGCAATGTCTAAGGAAATTCCCTCGGTAGCCAGGAGATAAAGATGTACAGTCATTGTTCGACCAGGAGCAGTTGGAAAATAAGGAAGGTTGATAGCCATACCAGCCGTGAGAAAAACTGCTGCTGTTTCACCAAATGCCCGTCCCATTCCTAATATTACCCCAGTGATTATTCGGGGCATTGCCGATGGTAAAACAACCTCTTTAATCGTTTGCCACTTGCTAGCCCCCAAACCAAAGCTTGCCTCCCTAAAGCTTCGAGGAACAGCCAGGATAGCTTCTTCTGCAGCTCTCATTACCACCGGTAAAATCATCAGCGCTAAAGTTAAGGCACCTGCTAACATTGAGTAGCCTAATTTAAAAAAGTAGACAAAGAAAGCCAAACCAAAAAGGCCAAAAACAATTGAGGGAACAGATGAAAGCGCATCAGCTCCAAAACGAATTACTCTGACCAGTCGCCCTGGTCTTGCATATTCGGTCAGATAAACTGCACCACCAACAGCTATTGGCGAAACAATTAGCCCGGCTAAAATCGTCAGGTAAAAAGTGGCAACAATGGTTGGAAAGATTCCGCCTCGAGCCTCAAGTCCATGTGGAAAAGAAAAAATAAACTTTAAGCTGATAGCCGGTAAGCCGCGGAAAATTATGTAAGCTATTAAAGTCAGCAAAAAGGCCAGAACCGCAAAAGAAGCAATCCAGAAAAGAAAAATAGCTATTTTCTCTTCTATTTTTCTCATCTTATTCTCCGACGACTGGAAGCCAGGCGAACCACAGCTACCATTGACATAGAAACAATAAAAAGTATTAAACCAAGGGCAAAGAGGGCTTGCTGATGCAGACCAGAAGCGTAGGACATATCCATAGCAATAACACTGGTGATAGTGGAAAAGTGATCTTTTAGCGAAAGAGGAATAGCAGGTGCATTGCCAACCACCATTAAAACTGCCATTGTTTCACCAATTGCTCTTCCCATCCCAAGGATAACAGACAAAATTATCCCTTGAAAAGCTGAAGGCAATACTACTTTTTTGATTGTTTCCCATTTAGTCGCACCCAACGCAAAAGACCCCATTTTATATGCCCTCGGAACTGCCCTTAAAGCATCCTCAGACAAAGTAGTTATTGTCGGTAAAATCATTATGCTTAAAACCAGCGAACCAGCGACTGGACCGTAGCCTGAACCTCCAAAAATGGTTCTTACGGCTGGAATAATTATCATAATTCCAAAAAACCCATAAATCACTGAGGGAATGCCAGCTAACAATTCAACAGCCGGACGAACCAGGCGAACAATATTCAATGGCGCTATCTCTGAAAGAAATATCGCTACTGCTACGCCGAGCGGAGCTCCTAAAAGTAAAGCTCCCACCGTTACCAGAAAGCTTCCGTAAATCAAAGGGAAAGCACCAAAATGACCAGCTGACGGCTCCCAATCCAAACCAGATAGAAACTCAAAAAGAGAAATTTCAAAAAATAAAGGAATTCCCCGTACTGCCACAAAAAGGAAAATCAAAAAGATGGTAAAAACAGCCACAAAAGCAGTCAAAAGAAAAAGCAGCTTTAAAAGTTTCTCTTTCTTCATTGATTTACATCACCAAATTCAGAAATGGGAATGTAAGCTTTTTTAACAATTTCTTTTTGTACCTTTGGACCAAGCACAAAATCGATAAACTCTCGATTAATCCCCTCTGGTTCGCCACGAGTTAAAAGGTAAAGAGTTCTCATAAGCTGGTAATTTCGGTTCTTAATATTTTCTATACTAGGTTTAACTCCATTTAAAGAGATAATTTTTGCTTCTTTCCCAACATAACCAATAGACAAATAACCAATAGCTTCTGGTGTGCTTGAAACAATTGACCTCACCTGGCCACTGCCTGGCTGAATAATTGCCCTCTTTAAAAACTTCTTATCACCCATTAATAGCTTAGCAAAAGCTCTCGGGTACCAGAAGCCTCGTCTCGGTTGACCACCACAATCTCACAGTCCTCTCCGCCAACTTCTTTCCAGTTAGTAATCACTCCACTGAAAATCTTCTTCACCTCTTCAGAAGTTAGGCTTTCCACCGGGTTATTTTTATTGACAATAATAGCAATTGCATCCACCGCTATTGGAATTTTTTTTAAGCCCTCTTCTTCTGAATTCAGCTCCCTCGAAGACATACCAATGTCTGCCACTCCATTCCTAACAGCTTCAATCCCGACACTTGAGCCACCACCTTGAACATCTATCCTTACCCCTTTCTTTTCCTCCACAAACTCCTCAGAAGCTGCTTGAATAATCGGAAGAACAGTGCTAGACCCCGATATCTCAATTGAATCGAAATGACTGCCTTGTTTAATAAAGCCAATAACAGCCAAAAGAAGATAAAAAAGAATTATAAGAGCCAGAATTCTCTTCATTTTTTTCTCAATACTAGAATGGCAGCTTGTCTTCCAGTTTCTCCATTTTCTCTACGATAAGAAAAGAAAAAGTCTTTCTGGCAAGATGTGCAGTAAGGTACAGTTTTGATATTTTCCTTTTTAACTCCAGATTCACGGAGTTGTGCATAACCAATAGATTTTAAGTTAAGAAAGACTCGGCCGTCAATTGTTTTTTTAACACTTTCAGGGTTAGCTTGAAAATAATCTAAAAAATCAGAAGAAACCTGATAGCAGCAATGGTCAATTGAAGGCCCAAGCCAGGCAAATAGATTTTCAGGTAAAATTCCAAACTCCATCACCATTTCTTCGACGGTTTTTTTGGCTATCTGTTCTTTTAGCCCTCGCCAGCCAGCATGAATAAGACCAGCCACTTTCCTTTGCGGCTCAATAAGAAAAATCGGCAAGCAGTCAGCGTAAAAAAGAGTTAAGGCAACAGGATCAGAAGTGATTAGAGCGTCGCCCTTTGCTGTAACTTTCTCAGAAAGAAAGGAATTTGCTTCTTTCAAGCTTACTTTTAAAATTTGCGAGCTGTGCATCTGGTGTAAAGTGATAAAATTGCCTATTGATAACTCTAAAGCTTCAGCTAATTTTTTTCGGTTGTTAACTACAGCTTTTTGCTCATCGCCCACTTGGAAAGAAAGATTTAAAGTATTAAATGGAGCCTTACTAAAACCACCCCGTCGGCTAGAAAAATAAAGAGAAAAATCGCCAATCTCAGTTCCTAAAACTTCAACACCAGCTGATTTTATTAGCTGGAATGGCTTCATGAAGCAATCAACAGAAAGGTTAGTGAAACTTTGGTTCGACCAGAGTAGAAGCTTCTTCTACTTCTAAATCGCGCTCCATAAAGAAATCATCAACTTCTTCCCCTTCAGCTACCCGCATTAACAATTTACCCTCAGACATAATTCGAAAGCAACTACGATGGCAAAACTGCTCTTCTTTGACATCGTAACGCGCTTCCTCACGGTCACTGAAGTCCAGCGTCTCTCCGCATATGTAACACCTTATCTTCTTCACTGTTTACTAAAAAATAATACCACAGATATGACGACAAAAAGACATAAAAAAAAATTTTTCTAGCAAAAAACTCTTCAAAAAAATAGTTTAAAATTTAACTATGAATTCGGCAGCCAGTTTTCAAGCCTACTTTACTCTTAGAGAAAGCTTTATCCTTTTGGGAAAATATTTCTCAGTTGCTTTCTTTTTAATTGGCTTGATCTTGATTCTTAATCCCTGGATTAAACCTTACCGCCGCCTTATTTTCTGGCTTTCCTTATCGACTTTGTCAGTTGGTTTCGCTTTATTAATTTGGTACCACTTTAAAATCAACCAAATTTTCGTCTTGCCGACTGAAAATCAAAACGCTATCCGTTTTTACCTTCCATTCTGGATTGAAGGGGAAAAACTTTTTTTCTGGTCTCTTACTTTTTCTATTTTATTAATTTTTCGTCCAGACAAAAGAATTGAGCCCTGGCTTTATTTTGGACTAGGTGTTCTTGTTTTAAGCTCTCTCTTTTTTGATAAAACTTTTTTAAATCCACTACCCTCTTTTAATCGTGAAGTTTTAGAAATCTGGCAAACATTAAAAACCTCCGGCGCTTCTCAGGCTTATGGAAATCTGCTTCAATTTGGATTGAGAGCTAGGTTTTTCTATAACACAACATATATGTGGATTCACCCTCCTTTTATTTTCTTTTCTTATGCTGCCTTCACATATAGCTTTATAGCTAGCTTTTATTTGCTTCGCCACCTAAATAAAGAAATTGAAGAAATTATTTATTCTTTTATAAAAGTTGGCTATCTAGCTCTAACTATTGGTTTGCTTGTTGGATATCCATGGGCTATTTTTGCCTGGAAAAATGAACCCTGGTGGTGGTCGCCAAAACTCAACATATCATTGATGATGTGGTTACTTTACACCGCTTATCTGCATTTGAGGCTTCACCCAAACTACCGAATAAACCTCCGCTGGCTAACCTATCTAAACTTGCTTTCTTTTTCATCGCTTTTTTTAACCTATCTCACCACTTATTTAATTCCTGGAGTGCACGCTTATGGTTAAAAAAACAATTTCCTGGAAAGCCTGGGATAACTGGCTTTTAATTCTTACTTTCATTTCTCTTCTATCGTTAGGTTTAGTCTCGCTCTTGGGAACAGTTTTTAGTTGGTGGAAAAATTTAACTCAACCGGGCTGGGAAAAAACCTGGTTTTATTCTTATTATCTCAACTCAATGAATAGTTACGCTTTGCCTCTAGCTTTAGTTTTGGCACTTTTAACAGTTCTTTGCCTGCCGAAAAGGCTTATAAGCCAGAAAAACCTGGCTTATTGGTTACTGACAACAGCTTTTTGCTCGCTCGCCACTTCGGTTTTTTATGGCTGGATAGGCTTTTTATTTGTGTTTTTTGGAAGTTCTTTATTAGCCTCAACGTTGACAATTTATTTTTTCCTGGTTCGCCCTGGGCAGTTAAAGTTTCAAAAAGAAGGAAGAATCTTCAGATTGGGTTCACTTCTTCTCCATACTGGCTATTTAGTTTTTTTAGTTAATATCACCATTTTTTATAACAGTTCAACCCCCTTAAAGCTATTCTGGGCAGCTTTTGCCCTTATTGTAAGCGGAAATTTACTTACCGTTATCGCCGAAGGTTTCAAGCTGGAAAAGAAAACCAAACTTTCTAAACAGAAAGCTGGCTAATCTAATTTCTGTGCCGTTTGTCAAAAAACAAAAGAAAAGCTAACAACTTTTCAGGCTCCGGATTTCCGACCTTCAACACCTCCCCGTTATACATATAAACAGGTCCGTCATAATCAACTGTTAACTTTTCCGGGCAGCGGTCAATATTGATAACTTCTATTTCCACTTCCGGAACCAATGTTTTCAACCAGGAAGCAATATCAAAAGCCCGAGATGACTCGGAGCAGTTATCATGGACATAAATTGTAAGTCGTGACATTTCTCTCATCTCCTCATTTTTTTTATCGTCAATTTTCATTTTTTTAACACCTCAATAAAATATGGACCAAAACGTTCCAAATACCTTCGATTTAAAGAGAAAAAATAATATTGGCCTGATTTTCGAGCCTTAACCAATCCAGCCTCCTTTAAAATGCGAAAATGGTGAGAAAGCGCTGGTCGAGAAAGCGAAAACTCTTCCACCAACTCAGCGCAAGGCACCTCACCGCGAACAGCTATTGTCCTCACTATTTCAAAGCGAGTCTCGTCAGCCAAAGCACGAAATATTTTCACTTTTATCTCTACTTTCATCTTCTTAAGTATTTTTAAAATTTTAAAAATATTATAACTACTTTCTAAAAAGATGTCAACTTGATAAGAAACCCAAATATTTAATTCGTGCTCCTGTTGCAAACAAAAAAAGAATAGCTAAACTTATCTACTGTGGGAAAATTCAAAAAAGCCAAAGTCATCCTAAATCCAGCTGCTAACCACGGACAAACAGGAAAGCTTATTGACCGTGTCAGCGAATTGCTTAAGCCTCATCTTGAATTTGAACTACTAATCACCAGCTACCCTCGACAGGGTGAAAATTTTGCCAAAAAAAACAATGGTTTTGACCTTATTATTGGTGTCGGCGGCGACGGAACCATCAATGAAATTGCTAACGGTTTGATGACTTTAGACAATCCCATACCATTAGCCTTCCTGCCAACCGGCAGCGGCAATGATTTACAAAGAATGCTGGGCATCTCTAAAAAACTTGAAACAGCTGTAGAACAAATATTAAACGGGAAAATAATTCTAATTGATATTGTTAAAGTTAACAATCGATATTACGCAAATTCCTTAGGAATTGGCTTTGATGCTCAAGTTGCCCACATGACTAATCAGACTAATCAAAAGACAAAAAAATCGGGGCTCTTGCTTTATCTTCAATCCCTTTTTAAAGTACTTTTTAGAGAATACCGCCATTACAAGATAAAACTTAAAGTTGACGCTGAAGATTGGCAAGAGAAAGTTGTTACTCTTCTAGCAGCTAACTCGGGGCAAAGCTACGGCGGTGGTTTCCTAATCACCCCTCAAGCCAAAAATGACGACGGTTTAATCGATTTGTGCTACATTGACGCCTTGCCAAAGTATGAAGTCATTTTAAGACTTCCTTTTGTTATTTTTGGTAAGCACACCTGGATGAAGCCCTTCCATATGTTTAAGGCTAGAAAAGTTTGGGTAAAATCATCAGACGGAAAATCCATTCCTGCCCATCTTGATGGAGAAACTTTTTTAGCAAAAGATTTTAAAATAGAGGTTTTTCCTAAAAAGCTTCCGGTAGTTGTACCGGCTAATTTTCAGGTGTAAGAAAATGGAGAAGATTCTATTAATTTATGATGAAGAGATAAATTACAATCTCGGCCAGAAACATCCTATGAATCCAACCCGAATAAAACTCACTTACCGCTTAATTGAAGCCCTTGGGTTATTAGATAAGCTTGAAGTAATAAAAATGAAGGCACCTTTAGCCCGCGACCAAGAGCTAAAACAAGTCCATTCTGAAAGCTATATAGAAGCAGTTAAGGACGCAGCAAAAGGGAAACATAACTGGCACTTTGGTTTGGGAACTAGTGACAACCCAATTTTTCCTGAAATCCATAAATCTTCTGCTAAAATTGCTGGTGCTTCTCTTTTAGCTGCCAGAATGCTTCTTAAAAACGAAGTAATCCACGCTTTCAATCCCTGGGGTGGTCTTCACCACGCCTTAACCAATCGAGCTTCGGGTTTTTGTATTTATAACGACGCAGCTATTGCCATTTCTTACCTTCGAAAAGAAGGTAAAAGAATAGCTTATGTTGATATTGACGCCCACCATGGCGATGGTGTCCAATGGATTTTTTATGACGACCCTCAAGTCTTAACCATTTCAATTCATGAATCGGGTTATTATCTTTTCCCAGGAACAGGTTTTGAAAGCGAAAAAGGAGATGGCAAGGGAACTGGTTATTCCATCAATGTCCCGCTTAGCCCCGATTCAACTGAAGCCGACTATTTATTAGCGATTAGGGAGTTAGTTAAACCTTTAATTGAAAGTTTCAAACCGGACATTCTGGTTACTCAAAACGGCTGTGATAGTCTTGAGAGAGACCCATTGACCCACCTTAGAGTTTCTCTAAAAGGCTTTTTCGAAATGGTAAAAGAACTGCATCAAATTGCTCATCAGCTAGTTAACGGCAAAATTCTTGCTCTCGGTGGTGGTGGCTACGATGCTTACTATTCGGTACCAATTGCCTGGGCTTCATTATTTGCCGACCTTTGCCATTTTGAATTGCCTGATTTAATTCCTGAGCCCTACTTAAAAGTTTTAAGAAAATATTTAAACTTAGAAGGGTCTCTTCCCTTTTTTGGAAGTCAACCTATAAAAAAAGAAGCTTTACCAGAAACCAGAAAAACTGTTGAAAGTCTGAAATCAGACCTTTTCGCTTAATCTGACAAACCTATTTGAGACCCTATTTTTAAATACACTTTTTTAACTTTATATTTCTAAAGAACATCAAACCCCTTATAGAAAAAAATATAAGGAAGCCTGAAACTTACCGTTATTTAAGCTTAACAATTTCCCTAGCTGGTAAATATAATGGCAAATGAGTCTGGCCCAAAATAAAAAATGGGCTGGCAATTGCCAGCCCATTTCCAGGCTTGAGTGAAAAGCAGTGAAACTTTTACGGCGCCAGATTGGAACGGTAATAATTAAACTTCCCAGCTGAACTCTTCCAGAAAAGAGTAGGAGAAGCAAATGATGAGCCCGAAGAAATAAAGCAACGAAAGCCAGATGTGTTGCCACCATAATTAAAAAGAGTTATAGCGTCAGCTTTGCCATCAGCATTTAGGTCACCAGCTGAAAGAGTCGCTTTACGAGCATCAAAACTACCAGCTTTGCTTTTCCACCAGAGCTTAGAGGAGAAAGAAGAGCCAGAGGATAGAAAAGCAAAGAGACCAGTGGTTTTGTTTCCGTAATTATAAAGGATAATAGCATCAGCGCGGCCGTCTTTGTTAACATCGCCTGAAGAAAGTTTGGTTCGAGTAGCATCAAAACTACCAGCTTTGCTTTTCCACCAGAGCTTAGAGGAGAAAGAAGAGCCAGAGGATAGAAAAGCAAAGAGACCAGTGGTTTTGTTTCCGTAATTATAAAGGATAATAGCATCAGCGCGGCCGTCTTTGTTAACATCGCCTGAGGAAAGTTTTGCGCGGTTGTAATCAAAAGCGCCTAAGCCACTTTTCCAGAATAGTTTAGGAGTAAATTTGGAACCGGAAGAAATGAAAGCATAAAGGGCAGCAGTGGGATTTCTTCTTATCCGCCAAAAAGGGTATTCAGCATAATCATAAAGGATAATAGCATCAGCGCGGCCGTCTTTGTTAACATCGCCTGAGGA